>CAYPOW010000078.1:9898-11243 GCA_964412145.1 uncultured Draconibacterium sp.
AAATTTGAATTTCGTCCTTTAGAGCCTGGATTTGGCATTACAATAGGTAATGCATTGAGGCGAATTTTATTATCATCTCTCGAAGGTTTTGCAATTACCAATATTCGTATTGAAAATGTTGATCATGAGTTTTCTTCTATCGCAGGTGTGGTAGAAGATGTAACCGATATCATTTTAGCTTTGAAAAAAGTTCGATTTAAACAACAAATCGACACTGAAACTTCAGAAAAAGTGAATATGGTTGTTGGTGGCAAAGATCAATTCAAAGCCGGAGATATCAATAAATATCTATCCATTTTCCAAGTGTTAAATCCAGAAGTGGTAATTTGTAATATGGAATCTTCAGTAAAATTAAATGTAGAACTTACCATAGATAAAGGTAGAGGATACGTACCTGCTGAAGAAAATAAAAATGAAAATAATCCTATTGGAACGATTGCTATCGATTCTATTCATACACCTATTAAAAATGTGAATTATCACATGGAAAATTATCGTGTAGAGCAAAAAACCGATTATGAGAAATTGGTTATAGAATTAGAAAGCGATGGCTCTATTTCACCAAAGGATGCATTGCAGGAAGCTGCTAAAATTCTTATTCATCACTTCATGCTTTTCTCCGATGAAAAAATATCATTGGAAACAGAAGAGAAGTCTGTATCTGAAGAATTTGATGAGAACACATTACATATTCGTCAATTGCTTAAAACTAAGCTGATTGATATGGATTTATCTGTTCGTGCATTGAATTGTTTGAAAGTAGCTGATGTTGATACCTTAGGAGAATTGGTAGCATTTAATAAAAACGATTTATTGAAGTTTAGAAACTTTGGCCGTAAATCGTTAACCGAATTGGAAGACCTTGTAAAAGCAAAAAGCCTTGAATTTGGTATGAATATCTCTAAATATAAATTAGATAAGGACTAATACAAATGAGACACGGTAAGAAATTTAATCATTTAGGAAGAACTGCCTCGCACAGGAAAGCGATGCTTTCAAATATGGCAACTTCCTTGATTCTACATAAGAGAATTAAAACAACATTGGCAAAAGCTAAAGCATTACGCATTTATGTTGAACCTTTGGTAACCAGATCTAAAACGGATACTACGCACGATCGCAGGATGGTTTTTAGCTATTTACAAAGCAAAGAGGCTGTTAGCGAATTGTTTGGTGCTATTTCAGAAAAAGTAGCCAGCCGTCCAGGTGGATATACACGTATTATCAAACTTGGAAAACGCCTTGGCGATAATGCTGAGATGTGTATGATTGAGCTTGTTGATTTTAACGAGCATATGCTGGCTATGAAAACAGACAGTAAAAAAGATGAAAAAACCACACGTCG
>CAYPOW010000078.1:11343-12698 GCA_964412145.1 uncultured Draconibacterium sp.
TGAATTTTAGTATCTTTATAGAACTATATTTTAATAAATAAAAATTTAATATTATGGGTGCAATTACGAATATTCATGCACGAGAAATCCTCGATTCAAGAGGAAATCCAACCGTTGAGGTTGAAGTATTTACAAGTAGCGGCATTGTTGGTAGAGCTGCAGTTCCTTCAGGAGCATCAACAGGTGTTCATGAGGCTGTTGAATTACGTGATGGTGATAAATCGCGTTATTTGGGAAAAGGTGTTTTACAAGCAGTTCAAAATGTAAATAGCATTTTGAATGAAGAATTAAAAGGCTATTATGTTTCTGATCAGGTTGATGTTGATACCGCTATGATTGAAATTGATGGCACACCAAATAAGGCTAAATTAGGTGCCAATGCTATTTTAGGTGTATCTCTCGCTGTTGCTAATGCTGCGGCTCAGGAGACTGGTCAGTATCTTTACAGATATATTGGTGGCGTAAATGCAAATACATTACCAATTCCAATGATGAATATCCTGAATGGTGGTTCACATGCTGATAACAGCATCGACTTTCAAGAGTTTATGATTATGCCAGTGGGTGCTGAGAGCTTTTCTCAGGCTTTAAGAATGGGAGCTGAAGTATTTCATAACCTCAAAGCTGTTCTGAAGAAAATGGGTCACTCCACCAATGTGGGTGATGAAGGAGGATTTGCTCCTAACCTAAAATCAAATGAGGAAGCTGTAAAAGTAATTTTACAAGCTATTGAAAAAGCAGGTTACCGTCCAGGAGAAGATATTTATTTGGCTCTGGATCCGGCATCTGCCGAATATTATCTCCCTGAAGAAAATAAATACCATTTAAAATGGTCGACAGGTGATAAACTTTCACCAGCAGAAATGGTTGATTTTTGGGACGGATGGACCAAGAAATATCCGATTATTTCTATCGAAGATGGAATGAGTGAAGACGATTGGGATGGTTGGAAATTAATGACCGATCGTATGGGTAAACGTATACAACTGGTTGGAGATGATTTATTTGTAACCAATACAGAACGTTTAGCAAAAGGCATTTCTATGGATATAGCGAATTCAATTTTGATTAAAGTAAATCAGATTGGAACATTGACTGAAACTATAAATGCAGTAAATATGGCGAAAGAAAATTCCTATACTTCTGTAATTAGTCACCGATCAGGTGAAACCGAAGATACAACTATTGCCGATTTGGCCGTTGCTTTAAATACAGGTCAAATTAAAACTGGATCAGCAAGTCGTTCTGACAGGATTGCCAAATACAATCAATTAATGCGTATTGAGGAAATTCTGGGATCAAGTGCTCGTTTTCTAGGTAAAAATTTCAAGTACGTTAAATAAATCACGTATAAT
>CAYPOW010000079.1:0-12662 GCA_964412145.1 uncultured Draconibacterium sp.
GTTCCTGTAAAACTTCACGAATGGAATTTAAAACTGAAAAGCAGTTAAGGCAGAGAGAGACAAAGGTCAGTAATCAATTGTTACAAGAATATGATAAGAAATACAGGCGCCAAACGAAAATGCAAGGTGAACAACAGCGCAAAATGATAAAAAAGAGCAGACGAAATCCAAAAACCATGAGGCCCTCAAAGCCATTCTTTCTATGGAGATGGTTGGGGATTAGATAAAAAAGTGAACTTCTGCCCTTTATTTTATTAACTTTACATTTTAATTTAGGAAAATGGATGAAATAATTTATGGGCTTTTAATAGTTGCCTGGGTAGCCTACGGCATTTATTCCTCTGCAAAAAAAAGCAAAGCCAAAGCAGATAATAAAGCAGCTGCAAATCCAGTTGCTTCCCCAACTACTACTGCGGTTGAATCTATTTTTGAATCCTTATTTCAAACAGAAGCGTCTACGGATCCACTTAGGCCACATCCCTATGTTCAAAACGAATATTTTGAAGAAGCGACTGATAATCAGATTGATGAATATGAAGAGAGTGATTATTTAGATGTTGTTCCCGAAATAAAAGCAGAGAGTGAAATTGACACCTATTCGGGAACAGACAATGTTCAGCCGGCCATTGTTTTAGATGAGGATGACAAAATAAAAAACTCGGCTATTGATAATTTAGATTACAATACAAAAACGAGCGAAGAATCCGCTTTTGATTTACGTCAAGGCATTATTGCTCAGGCTATTCTGGAAAGACCCTATATTTAGTATAATTAATTTCCAAAAGCTATTGACACCGTTCTTAACTCTTCTTAACTTTATCGATTGAATTTTAAGCTTTTGTTTTGTAACCGAAAGCATTCTTATCCGTCCTATAAATGAAAACCAAAAAAAATGGCTTTTAGAGAAGACAGTTTTTATATAGAGGAGGTATTAAAAGGCAACAGCAAAGCATACGCTCCGCTAGTTGAGAAACATAAGGCCATGGTTTACACCATCTGTTATAAAATTGTCAGAAAATCAGAAGAAGCCGAAGAATTAGCACAAGATACGTTCTTAAAAGCATTTGATAAATTAAATTCATTCAGGAGCGAAGCTAAATTTTCAACATGGTTATATAGAATAGCTTATAATGCAGCCATTTCAATGACTCGCAAACGTAGGCTGGAAGTTCATGCACTTGATGATTTTGTTATAACGAATTATTCGGAAGACGATGCGCGTGAAGATTTGGATGTAATTGATCTTGAGGAACAGCAGAAAATGCTTCAAACGGCTTTGGAAACGTTGTCTAACGATGACTACTTAATTATTAACCTCTTTTATTTGAAAGAAATGCCAGTTAATGATATAAGTTCAATCACAGGATTATCAGCGGCAAACGTAAAAGTAAAGCTGCATCGTATCAGGAAAAAATTATATTTAACGATGCAGGAAGAATTAGCAAAAAGTGAAGACGTGCTCAGCACATTAAATTAGCAATAATGAAAACGGAAGAAAAAACAACAGGATATCAGGCAGTTGAACAGGACACATTTTTAAAGTCCTTGTTTAACGAGAAGTATCTGATGTCGCCTTCTTTGAATTTTACAGCCAATATTATGGCTGATATTCAGCAAAAAGAAAGCTTGGTGCCAAACCAAAGCATCAGTGCTGTTGGGAAAAACGTAACCTTTTTAATTTTTGGATTAATCGCGCTCATTAACGTAACGTTAATATTTATTATTTGGCCTTATGTTTCCGCCTGGTTGCCCGAAGAAGGCATTATTCGTTATTTATTGGAAAATGTTAATACTGTATTTGTGGATTATATTATTCGCATTTTTAGCCGCACATTCTCTTTCTCTCTCATATTTATTATCGCTTTAGCATCCTTTTCTTTGTTTGGAGTTGATGATTTTTTAAGAAAACGCTTTCGCATAATGCAAAACAGTGGTTTTATGTTTTAATCGATGTGTTTTGCATAAATCAAAACATGCTCATTTCCTCTTTTTTTAATTTCGTTGTTAACGAATAAACTTTGTTTGCTTTTCGAGGGAAAATTTAACTTTGCAATATGCAGCAAGGCGTTCCATCGTATAGTAAAATTTGGCAGGTCTCCTATCCAATTATATTAAGCTTACTCGCTCAAAATATTATCAATGTGATAGATACGGCTTTTTTAGGTCGTGTTGGCGAAGTTGAACTGGGTGCATCAGCTATTGCGGGAATATTTTATATGGCCGTTTTTATGCTCGGATTTGGCTTTAGCATTGGCACTCAAATAATGATTGCACGACGAAATGGTGAGAATAGACACAAACTAATTGGAAGTATTTTCGACCAGTCTGCTTATTTCTTTTTGCTTTTAGGACTGATAATATTTATTTTTATTTATTTCTTTGGAGCCCCTGTTTTAAAGCTGATTGTTTCTTCAGATAATATTTTTCAGGCTTCAAAAGCATATCTGCATATTCGTGTTTGGGGAATCTTTTTGGCATTCGGAAATCTTGCATTCAGGGCTCTTTTTGTGGGTGTAACTCAAACAAAGGCATTAGGCTATAGTGCAGTAATAATGGCTGTTACGAATATTGTTTTTGATTATCTGCTTATTTTTGGACACTATGGTTTTCCTCAAATGGGAATTGCCGGAGCTGCTTTAGCCAGTGTATTTTCCGAAGCCGTTTCTTTCGTGTTTTTCATTTTATATGCACGCGGCAAGCTCGATGTAAAAAAATGTCAACTGTTTAAATTTCCGAAAATTGATTTTGTGATTATCAAAAGCACGCTTTCAATTTCTACTTACCTAATGATACAGTATTTCCTCTCTGTTGCCACCTGGTTCTCATTTTTTGCGATTATCGAACAAATGGGTGAGCGGCCTTTAGCCGTTTCTAATATTGTCCGGAGCATCTATATGGTTTTAGTTATTCCGATAATGGGGCTGAGTACTGCGACTACAAGCCTGGTTAGCAACGCTATAGGCGAGGGCTTTGTGGAAGATGTTATGAGCATTATCAACCGAATTGTCAAAATAGGCCTATTTAGTGTCGTCCCCTTTGTTTTACTGATTTGGCTAATCCCGGAACATTTAATTCGAATATATACAAACGATTTTAGCCTGATAGCCGATACAATACCTTCACTGAAAGTAATCAGTGGCGCTATCATTTTTTTCGCTGTAGCCTTTGTTGTTTTTAGCGGAGTGAGCGGAACAGCCAACACAAAGACAGCACTTGGAATAGAAATAATCACACTGGTTTTTTATCTCGCTTTTCTGTATTGGGTGGTCATTTTGAGAAATGTAGATGTATCTGTAGCCTGGACTTCCGAATATATTTATATGGGCGGACTGGCTACTTTAAGCTATTTGTATTTGTTAAAAGGCAATTGGCGATTAAAGAAAATTTAAGCAAGAAAATCTAACCAAAACTGTTGGTAATTTATAGGTAAATCCACTACGATTTCATCTGAAAATAAACCATAGATTGCCGATCCGCTTCCACTCATCGAAGCGTAAATAGCCCCTTCCAGATATAAATTTTCTTTTAAATGATTTAGTTCTGGAAATTTTGCAAAAATCGAAATCTCAAAATCATTTTTTAAAAGCTGTCTCCATTTTTTAATTGGCTGATTTAGGGCATCTTTTGGTAGAACAATGTGCTTTTCAATTTTAATTTTACTGTAAGCAAATTCAGTTGATATTGAAAAGTCAGGAATTATCAGTAAAAGTTTTAAGGGCTTCAAATTCAATTCAAAAGGCTCCAAAATTTCGCCTCTACTTGATGCATATTGTGGAGCCGAATCGATGAAAAAAGGACAATCACTTCCAATTTGGGAGGCTAGATCTTTGAGTTTTTTCCTACTAATAGCTAACTGAAAAAGTTTGTTTATAGTCAACAGTGTATGAGCTGCATCAGAGCTTCCGCCTCCCAGGCCAGCTCCACTGGGAATTTGCTTGTGTAAATGGATTTTTACCTTTGGAAAACTATAATGAGACCGAAGTAATTTTAAGGTTTTCAATACTATATTTTGCTCAATAGGGATTTCAAGAGAAAGTCCTGATAGGGTAAATTCATCACGATCTTGGTTCTCTATAATTTCGAGAATATCAACTAATTGTATCGGATAAAGAAGACTTTCGATAGAGTGATAAGCATCCGGTCGTTTGCTTAAAACGCTCAATCCTAAATTTATTTTAGCAGATGGGAAGCAAAGCATATAACTATTTTGAATAATTCAAAAATACAGATTAATCTGAAGTAAAATAAAGCATTCCGAAGGACTTTCTACAGGCGATGCTTAAATATTGCTTATTTTAGCTTGTTTATAAATGGATTATGAAGAATTATCAAACCGAATTCCTTTCACAATATATCAGTAATTTGCGCATTAGCAGGAACTTATCGCGATTAGCTTATCAAGCGGGAAACGCATTATATTTGAATAATCAATGTGTTTTACAAAGTCGTGAAGGAGAGCATTTTGCCTATACGGTTGAAGATAATTACCAGGATTTTTATACCGATATTTTTTTTGATGACAACTCCAAAAAAGTGGAGATGCAATGCAATTGCAATGCAGAAGGGATCTGTTCTCATAAGGTTTCAGCACTGCTTCAGTTGCACGAAGATTTAAGTCAGGAAATAGATCAGAAGTTGAATGTGGGGATGAAATATACACGCGAAGGAATGATTAAGCGTGTAATGGCTGAAAGAGAAGAAAAAGCAAGAAATGAAAAATACCAATTGGATTTTGCTGATAATATTTATGGCGAACATGTGATAAGCAATCAGCAAAACAGAACCTACAAACTTACTTTTTATGATTTTGATAATAGACAAGGTTATTGTTCTTGTCCCGATCATCATACAAACAAATTAGGAACTTGCAAGCACCTGATTTATGCGTTTAACGCCTTTCAAAATGAACATGCAGATAAAATTATTCCTGTGCAGAACTTCCCTTTTTTGGAAGTGTTTCTACATCCTTTGAAAGAGTATCGGATTTCCTGGTTCTATCTAGGAAAATTACCTTTCAAAATACAAGAACTGGTAGATGCTTATTTTGATGGAGAACAACAAGTTTCAAATAAAAAACTGCTTGAATTTCAGGGATTTATTCGCGAAGCTCAAAAACACAAGTTCATTAAAATCAGACCCGAAGTCCTGTCTAAAATTGATAAATCAGTTGAAAAACAGTCGATTGCTGATTTGAAAGCGAAAACAACATTAAATTTTGATGGTCTGGATATTAAGCTGTATCCATTCCAAAAAGAAGGCGTTGAGTTTCTTGTTTTTAGCAAAGGGGCCATACTTGCCGATGAGGTTGGTTTGGGGAAAACTCTTCAGGCAATCATTGCGGCTCAATTTAAAAAAGAGCTTTTCAATTTACATTCCGTATTAATCGTTTGTCCAGATAGCTTAATTCAACACTGGGAACAGGAAATACAAAAAGCAGGGGGTAAATCATGTTTGGTAATTAATGGGGCCAAAGATACAAACAGTTCCAAAATCCAAAAGCATTGGGATTATCGTGCTGAAGCTTATTTTAATATCATTGGTTTCGATGATTTTGCGCGTCAATCGTCAGCTATTGATGGGTTTGCGCCCGACATGCTTATTATAGATGAGGCTCAGAAAATAAGTAATTTCGATTCGGATTTAGTGGGTATTATTCGGAAAATTAAACGAAAACATCTATTGATCATTACAGATAGTAAACCGGCTAATCAGCTTATGCAATTTTACACAATGGTTGGCCTTATTGATAATACAGCATTAACTCCCCTTTGGGAATTCTCCTATCAGCATTGTTTATTCGATTCACAGGTACTCGATAAGATTACTGGCTATTTTAATCAGGAGAATATAGAACAAAGAATACCTTCTCTTTTGCTGCGGCGAGAAAAGGATGATGTAATAGATCAGCTTCAAAAAATTAATCGATTAATAGTGCCCGTTAATTTTAGTGGATTGCGGCAAGCTCAGCATCAAAAATTAGTAGCTGAAGCACTGTTTTTACTAGATAAAAAGTTGAAAACCAAATTTGGCTGGCAAAATCTGGCACAACTATTAATGCAAATGAAATCGATGGCTTCATTGGTATTCGAATCAAAACCAACACAATCATCGGCTAAATTTGTGGAGTTTAAACATTTTTTACAGGAGAAAATAAATTTTGCAACAGAATCGAAAAAAATAATAGTTTTTGCCGAAGAAGAGGAAAGGAGAAAACAGCTTCACCGTTTTTTTAAAGAGTGCAAGGTTTTGTCTGAAACTGTTAACCAGGGCTTAAGTGAAAAAGAAAAAGAAGCTGTTTTTGAGCGGTTTGAGCAGCATAAAGGGACCTCTGTTTTATTGATAAAAGAAGGAAGCTATGAGCAGCTTCCAGATTCAGAGGTTTTAATATATTTTGATTTGAGTTTGAACCGACAAGCTATGGATAAACGCTTGGCGTATTTGCAGCAACAAAGTGCTGCTCAACCACCACTTTTGGTTCATTTTTTGAGTCACGATTCCATCGAATATGGGATGTATCAGATTCTTCAGGAGAAGGGCGACTTATTTGATGAGATTACAAACTTTATGATTCTGAAAAATGAAGATGCAGAACTTAGCCGGGAAGCTCAAAATAAACTGAAATCGATATTGCAGGGTTTGCTAATTGAGAACAGTCAGGAATTGAGAAAAAAAGATTCTGGTCAAACCTTGCTTTTCCCCTTAAATGATGAATATCAATCGATAAGCTTAAGTGGCGAGGAACACAAGGCTTTCGAAAAACCTGAAATTCATCAGTCAAAACCTTCCGTCGATATGAAGAAACTGCTAGATGATGCACATTCTTTTTTATCTAGTTTATATGCTGTTCAAACCGGAGAAGAATTGCCTTGGAAAGCGGAAGACATTGATTTAAAAATGAATGAGGAAGAAATTGTGCTTCGCATAAAACGAAAATAGTTTTACTCATTAATTATTGCCTGGTAAAAAAGAAAAAAAATACCTTTGCGCAATGACTTTTATCGATACACATAGCCATATTTATTTACCAGAATTCGATCAGGATAGATCAGAGATTGTTGAAAAGGCTCTTGCCAAGGGTGTGAAGAAGCTACTGCTTCCCAATGTTGATAGTAGCACAATCGACTCAATGTTAGATATTTGTAAATCCTTTCCTGATGCTTGTTATCCAATGATGGGCTTGCATCCCACATCGGTTAAAGATAATGTGGAAGAAGAATTAGCCATTGTAGAAAGGCTTCTAAAAGAAAACAGTTTTATCGCCATTGGCGAAATTGGCATCGATTTGTATTGGGATAAGTCATTTCTTGCTGAGCAGGAAGAGGCCTTTCGCTTTCAAATCGCCTTGGCTAAAAAATACAATTTGCCAATTGTTATTCATTCACGTGACTCATTTGAAGAGCTATTCAAAATTTTAGATAATAGTAATACTTCTGATCTAAAGGGCGTTTTTCATTGTTTCACGGGTACCGAAAAACAAGCACAAAAAATTGTAAATGATTACGGATTTAAGCTGGGGATTGGAGGCGTTCTTACGTTTAAAAATTCTGGACTGGCCGATCAGATAAAAAATATTGGAATCGAACATTTAATTTTGGAAACAGACGCGCCCTATCTGGCACCAACGCCTTATCGCGGAAAGCGAAATCAACCTTCATATATTCCACTTATTGCGCAAAAACTGGCAGAAGTAAAAAGTATTTCTGTCGATGAAATTGCTCAAAAAACAACTCAAAATGCAAAAGAATTATTTAATTTGTAAATGGATTTAATGGAAACAAGAGCTGCAATATTGGTCATTTATACCGGAGGAACAATTGGAATGTTTAAAGATCCCGAAACAGGTTCGCTTCGCCCTTTTAATTTTGATGAGCTATATAATTATATGCCATCACTCGAATTGTTTAAATTTAAAATCGATTCCTATTCTTTCGCTCCGATTATAGATTCGGCCAATATCAATCCTGATTATTGGGTAAAACTAACGGAAGTTATTTCGGATAATTACGAAAAATACGATGGTTTTGTAATTCTTCACGGTACCGATACGATGAGCTATACCGCATCTGCGCTTAGCTTTATGCTCGATAATTTGAATAAACCTGTGGTTATAACAGGCTCTCAGTTGCCTTTGGGAATGATTCGTACAGACGGGCGCGATAATTTTATAAGTAGTCTTCAAATTGCAGGTGCCAAATCGGATGATATTCCAATGATTCCGGAAGTTTGTATCTATTTTGAAAATCAGCTCTTTAGGGGGAATAGAACACATAAGTTCAATGCGGAGAATTTCGATGCTTTTAAATCGGTCAATTATCCAACGCTTGCAAATGTAGGCGTTTACATTAAATACCATGATCAGTATATTTTAAAGCCAAATTTTAAGCGCTTGAAAACGTATACCAAACTCGATAATAATCTGGTTATTTTACGATTATTTCCAGGTATTTGTCCTAAAACGGTGAAAGCCATTATTTCTATCGAAGGATTGAAAGGCGTTATTTTAGAAACCTATGGTGCCGGCAACGCTCCAACTGAAAAGTGGTTTTTGGATGAATTGAAATCAGCGCTAAAAAAAGGAATTCTAATTGTAAATATATCTCAATGTCGAGGAGGTTCTGTAGAAATGGGAAAATACGAAACCAGTCTGGATTTGGCTCATATGGGTCTGATTAATGGCAAAGATATGACACTGGAAGCTGCCATTACAAAATTGATGTTGATATTAGGTATGGAACTGTCAAAAAATGAAGCCAAAAGGCTGATGGAAAAGAATTTAAAAGGCGAAATCCGTGAAGATTAGTTTTTTTCTGATTGTTTAGCAGAAGTATTTACCTTTGTGAAACCCTTTGTGAAACCCTTCGTGTTGTGGTTAAAATTTATTTTTTTACCACTAAGTAGCGCAAAGTTCACACAAAGGATCACAAAGAAAAGACATCAAAAAGAAGTTTTTATTTATGATCTCAATAATTGTTGCAGTAGCTGAAAATGGAGCCATCGGAAAAGATAATAATCTAATCTGGCATCTGTCTGATGATTTAAAGCGATTTAAAGCCTTAACCACTGGTCATACGATTATTATGGGTCGGAAAACCTATGAATCTCTACCAAAAGGCGCTTTGCCAAAACGGACAAATGTTGTTTTAACTGGAGATAAAAGCAAAGTGTTTCCAAATTGTACAATGCTAAATTCAATTGAAGAAATCATTGAAAAATATGCTCTCGACGATCAGGAGCATTTTGTAATTGGTGGCGCCCAGCTATATGCCAATTTATTGCCTTTTGCCAGTAGAGTTTACCTGACTCAGGTTCATCATAGTTTTGAAGCCGATGTTTTTTTTCCGGAAATCACAAGTGAAGATTGGGAAATAGTAAGTAGGGAAGATTTTCAAGCCTCGGAAAAGAATGAATATGCTTATTCTTTTATCAATATGGTTCGGCGCTAGGATTTTCATATGATGACTCAAAGTCATCATATGAATTAAATCCAAATTCAGAAGCTAAGTTTTTATTTACTACACCATTAGATCTTAAACCAGCATAATCCCTTGCTGAGGAATATTCCCAATCAATTGCTTTTGAAACAATGCTTGCTTTTACCGGATTTTGATGAATATAGTTGAAACAAACATTAGGATATTGATTATCCGGATCTTGAGATTTAATAATAGTTATTCCATCCTTAAGAATAAATGAAGGTGTTATCCCTTTTGGACAATTTACACATTCTGCTTTTGTATGTGCTTTAAAAAGAGAACCGCTTAGTTTTTCTTGCTTATTTATGGCTCGGGTATATGATCTTAGCATTATGGCAATAGAATTATTTAGTGTATTCATACGATGACTTTGAGTCATCGTATGAATCTCCTGAGTCATCGTATGAATTGAATCGCTTTCAAGATTACGTTTCTTTACAAATACCATCAAGTGAAAATGATTTGGCATTAAGCACCAGGCAAGAATATCAGCATAAGGAACAATATGTGTTTCAATTTTTTTAAGGAAGAATAAATAATTTGCAGACTTGAAGAAAATCTTACGACGATTATTTCCTTGATTGTAAATATGGTAGATATATTCTTCTTCGAAGTTCATACTGTATTATTCTATGGGAATAAGTAATAATTTGATATCAACTTATAAAGTTAAAGAAAATCTTTTTACTTCAAGAAAAAAAGTGTATTCATACGATGACTCAAAGTCATCGTATGAATTTCATCTTATTAATTTACGAACCATTCCTTCCAGCCCATTCAATTTTATTTCGTAACAAAGAGCCAGTAAATCGCCCAATTTTCCTTTTGGAAATCCTTTTTGTTTAAACCAAACCAGATAAGGTTCCGGCAAATCGATAAGCAATCGTCCTGCGTATTTTCCAAAAGGCATTTTCATCGTCACCAAATCGATTAATTGGCTATTATCGGGTTTTATTTCTTCCATATTTATTGTCTCGTGAAAAAGTTTTTGTGTTTTTTTGTGCCTTTGAGTATTAGTGGCAAAAAGCCACTAAAACACCAATTCACGAAATCGCACTAAAATAAACCGAAACATTTTCGGCTGATAAAATAGAAAGCAATTATTAGCTGCTTCTATAGCATTCTTCAATAATTTCTTTACTCAATTCAGTTGCTTGAAAACGCTTAGATAACTCTTCAAAAGGAATCCTAAAATCACAACCCGTTTTCCATTCGCTGCAACCAAAAGCCGTTTTGCCTTTTAAAATTTTGCCTTTTTTGCATTTTGGGCAAGTAAAAATTCCGGTTGGAGCTTTTACCTTTTTTATTCTGGGGGCTCTTTTTTTAGGTGTAATGATTTCAACTTCACCAATATTTTTCTCCACCACTTTGTATTTCACATCATCAACCAATTGGCGAACCATTGCTTTCATCTCGTTGAGGAAAGTGTTTAAATCATACTGACCGCGCTCAATTAAACTCAGTTTTTGTTCCCATTGTCCTGTTAATTCAGGCGATTTTAAAAGCTCATATTCGATGGTTTGTATGAGTTCTACCCCTGTGCTTGTCGGAATTAAAGATTTTCGCTTACGTGTGACATAATTGCGCTTAAATAGCGTTTCAATAATATTGGCTCGCGTGGAAGGTCGGCCTATGCCGTTGGTCTTCATCAATTCGCGGAGCTCTTCATCATCCACTTGTTTTCCGGCTGTTTCCATGGCTCTCAAAAGAGTGGCTTCGGTGAATAATTTGGGCGGCTGTGTTTTCTTTTCCAAAATTTCAGGTTTATGTGGTCCTGATTCTCCTAATTCAAAAGTAGGGATAGCCTGCAATTTTTCATCTGGTTTATCATCCTCATTATCATTATTTTGCTGATACAATAATCGCCAGCCGGGCTCAATTATTTCTTTTCCACTTGCATTAAAAAGATGTTCAACAACCTTTCCTTGTACCTTCGTATTCGAGACCTCGCAATCGGGATAAAAATTGGCTAAAAAACGAAGGACAATGGCATCATAAACAGCCTTTTCTTTTTCGCCCAAAGAGCCTGATTGAACACCAGTTGGAATAATCGCGTGGTGATCTGTAATTTTACTATCGTCGAAAACACGTTTGCTTTGACTCAATCCTTTTTGGTAAATCGGCTCAATTTCTTTTGAATAGGACTTCAGTTGTTTTAAAATCCCATCAATTTTTGGATACATATCCGTTGGCAAATAAGTAGTGTCTACACGAGGATAAGTCACCAGTTTTCGTTCGTAAAGTGTTTGAACTATTTTGAGCGTTTCGTCTGCCGACAGATTCAGTTTCTTATTGCAATCGACCTGCAAGGCCGTTAAATCGAAAAGTTTAGGTGCATATTCTTTTCCCGGATTTTTTGAAAAATCGACAATTTCAAAAACTTGATTATCAATGGATGACAATAAATTTTCTGCCTTTTCTTTTTCTGTAAAACGTCCGCCATCGTAATTAAATTGAACATCGCGATAGCTGGTTTTTATTTCCCAAAAAGCTTCTGAATTAAAATTTTCTATTTCCAGAAATCGGTTGACAATCATAGCCAAAGTTGGCGTTTGAACACGGCCAATTGAGAGCACGTTTTTTCCGGTGCCATATTTTACGGTATACAATCTGCTGGCATTTATTCCTAGTAGCCAATCACCAATTGCTCGGGCGCTTCCGGCATAATACAAACGATCGTAGGCTGAAGCATCTTTCAAATTTGCAAAGCCTTCGCGGATGGCCGTTTCAGTAAGTGAGGAAATCCACAAGCGCTTGACGGGTCTTTTGTTTCCTGCTTTTTGATATACCCAGCGCTGAATGAGTTCTCCTTCTTGGGCAGCATCACCACAGTTTACAATATACTCACAATCAGCTCTTTGAATAAGAGATTCGATTACTTTAAATTGTCTGACCGAGCTCTCATTTTCGATCAACTTGATACTAAAAGTATTGGGGATAATTGGCAACCAGTTTAAATTCCAAGAACGTAAACGTTTATCATAATCGTCGGGCGCTTTTAAAGTACAGAAATGACCATAGGTCCAAGTGACTGCATATCCATTGCCTTCAATAAAACCTTCTTTTTTCGTATTTGCACCAAGCACTTTGGCAAGCTCCTGGGCAACGCTTGGTTTTTCGGCAACACAAAGAATCATTCGGTTTTATTTTACACAAAAATAGAAAGCTTTTGCTTTAAAAAGCAGTCAA
>CAYPOW010000080.1:0-12540 GCA_964412145.1 uncultured Draconibacterium sp.
CCCGGCCAGCTGATTACAAATCAGCTGCTCTGGCCAACTGAGCTACATCGGCAAAATATTAATGAACTTCTGCTTTAAAGCCGTGCAAAAATAGAGAAGATTTTTAAATACACAAGTCTTTTCTTTAAAATTATTCTGTTCAAAAAAAACATAACCAAAAAGGAATAAAACAATTGCCCCACCAAGCTTTTCTGCCTGTTAAAGTTTATTAATTCTATCTAATTAATATGTAAAAATAGAAGAATTCACCTACTTTTGAATATTATATCAAATAGGCGCAATTTTAAAAGTGGCGCTTTCAATCAAAAAAAAACTTTATCTTTACATACTTAATTAAATGGTAATTATTTATTCAAGACATTGATATTCAAAACATCTTATTAATCTGATCAAAAAAATGAAAATGAAAAATAACAAGATTCAATTGAAGCGCTTCCATTGGAGTAAGTTAATGGCTTTAGTTCTTGTTTTTACTATAGCACTTGGAGGAAGTTCGTGTAAAAGCAAGAAAAAAATTGCTGCTGAAAAAGCCGCCATCGAACTAGCCAATAAAATTGCTCAGGCAAAAGCAAGTCTGGTGGATTTATTACGTGATGATAACCCGAAAACATATAATGAGAAAGTCGACGAATTAAAGCGTATTAAGGATATGCAATTGCGCGATCCTGAAGTAGAACAATTAATTGATCAGGTTGAAGTTAAGCTATCCGCTGATTATCAGGAGGTTTTGCGTAAAAAAGAGGAGGAAAGAATTAGGCAGGAAGTGGAATTGCATCGGCTTAAAAAGCAAGCCGAACTGGATAATATCAATGCTCACTTTGTCAACATTGCTCAGGCCACAAATGCTATGGAAGCCAATTTAAGAATTCAACAAGCATTGACCTATTATGCATCGCCTGAGGTTCCTGTTTTATTAATTATAAATATTTATGGCGACAGTCAGAAGGATTATGATAAACCAACAACCATACTACATTATTTAAATTATTTGAAAGACGTAAAGGCCTACAATCGCCAAATAGAAGGTGTTAAATTTGACGTAAATCATAAAATTATTGAAATTGAATTAATCAAAAAATAAGACTAGCAGATATGAAACTAAAGTTTATCATACTCATTATCATAGGGCTTATAAGCTTCAATTCTTTTGCGCAGGATGAAATTAGCCCAGAAAGAAAACAAGCCATCGATTCCCTTGCCTTGGAAAAAGTGAAGGATTTAAGTAAATATATAAGCATAATTGGAAATAAGGAAACCAGTTTTTCAGAAGCCAACCGCGTTATTGCACGTACTTTAGAACTATTTGTCGACAACAGTCAAATTGGCGTTTCCTCGCTGTACCGAAAAGAAGTGAAATATTATACGGTAAGCAAATACTTAAACAGATTGATGGCTCTAAATTACGACAGGGTAAATATTAAATGGTATAACATACAATATATTAGCGATTTAGAGCGTCAGCCTGACGGAACCTACGTTGGAGTAATTACTATTTATCAGCGATTTGAAGGCATTAAAGGGGATGATTTAAAATATGTTGACACTACAAAAAAAGACATTACAGTATACGTTAAACGTAAAGAAACTCAAATTGGCGGTAGAACAATTGGATTTTGGGATGTAATGTTAGGTGATATTCGGGTAGCAGAAACAAGCAAAAACTAATAATATTATTCTTTCAATAGAAAATAGTTTTATTCGTTATGCTTTAAAGACGATTTCGGTAAATGAAATATAAACTGCTTTTATTTCTTTTCATTTTAGGATCTTTTGGTACTTTAAAATCGCAAATTATTGCTGATTTTTTAGGCGATGAAAGCTTATTCTATGCCGAAACCAAACAAGTTAATCAATTTTTTAGACGATTTAATAACGAAGAAAGCCCCGAAGGAGTGCGCTATTATAAACGCGATAAAGAATTTAGAAATGAAGAATCGCGCGGAAGATATCTTGATATGCTTTTTGATTTAAACAACAGTGCTCTTACAAAAGATTTAAGCAATACTTTTAAGGCGGACGTTTTAAAACCTGATAGCAATCAATTTTTAAATTTTCATTCCAACGGCTGGTTTGCCGAAGTAAAAACGCTTTTTTCTTATCAGGGAGAAGATCGATTTGTTACCTTTTTCTTAGAATTGGAACAAGAGAATCTGGGCTATAAATGGGTGATAACCAATGTTTATTTCCAACCCTTTGCAGAGGTTTTATATGATACAAAAAAGGATAGCAGCCTGTTTTTGCATCCAATGAGTCATGAAATTGATTTTATGAACCTTATCAGAGTATTTGGCAGTCAAAAATACATTGATAATTATACTATAAAAACCTTTCAGGCCGATTACCTGACTTTGTTTTTATACGAATTTAAAAAGGGCTATTTTGTATTTAAGCATGTTGAAGATTTAAAATTTCATTTTTTTCAAATTCCCGGTTGGTATTTTGAAGTGGAACAATTTGTACGCGCTGAATACAATAGTGGCTGGCTTATTTCTAAACTTACTAAGATAAGTGAGGAAGAGAAATCGATCTTATTAAAATATATCTATCACAATTAAGATGAAAAAGTTATTGATTTATTTGAGCTTGATTTTATCTATGAGTGGATTTGCTCAAGAGCTTAGCAGAAATGAGATTGATAGTTTTAAAGCTGAAGGAGAGCAACTTATATCCTACTTCGAATTTAATTTAAACGCTATTGGCGATAACGAGCTTTCTCCTAAAGAAAAAGATATTATCATTAGTGAATCTTTCTTAAAAATGTTTCGTGATGCTAAGGTTCAAATTGAAGACGATTTGGATGCCAGTCGCGAAGCCGTTACAAACAAAGATGTGCAGGCTTATTTAAAAGATGTTGATTTCTTCTTTAAATATGCTCATTTTACCTTTAATATTCTTTCCATTGATCTTCAGATTGATGAAAATAATAATCCTTATCTTTTAACCAATGTATTAAGAACATTGGATGCTATTGGTATTAATGGCGATACAATTAAAAATGACCAGCAACGCTTTATCGAAATAAAATTGGATAGTGATATCCGGGATTTGAAAATTGCGAGCATTTATACTACCAGGCTTAATGAGAACGAGGAAAATATTCGCTGGTGGAACTTATTGCCCCAAGCCTGGAAAAATACTTTGGGGAACGAAGCCTCTGTTTTTGATTCAATCGCATTTTCATCCATTTTCATTTTGAATGAGAATTACTTAATTCTTAAGCAGACAAATACTCAGGATTCATATATAAATTCATATGGCGATTTTGTCGATTTCAATTTCGAACAAGATACCATTTGGATGAATGATTCCAGCCTTTTCGTACAAAAAGCCAGTTTGTTTAATTCATTAAAAAAAATACTGGATATCAGAGACTTAAATATACCAGGAAATACTGAGATAACTAATTTGGAACCCATAAGTAAGTTGAGCAATTTGCGCACAATGGATATTTCTCATACACTGATCAAAGATATTTATCCAGTCAGAAATCTTACCAAACTGCATAATTTAAACTGCTCTAACACGCATATCAATTCTGTAGAAGCCTTGATATATTCCATGGAATTGTCTATATTAAACATCTCAAATACAGATATATACGATATTGAACCTATTTCTAATCTGGATAATCTAATTATCTTAAATATTTCGAATACAGAGATTGACAATTTGGAAGCCATTGCCGATATGAAGTTTTTGGAAGATTTAAGAATGCGCAATACGCTTATTACAGATCTATCGCCTATAAAAAAATTGTCATCCCTAAGCTATCTCGATCTAAGTAATAATGGTATTCTACAATCTCTCGAAAGCCTGCCTCCCTTAAATCACTTAAAAGCATTGTACTGCAACAATACAATGATTAATAATCTATCTCCGCTTTCGCGTCTGCCTAATTTAGAAACGCTATCATGTGAAAATGCAGAAATTACAAGCTTATCTGGTTTGGAACTCTTGCCACATTTAAAGAAGGTTTATTGCGACAATAATCGACTAGGGCGCCAAAAAGCAATCGATTTTATGAAAGCACATCCACATATTTTAATTGTATACGAGAGTAAACAATTACAAATTTGGTGGAACGAATTGCCAAATCCCTGGAAAAAATATTTTGCTGAAATAACTTATCTGGACCCCCTCCCTACTAAGGAACAATTGCATGAATTAACGACAATTACAGAAATTGATATCTCAGGTAATAAACTGATTAACAGCCTTATTCCTCTGGAAAAATTAAAAAATATTCAAAAGCTAAACATTTCAGAAACAGCAGTTGAGCGTTTGGATGGCATAGGCGAAGCACGTGAAATGCATACCCTCGATCTATCTAATACACCTATTCAATCTCTTCGTCCAATTGAAAGTCTAAACTTGCTTGAGGACCTGAAATTTTCTTTTTGTCCAATCAACGATTTAAGCCCACTGAATAGATTAGTGAATTTGAAGTACCTAAGCATGAATAATACTAAGGTTACAAATTTATCTCCATTAAAAGAATTGCAAAATATACGTTATTTGGATGCAGATAACACTTTGGTAGATAATCAACAATTTGAAGACTTTACTGAATTTAAGAGTGAGGTTCTTTTAATCTATCAAAGCGAGAATCTATTAAAATGGTGGGACAATTTATCAGCTCCATGGAAGAGTATATTTCGGAACGAAATGCGCTGGACTCAAAAACCGAAAAGTGCAGAGTTGCATAAATTGATAAAAATTCAATCTTTAGAAATAAAAGAAAACAGATTGATAAGCGATTTAAAAGCCGTCACCGAATTAACACATCTAAGAAAGCTGACCATTAATGACTCCAGAATTACAGATATTTCACCTTTAAAAAACTTATCTTATCTCAAAGAAATTGATTTATCAAGAAATCCAATTGACGATTTAAATCCTCTCAGTAAGCTTAAAAGTTTAGAATTTATATATTTAAACAATACGCCAATCGACAATTTAGAATGGATTATTAATTTGCCTACTATTAAAATATTGGATATCTCAGGCACTGAAATTAAAAAGTTAACCGAGCTGAGCAATCAAATACTATTGGAAAAATTAATAGCATATAACACCAAAATCAACAATCTTAAATCTATAGAAGATTTACGTAATTTGATTGTACTTAAAATTTATAATTCGAAAGTATCAGCAAAAAAAATAGCTCATTTTCAACGTGAAAACCCTATTTGCGCTATTGATTTTTACTAGTTTTTAATAAAAAGCCCAAATTATCTCTAATTTTTTTTATAATATTAAAATTATATCATATTGATTTATAGTCTATTATGGTATTTTAGTATTTTTTTAACAATAATATTATACATTTTTTACTACTTTGTATTGCATAGTACCATACAATTATTGTATCTTTGCCAATATTACAAACCTAAATAGTATGAACGAAGAAAAAACAATAAGTACAAGTATAGGAACACAAATGCGAAAAGGTGTTTTGGAACTTTGTACCTTAGCTATTATTTCTGAAAAAGATGCTTATGCTTCAGATATAATAGATACACTGAAGAAATCTGATCTAATTGTGGTTGAAGGCACCCTCTACCCTATGCTTACACGTCTAAAAAACGAGGGTATGTTGAGCTACCGATGGGAAGAATCCACATCAGGACCTCCAAGAAAATATTATCAATTAACCCCAATAGGTATAGAAACCCTTGATCGTTTAAAACACAATTGGGAAGAATTAACCAAAGCCGTTAATCGCATCATTCATTAATTTAAAAAATCAGCCAAAATGAAGAAGACATTTTCGATAAATATAAACGGATTGCTTTTTAATATAGATGAAGACGCATTCGAAAAACTAAACAGTTATTTAAAAACGCTTAAGAAGCATTTTAAGAATACTGAAGGAGGAGATGATATTGTAGACGATATTGAGGCTCGCATTGCTGAAATCCTAAAAACTCGTTTAAAAGATCTCCAACAGATTGTTTCTATTTCAGATGTTGATTTTGCAATTGAAACTTTAGGCCAACCTTTTGAAATGGATGAAGAAAACGAAACGCCCCACACTCAAAAGAGCAGAGGATCTTACTCTAAAAAACGTTTGTTCCGCGATCCAGACAATCAAATATTTGGGGGTGTTACTTCTGGTATAGCTGCCTATTTTAACATTGATATTGTGATAATCAGATTAATCTTTGTTTTATCAATATTAATTGGTGGTGTTGGTATCATCGTCTATTTAACACTTTGGGTTCTTACTCCTTATGCATCAACTACTGCCGAAAAAATTGAAATGGAAGGCGAAAAAGTAGATATAAAAAGCATCGAGAAAAAAGTCCGAGAAGAATTGGAATCATTGAAAAGCAGATTTGAGGACTTCTCAAATGAAGCTGGCGATGTCGTCAAAAAAAAAAGAAAAGATTCAGTGACTGGTTTAACTCATCTCGGCCATTTTCTATATAGTACTTTTAGGGTATTCATAAGAGCCTTAGCTATTATCTTTGGCATCACTTTTCTAGTTGTTGGTATAGCTTTAAGTATAGTTCTTGCCGCTACTTATCTTGGATTTACACCGCCCATCCATTTCGATGAATTTAGTGTAGAAGCCTTGTCATTTCCAACATTCCTCAACAATTATATCATTACAACACCTTATGAATTGATATTGAACATTGCAATATTTCTTGTGATATTTATTCCAGTTGTTAGTTTGATATTTAATGGGATTCGCCTAATATTTAATTTAGGAAGACAGAAAGTTCTAGGCGTAAGTGCGATCGTCCTTTGGGTTGTCGCATTAATGGTAGCTTTTACTTTATCCGTAAAGACTATGGAACAATTTAAAACTGAGAGCAAGCAGATATTTGTAAACACGTTTGATGATGTTGAAAGTGACACATTAAATATTGCCGTCTATAATCAGCAATTTTACAAAGAATTGCAGCAGCAGTTTTCGGGGACTATTTATTTTGAAAGCGAAGAATTAATGATTAGTTCCGACGATGAGTTTTATGGTAATGCAGGCATCACTTTTAGTAGATCTAACGATGACAACTTTGCTTTAGTAGTTAGAACTAGTTCAAAAGGTAAGAACACTATGGATGCCAAACTAAGAAATGAGAACACAGAGTATCATTTTGAAATTGATGGAAATGATTTAGAGCTCGATCCCTTTTTTACACTATCACACAATGAAAAATGGCGTTATCAGGAAGTTACATTTGACATTAAAGTCCCAGAAGGAAAAACTTTGTATATAGACAAAGAAACAAGACGTTATTTTCAGTGGCATTACTGGCATCATAACAGCAGGAATATGGCTGGAAATTACTGGATAATGACAGATGATGGATTAGAGTCGCCAGAAGATTAAAATAAAACCAAGCAAAAAGCATAACGCTACGAGGGTTTTAAACCCTCGTAGCGTTTCTTTAGCTAAACCATTTATACCTAAGACAAAAAGCTAAGCAAAATACCTGCCGCAACTGCACTACCAATTACTCCACTTACATTTGGTGCCATAGCATGCATCAGCAAGTGATTAGACGGATCATATTTTAAACCTTCGTTTTGCACAACACGTGCACTATCAGGTACAGCTGATACACCAGCGGCACCAACTAATGGATTTATTTTATTACCTTCTTTCAAAAAGAGGTTCATCACTTTCGCGAACATTATCCCACCAGAAGTAGCAATTATAAATGATAACGCACCAAGCCCGAAAATCATTAAGGAAGTGTCTTTAAGGAAAACAGTTGCTTGCGTACTTGCTCCTACCGTAACTCCTAATAAAATAGTCACAATATCGATTAAAGAATTCCTCGCAGTATCAGCTAAACGTTTGGTATAGCCACTCTCTTTCAATAAATTTCCAAAGAAAAGCATACCCAACAAAGGCATAGAACTTGGAGAAATAAAACCGGTTAATAAGAAACCAATTATTGGGAACATTATTTTCTCGATTTTAGGCACCATGCGTGGTGGTTTCATCCGAATTACACGTTCTTTTTTATTGGTTAATAAACGCATAACTGGAGGCTGAATTACTGGGACTAAAGCCATATACGAATATGCAGCTATTGCGATTGGCCCAATCAGATTCATCACTTGTTTCCCTTCGTAAATATTGATACCATTGGCCAGTTTTGAAGACAAGAAAATAGCAGTAGGGCCATCAGCTCCACCAATAATTCCAATAGCTCCAGCTTCTGGAGGTGAGAAACCTAATACCAAAGCACCCATAAAAGTTAAGAAGATACCTATTTGGGCGGCAGCACCTAAAAGCATTAATTTTGGGTTTGATATCAAGGATGAGAAATCGGTCATAGCGCCAATTCCTAAGAAGATTAATGGAGGGTAAATACCATATTTAACTCCGAAATACAAGTAATTGAGCACACTACCATCTTCATAGACTCCTAATTTAAGTCCTGCTGCTTCATCAAATGGAATATTTCCAATCAATACTCCAAATCCAATCGGGATAAGTAAAAGTGGTTCGTAATCATACTTTATAGCAAGGAAGATAAATCCTAAACCTATAAGAATCATTACGATATGCCCAGATGTTGCATGTTCAAATCCCGAATAGCCAATAAATTTAGCTAATCCATCAAGAGCAACATCAAATATTCCATCGGTATCGGTGGCGATTTCTTGTTCCACTTGATCAGTGGGAAGTGAATTCGCTTCAGAAGCATTTCCAAAAGAAAAGAAAGTTGAAGCCAAGCTAATTATGGCTATCGCTCCAATTATTGTGAATAATTTTCTAAGTTGCATATTAATGTATTTCGAGTAAAAGTTCGTCTTGCAAAATACTGTCGCCAGCTTTAACGCGAATATTTTTAATAATTCCGTCTTTTTCGGCTAAGACTTTATTTTCCATTTTCATTGCTTCATAAATCAGTAAAGCATCCCCTTTTTTCACCTTATCTCCTTCAGCTACATTCACCGACATAATTGTACCTGGCAATGGACAATTAATCTTAAATGCTCCAGATTCCACTTTAGATAAAGCTTTATGAGTCTTTACTGAAGAGCGCATTAATTTAGGCGTTTTGGTTGTCTTCACTTCTTGGTCTAATTGAACTTTATAGCAAGTACCATTTACTTCAACTTTAGCCGTACTACCCTCTACTTTTTTTATCTCAACATTGTAGTTATTGCCGTGTATATTAAACTTGAATTTTTTCATTTTTATAAAGATTATTTTGTCAATGGTTGACGCATACCATAAATTTTTGAGCTCCAGGGTGAATATTTTCGAGAAACTTCTTTAATTGTAATTTTACCACTTTCAGCGTCGTGCTGTTCATTTAAATAAAGATATAATGCTGCCGAAATAGCTGCGCTCACCTCCCCTGTAACTGGCATATCACTGCATTCATCTTTAACTCCATCTTCCTTTTTTCTAAGATAGTGTTTGGTAACAAATCGCATTACTTTAGGAATTAAAGTATAAATGATAAATAAGAACAAAAGAGCGGACAATACGATAAGATAGCCTATTACGCTAAGACTAATCGCAAAATTCCAATTGATTGAAAG
The DNA here is from genome assembly GCA_964412145.1 of uncultured Draconibacterium sp. Taxonomy (GTDB): domain Bacteria; phylum Bacteroidota; class Bacteroidia; order Bacteroidales; family UBA12170; genus UBA12170. Next base: position 9,520 of record CAYPOW010000080.1, read on the forward strand.
ATTTATTAAATTCATGTTTATCGAATTTTATAATGGAATATTTCCATGCTTTTTAGGCGGATTACTTTGTTTTTTAGTCGCTAAGGTGCGGAAAGCACGAATAACTCTAAAACGTGTATTTCGAGGTTCAATTACATCATCGATATAGCCATAGCGAGCAGCTTCATACGGATTTGCAAACAAATCGGTATATTCTTTTTCCTTTTCTGTTACAAATTTTAGGGCGTCATCTTGCGACATAGAAGCAAGTTTTTTCCCTTCTAAAACTTCAACAGCTCCCTTAGCACCCATAACAGCAATTTCAGCTGTTGGCCAGGCATAATTAAGGTCGCCTCGTAATTGTTTAGAACTCATTACATCGTGAGCACCTCCATACGATTTCCGTAAAGTAACTGTAACTTTAGGTACTGTTGCCTCGCCATATGCAAACATCAATTTTGCACCGTGCGAAATGATACCATTATGTTCCTGAATGCTGCCCGGCAAGAAACCAGGCACATCAACCAAAGTAAGAATTGGAATATTAAAAGCATCGCAAAAACGAATAAAGCGAGCCGCTTTTCTGGAAGCATTAATATCTAAAACGCCCGCCAGATAATTAGGCTGATTGGCTACGATACCTACAGGCATTCCATCAAACTTGCCAAAGCCGGTTATAATGTTCTTAGCCCATCGTCTTTGAGATTCTAAAAACTCCTGATTATCAACCAAAGTATAAATAACATCCTTCATATCGTAAGGTTGATTTGGATTTTCAGGAATAATTTCATTCAAACTGTCTTCTATCCGATCAATTGGATCGTCGCAAACTGTTTGGATTGGATCTTCAAGGTTATTTTGTGGAAGGTATTCGATCATTTTCCTGATGATCATAATTCCTTCATCCTCATCATCGGCTCTAAAATGCGAAACTCCAGATTTTGAAGAATGCACATTAGCTCCACCAAGTTCTTCTGTAGTTATATCCTCACCGGTAACCGTTTTGGTTACTCTTGGCCCAGTAACAAACATATTACTGGTTTGATCGCTCATAATAACAAAATCTGTTAGAGCTGGCGAATAAACAGCACCACCAGCACAAGGGCCAAAAATGGCAGATATTTGCGGAATTACTCCACTTGCCATAATGTTTCGTTGGAAAATTTCGGCATAGCCAGCAAGACTATTAACGCCTTCCTGAATACGAGCTCCACCACTATCGTTAATTCCAATTAATGGTGCTCCTACTAGCATAGCCTGATCCATAATCTTACAAATTTTCTTTGCATAAGACTCTGAAAGAGATCCGCCAAAAACGGTAAAATCTTGAGAATATAGATAAACAACTCTTCCGTCGATAGTGCCATGTCCTGTAATTACACCATCACCAAGAAAGTGTGTTTTGTCCATTCCAAAGTTTGTACTACGATGAGTCACAAACATATCGAATTCTTCAAAACTTCCTTCATCAAGAAGCATATCAATACGTTCACGAGCGGTATATTTACCTTTCTTGTGCTGAGAGGCAATACGCTTTTCGCCACCCCCTTGAGCAGCTTGTTCGCGCATTTCAATCAGTTTGTTAATTTTTGATTGTATCTGCATAATATATATAAAACCTTAAGTAAACTTATTTATTTCCACAAATTTCGGTAAGAACACCTCCAGTAGATTTTGGATGTAAAAATCCGATTTTTAAATTTTCGGCTCCATTACGTGGCTGCTTATCGATAAGCCTTACTCCTTTATTTTGGACATCTATCAGAGCTTCTTGAACATCATCAACAGCAAATGCAATATGGTGAACTCCAGGTCCTTTCTTTTCAATAAACTTACCTATTGGACCTTCAGGATCGGTAGATTCCAATAGCTCTATTTTTGTATCTCCCACTTTAAAGAAGGCCGTTTTTACTTTCTGATCTTTCACCTCTTCAACTGCGTAGCACTTCATCCCCAAAACCTCTTCGTAAAACTTGATGCTTTCTTCTAAATTTTTTACTGCAATTCCAACATGTTCAATGTAATTTGCTTTCATTTTATTAATTTTAAATATCTCCTCGGTAGTAGAAAACGTTATTTAAATATTTATTTTGCAAAATTAAAATTTATTGTTATTCAAAAAACAATAGGCTTGTCTAATATTCAAATTTAAACATTAAATAGAACTAATTTATATAGACGATGTTTTTACCTAATATTCAAGCATTTATCGAAAACCAGAACAATGAAAAAATAGCTGTCTTTTCATTAATTCTAATTTTTAGTCAATTTAAAAGAAAATAACCTATGCATACATAAGGCTTAGCAACTCAATTTCAACCTATTTACAAATTGTAACACATTAAACGATTAAAAATTTTCTTTTTTTAGATTAAAAAAATATAGGATTTGGAAGTTTTTTCCTTTCTTTGCAATTATTTATAATCATTCTAAATTACAATGAGAGACGTAAAAAACCCCTGTATAAATGTTTGCCGCACCGATTCAAATGGAATTTGCCTTGGATGCAAAAGAAGCCTTGATGAAATTGGCGATTGGTCGAAATATTCCAACGAAGAAAAATCATCCGTTCTGGAAAAAATAAGCCAAAGAAGAAACGATTCCGAAGATTATTACGGAGGCTTTTCTTTTTAGTATTCGGAAAGAAGAAAACAACCCTATTTTCTCTTTTCTTTCTTAGGTTTCGACGTTAAAATAATCAACAAGCCAACTATTGGAGTCAGAAAAATGCTAATTGCGAATCCTGCCCAAAATCCTAATTTAGTTGTTTTAGAAATGAGACCAAGGATTATGGCAAGAGCCAACCAGGTCAACCAAAAGTATAAATTCATAGTACCTTTTTTAGCGAATATAAGGAATTTTTATTTTGCAAAAATGCAGATTATTGCGTTTTTACAGGTTTTCTTTCGAATAAGAAGAAATTCCGATTAAAAACTCAGCAAAAAAGCTTTAAATTTGCGCACTCTATCGCCCCCATAGTTCAAGGGATAGAACAAGTGTTTCCTAAACACTAGATACAAGTTCGAGTCTTGTTGGGGGTAC
>CAYPOW010000081.1:0-12484 GCA_964412145.1 uncultured Draconibacterium sp.
GAAGACAGCAACAAAGCGGGAACGAGAGCAATTAATAAAAAGTATTTTCTAAAATTTTTCATAAAAGTATGTTTATTGAATAGTTTTGGACAAAAATACAGTGTGTTATACAAATAACAACTTGCCCGCTGTGGTAATAATTTGTTTTTAAAAGCGGTGTTTTTTGCAAAAAAAACTGATATATATCATAAAATAAACCGAAACAGATGTTGGAACAAAAAAAATACTCTAATTTTGTACCGACAAACCCATCAATATGAATAAGTCTCCCAATAACACACCAAGTTGTATTGTCCCAACTAGTTTTTTTAATTGTTTCGATTCTTTATCTGAGGAGGAAAAAGAATTACTGGAACGGAGTAAAAAAGAAGTACGATTTAAAAAAGGGGAAATTTTAGCAAAACAAGGCGCTTTTGCTTCGCACGTTCTTTTTCTAAATAATGGCCTAGCAAAAGTTTATTTGGAAGGTAATCAGAACGATTTAATTTTAAAAATTGTTGCCGAAAACAACTTCATTGCACTTTCCTCTGTTTTTGATGGTAATGACGCCTTTGTTTATTCCGTGTCAGCTTATGTTGATTCAGTTGTAACCCTTATAAGCATTGATGTTTTTAAGCAATTGTTAAGAAAAAACTTAGAGTTTTCCAATCAAATTATTAATCGCTTGAATGCAAATACAGCTCAAATATATGGTCGAATTTATTGCATAACACGTAAGCAATCAAACGGACGTGTAGCTGATATAATTCTGTGTTTATCCGAAAATGTTTTTAAAACACGTGAGTTTAAATTAAACATTTCGCGAAATGATTTAGCCGACCTTACAGGACTTTCTTCCGAGAGCGTTATAAAAATATTTAAAGAACTAAAGAGCGAAAAAATAATTGATGTCGACGGTAAAAACATCAAAGTTCTTGATTACGATCGTTTGCAACATATTAGTAATTACGGTTAAACTTCTTATTTTTGCTTCCATAAAAATGGAAGATGAAAGAACGACTCAAACGAATCTCTCGTAAAACCTTCTTCAAGCAAATTGCTATAGTACTTTCTATACCTTATGTTTATTTGGCCTTAAAGACTGTGCTCTGGCAAAAGAATTCTCAAGCAATAAAAGAAATAAGAATACCTATTGATTTAGGAAAAGACATCCTGTTTGATGAACACTATATCTATATTAAAAAAGATAATATTGTTCGTTTCTTCTCTTCAAAATGTACGCATTTAGGATGTAAGATAAGTACTTTAAAGGAAAATGAGCTGGCTTGTGGTTGCCATGGTTCTCACTTTTCTTTAAGCGGCAAAGTTTTGAAAGGACCTGCAGCAAAAGAACTAAAAGAGTTGTCGTATACAATAGATATAGAAACACAAGAATACATTATACAATTGGCTTAATATGGTTTTTGGACTACCCAATAAAATAGGAAAATTCACATTTGGAGCATATGCTACTGCAAGCTTCTTCATTTGTGCATTATCTGGTTTGGTCCTACTTATTCCCTATGAAATTGAAGATCCCTATCTCTCAATTTCAAATTTTTTATTGCGAAATCCAGGAGCTCTATTTTTTAGAAATCTACATTATTGGAGCGCCCAATTCTTTTTTGTTCTCACCATACTTCATATTTGGGATCACCTTAAAAAACGTTCGCAAAACAAAATTCAAGCTACAGTTTGGTTGCGATTAAGTTTAGGCGTTTTAATCTTATTCTTTACCATGATTGGCGGTTTTATCCTCAAAGGCGATGCGGAGAGCCAACAAGCTTGGCGCATTTTAAACAGCCTTATTTCGGCTCTTCCTTTTGGTGAAACTATAGCTTTTGGATTGTTAGGGCCTGATGCTCAGAACCTACTTATTCCTTACCTTCATCATATAGCCACATTTACAATTATTCTTTTTATCATTTTATTCGAACATGTTAAAGTAATTTGGCCGCGTTCGCAACCATATATTTATACTCTAATTCTACTGAGTTTATTTAGTATTGTACTTCAAGCCCCTCTTCACGATAATGTAAACCCTATTGTTAAAGGACCTTGGTATTTTGTTGGTTTTCAAGAAATTTTGCATTGGATGAGTGATCCAACACTGTTTATTTGGATTATTCTGGGAAGTATTGCCTTGCTTTTTGCCATTAAATATTTACCTAACAACACACATCGCTTTATAAAACTCATCGCCTACGCTGTTTTCGTATTTTATATTGTGGTTAGTGTAATTGCCTATTTTTTTAGAGGCGAAGAATGGAAATGGAAAACTTGGGATACAGATCAGCATCAATTATCAAACGAAATAAAGGCCTATTTTCCCTGGCCCGACAAAAGTATCAATCAAGACAGCACCAATTTTCCAACTATTTTGAATAGAAAAGAAGGTTGCATAGTATGCCATAACAATTTTGAAGGTTTTTCAGCATCGCATAATCCTGAATCGCTTGGATGTGCTAGCTGTCATCTTGGCAATCCTTTTACTTTAAATAAAAATGCAGCTCATCGAGATATGCTGCTTATTCCGGGCAATCTATCCGATGCTGCTCTGACATGCTCCAGCACACAATGTCATCCAAAAGAACATACACATATCAGCAATTCATTAATGAGTAGTTTGAGCGGATTAATAGCCGTAGATAAATTTGTATTTGATGAAAATGATTCATTGGATATACTATTTCATGTGCAAGAATTAGGTTTTAGTCCTGCCGACAAACATATGCGCGATTTATGTGCTTCCTGCCATTTGGGAAACGATAAATTGGAAGTGGGACCCAATCATCAAAAATCTAGAGGCGGTGGATGCCTGGCCTGTCATTTAAATTATGATGATAAAAGTTTAAGCGCATTAAAAACCTATCAATTGGATAGTTTATCGCCTAAATTGGAAACATTTGCCCATGCTTCTTTATCTATTCAACTTTCTAATGATCAATGTTTTGGATGTCATAGTCGATCAGGAAGAATATCAACCAATTATGAAGGATGGCACGAAACGCGCATCAAAGCAGATGATATGCCCAACGATAGTTTGTATCGGTTATTAGATGATCAGCGTGTTTTTGAAAAGAAACCCGCCGATGTTCATCATACTGCAGGATTATTATGCATCGATTGCCATACGTATTCGGAAGTAATGGGCAATGGCAAAAAATATTTTCACAAAGAAGAAGCTGTAAAAGTGAGTTGTGAAGACTGCCATTCTACTACTTACGAAAACAGCACAAATTATCAGGAGCTCCCTTCAGAATCGAAAGTCGTTTTCAATTTAAGAAAGCCATTCACAACAGATGCTTTAATTGCAAAAACAAAACAAGGGAATTACCCCTTACTAAATGTACAAATATTGGCGAAAGACTCGGCAATTCTCATCGGCAAAAAAGACGGAAAAGCGCATCAATTAAAAAGCCCAAGCCCATCTTGCGCCTTGGAATATGGTCATTCCGATTTAAGTTGTTCTTCTTGCCATACGGAATGGGCGCCTCAATGTGTGGGTTGTCATAATGCCTATGATGAAAACGCCAAGGGTTTTGATTTATTAGATCGAAAAAAAATTACTGGTGAATGGAAAGAGTTTGTTGGTGTTTATTTATCCGACTATCCAGCATTAGGTATAAGAGAAAACGATACAATGAGGCGAGTTGAAACTGCTGTTCCGGGAATGATCATGACAATAGATACGGCATCATTTTATCAAAACCCAAGCCATAATCGGTTTTTACGTTTGTATGCTCCTTCTGCTGCTCATACAACATCGAGCAAAGGCAGAAGTTGTGAATCTTGTCATTTAAGCTCATTAAGTTTGGGCTATGGAAGAGGTAAAATGGAGTATATTATTGAAGGCAATAGCGGAAGATGGGACTTTACGCCTCGTTTTGCGAACAGAAAAGAGGACGGCTTGCCGGAAGATGCATGGGTGGGATTTTTAAATGACAGTCAAGAAAAAATAAATTCAACGCGTAGCGATTTCCGCCCATTTACACTCGAAGAGCAAAAGCGTATGCTATTGTTTGGGTCTTGTTTAAGTTGTCACGTTGAAGAATCTAGCATAATAAAAGAATCGCTTCATCAGGATTTTGATGATTATCTGAAAACGATTAGCCCACAATGTGTCTTACCAAAATCCGACTGATTATTACCAAAAGGAGCTTTTATTTTTATCCGAAGGCATAAGACGCTAAGCATGATGACATAAGCATTAAAAGGTATAAATCATTTTGCTGCTTTATATTCTGACCAGATTGTCTTTTGGAATTTAAAAAACAGATTAATTAAATAAATAAAAGGGAGCGCATTTGCGCTCCCTTTTATTATTATATGAATATGAGAAATTTTAATTTTAATCTTTCTTTTTCTTTAAAAGCTCTTCCATAAGTATTTTATTTTCCAACAGCTCTTTCTCTGCTAATCGGCGAACAGTTGTGTCTAATATAAACCCCTCAACTCCAATTATTTGCCCGTTCATTACAACGGGTGTCATCGTAACAGTGTGGAAACCACAAGAGCCATCTTTACAAATACGCCTTACTTCGCCATGTGGAATTGTTTCTCCTTCTAAAACGCGTTTAAAAGATCCTTCCAATTCGGCAAAGTCTTCTTTCGAACGACTTAAGGAGAAATGTTTTCCAATGATTTCCTCTGGAGAATCGTATTTATAAATGCGTAACCAAGCGGCATTAACGGCACCATAATACCCCAATTTATTAATTCGGAAATAACCTGCGCCTGAATTAGCAATCACATTATGGAATTTTTCTTCTTTTTTAATTCCTAGTATTGTTTCTGTTTCTTCTAAAGCCTCGTCCAACAATTCTTTTTCATTTTCATCTGTTTTTAAATGGGCTTTCGTGATTTTTAAAGCAACTTCCATTTCATTTGCTACCATAGCTCGTGCGCTTTTTTCGTCTACTTCTTCCCAACCAGTTAGCATAGCTAAAATTGCAGATAAAGGTTTGTGCCCTGTTGTTGTTAGATAAACATGAATAATAACAAAGGTAATTAAAGAAAAAGCTCCAATGGTGTGTATAAGCGCAACAATATCTAAACCGTTCAATTCAAGTGTTGTGTTCGGATAATTTAAAAACATAAATGCAAAGCCAGAAATTCCCATAACCGGAATAACCAATAAATTTAATCCCAGGTAAATCAATCGTTGTAGCGGATTGAATTTATTGTAAATAAGCTTTTTTGTGGGGTGTTCCGCACCCTTGAAAATACCAAGGATATAATATTCTATTTGCGCAATAAGCAATTTTAAGGTTGGTTTATATTGTCGCCATTCCCCGGTTGTAAAATGCCAAAAAAAGGAGAAAATTAGGAGCACAAGAAAAGACCAAGCAGCTATGTCGTGATATTGAACTGCTTTATGATAACCTAACAAAGTGTAAGAGCTATGAATCTCAAATCCAGTTAAGGCCAGGAAACCTATTAATAATGCTTGTGTCCAGTGCCAAAACCGTTCGAATACTTGATAAATATATATTTTCATTTTTCTGATTTATTTAGAATTAGTGCTCACTATTTTTACTGAAGAAAACGCGTAAACCTCCATGAATAACGACGCCTAGAAATGTGGAGATTACTAGAATAATTCCAATATAATCTACCCAATAATAATGGTCGCGGCCAGGCATATAAAAACCATCAAGCTGGCTTAAGCGACTTTTTTCTCCTCGCACGTGACAATCAGTACAAGTTAAAGCTTGATCTGCAGGCGCTACCTGATGGTTTAAAGGCCAATACATCTCGGTTTCTACAAAACCGAACTTTCCACTAAACGGCTGATTGATATATTCTGTTCCTTTTTCAAGCGATTTAGCCCAGTCGAAATCTGCCCAAAACGCTCCACTTCCTTTTGGTCCAACTACTTTGGGTTGTAGAAGTGTATTGTATTCAGTATCATAAGGTTGTTTGCCTCGCATTATTTTTACAGGCCAAATTTTTGAGGGCTCTAAAGAGGCTCTTAAAGAGCCTTTATCGCCATAAAAACCATCAAGAGTATTAAGCTGAACGGGAATAGTATCAATTTTATCAGTAATTAAAAAGTGCCCAGCTAGACCGTTAAACCAGCGGTATTCAGGTTCTATATTATGGCCCCATTTGAAATTGCCCTTTTTCGAAAAATAAACAATATCACCGATACTATCTTTTATTTCAATAATCTTTCCGTTTTCGTCTAGTTTGCCTGCTGTAGACCAATCCCACCATGTTTTAGTAGGGTTTGCTTTAGCATAAGTAGGAATGTGGCAGGTTTGACAGGCAATACGATCGGTGTGTTTATTGAGAACATTTCTTTGATGAGGTGATTGGGTATGACATTGCTCACAAGAAACCCTATCCTTATTTTCGCTAGAAAGCGCATACAATTTACCAGTAATATTATGGTTTGTTGTGATGTGACATTCAGTACAACTCATGTTTTCACCTTCCATAGCCATATGCACGTCTAAATTTCGGTCAGCTTTAAGCATCGCCTTATCAAGATCACCATGTTTTACATTATTACCGCCTCCACCAACAAAATGGCAAGAACCGCAATTTTCACTTGTTGAAAGACCAACGTTTTGTGCAACGAGATTTAAATCGGTTTGAGGCGTCGGCATTCCGCCACTACCTTTAGTATAGGTACCCGTTTTATCGTGGCAAACCAAACAATCGATATTTTCTTTGGCATGATGATTAAAAGTTGTGTCAACCCAACCATAACCGGCATGGCATTTACTGCACATTGCTTCGTTGCTGCCAATACCCACACAAAAATTGTTAAGAATGTTTTTCTTTCCAACAGAAATAGAACCATGATTTAGAATTTCTTCTTGTCGATCCCAAGTAAAATGGTTGTTAACCATTACTTCGCTATGGCGCTCTGTGTGACAACTTAAGCACGCCAAAGTAATATCCTGTGGTCTTTTAAAGTTTTGTTGAAGAATGGCAAACTTACTGTGATCCACAGGAGAAATGTTTTTTCGGTCTGCTTTAAATGTATAGTTTTTTACTTGAAGCTGAACTTCTTTAGAGACTGATTTATCAGGCTGTTGGCCAAAAGAAATAGCCTGCAGCGCAAAGAATAAGAAGAGTACTGAAACGATTTTTTTCATAAGGAAACGCTGTTTATTGAATAATGATAGTTTCGCTCCAAAAGTAACCCAATCCCTAAAAGGTATTCAATTTTGCAGGCCTTAATCGATCAAGGAAACATTATACCTGAGTATCATTCAATTATGATATATATCATAATTTGAAAAGAAAAGCTGCCATTTAAGCAATTGAAAATGCATTTGCTACAAACCGTTTATAGCTTAGGCAAAACAAAAACAATAGAAATTATAGAATTATTAGGACTGCTTTTAAAGAATAAATACATTTGTTGATCCGATAAATAAGTTTTAATCATCAAAATATAAACATATGAAAAAGAGTGCATTAATTGGTCTTATTTTATTTTTCGCAATGATTGTCAATGCCCAAAATAAAGACAAAGCAAAAATTGAAATTCAGGAAAAAGGAAAGGGTTTTTATTACGAAACCATTTTAAAAGATGTGAATGCCGTTAATGAAACGCAAAAGAAAGCCGAGCCATACAAACGTTTTGTTATGGATCAATCGACTAAAGATTTGCCAAATAAAGTTGATTTGTATACTCAACAATGGGCGCAAAAAGTTGAGTCACAAGGAAATGCAGGCAGTTGCTGGTGTTTTTCTACCTTGTCTTTTCTTGAAACAGAAGTTTGGCGTCAACAGAAAAAGCAAGTGTCTATTTCTGAAATATATACAGTTTATTGGGAATATGTGGAGAAAGCACGTCGTTTTGTTCAGGAACGTGGAAATTCACTTTTCTCTGAAGGTTCGGAAGGTAATGCTGTGGCTCGGATAATGAAAAAATACGGAGCAGTTCCAGCTGAAGAATATTCAGGTTTGATTAATGGCCGAAAATACCACACGCATGCAAAAATGATGAAAGAAATGAGTTCATATCTTCAATCTGTTAAAGCATCCAATGCATGGAACGAAGAGGAAGTTCTTGCAACTATCCAATCTATCATGAATCATAATATTGGTGTTCCCCCAACTTCTTTTACCGTTGAGGGTGTAAAATTTACTCCAACAACATACTTAAAAGACTACCTTAAAATTAATCCTAACGATTTTGTAGAGATTTTATCTTATAAACAAGAGCCATATTGGCAACAAGTAGAATATAAAGTTCCTGATAACTGGTGGCATAATGCAGATTATTATAATGTTCCTTTGGATGATTTTATGAAAATAATCAAACGCGCTATTCGCGAAGGTTATACCATGTCGATTGGCGGAGATGTTTCTGAAGCAGGGTTTTTACGAAGCACCCAATGTGCCATGATTCCTGATTTTGATATTCCATCGGAATACATAAACGAAGATGCGCGTCAGTTCCGTTTTTCAAATGAAACCACAACCGATGACCATGGAATGCATCTGGTTGGTTATCTTGAAAACTACAATGAAGATGGTAAAGATTGGTATTTGATAAAAGATTCAAGTTCCGGATCACGGAATAACGATCCAAATGTCTCAGAATTTGGTTATTATTTCTTCCATGAAGATTTTATAAAGCTAAAAATGATGGGCTTTACCATTCATAAAGATGCGGTAAAAAAGATTTTGAAGAAATTTAAATAAAGAAGAAGAAAAAAGCCTCGCCGATAAAGCGGGGCTTTTTTTAGTTTAGTATTACTAAGAAATAATTTTTCTTTCCCTTTTGAACAAGGATATATTTTTTGTTCAGCAAATCGCTTAGATTAATAGTATAATCGTCTTTGACTTTAGTTTTGTTGATGCTAACACCATTGTCTTTAAGCATTCTGCGTGCTTCACCTTTTGAGGCAAATATCTGTGTTTTCTCAGCAAGGAAATCAATAACTCCAATACCAGTTTCAATATCGGCTTTGCTAATATCAAATTGGGGCACGCCTTCGAAAACACTCAAGAAAGTACGTTCATCAAGCTTGCGCAATGTTTCTGTTGTTCCTTTGCCAAATAAGATTTGCGAGGCTTCAATAGCGGCTTCATAATCGGCTTCGGAATGCACACGGATAGTAATATCTTTGGCCAATACTTTTTGTAACTCACGCATATGAGGAGCTTCATTATGACGCGCAACCAATTCGGCCACTTCTTCCTGAGAGAATAAAGTAAAGATTTTGATGTATTTTTCGGCATCAGCATCCGAAGTATTTAACCAAAATTGGTAGAAAGCATAAGGAGTAGTTCTTTCAGGATCGAGCCAAATATTTCCACTTTCAGTTTTGCCAAATTTCCCGCCATCGGCTTTTGTGATTAGAGGACAAGTTAAAGCAAAGGCTTTTCCATTTGCTTTTCTACGAATAAGTTCAGTTCCCGTTGTAATATTTCCCCACTGATCTGCACCACCCATCTGTAATTTGCAATTCTTTTCGTTGTAAAGATGCAGAAAATCGGTTCCTTGCACCAGCTGATAAGTAAATTCTGTAAAAGACATGCCAACTTTAGATTCTTCACCTATGCGTTTTTTGACAGAGTCTTTCGACATCATATAATTAACCGTGATGTGCTTTCCAATATCGCGAATAAAATCGAGGAATGAAAACTCCTTCATCCAATCGTAATTATTTACCAATTCAGCGGCATTGGGTATATCAGAATCAAAGTCGAGAAATTTTTTAAGTTGTTTTTTGAGACCCTCTTCGTTTTTACGAAGTTCGTTTTCGTCCAATAAATTTCGCTCTTCCGATTTTCCTGAAGGATCACCAATCATTCCTGTGGCACCACCAACCAAAGCCAAAGGTTTATGGCCTGCTATTTGTAAGTGCTTGAGCATCATTACGCCCACCAGGTGACCAATATGAAGAGAATCGGCCGTTGGATCGATGCCCACATAAGCTGAAATCAATTCTTTCTCCATTATTTCTTCAGTTCCCGGCATTATGTCGTGGATCATTCCTCTCCAGCGTAGTTCTTCAACGAAATTCATTTTGTGCTTGCTTTTGTTTGATTAAGCCGCAAAAATAAGAAAATTTAAGTGTTTGCAATGCATTTTGTAGCTAGATAGATGAGTCAAGTCTAGTCCAATGATTACTAAATAACCCAAAGTGTTAGATGTGTGAAATCACAAAAAACTTTTTCAGTAATAATATTTTAAAATTAACTTGACAATTGTTGTCTAATTAGATAACTTTGCAAAAATCTAACGCAATTAATTTGGAAGAATTTAGTCGAGAAATAGGAATTTATAAAGAGCACTTTACTAATTTCTATATAAATCAAAATGAAGCAGTTAGAAAAAAGATTGACTGGACAATTCTTCTTGTTAAAACGTTAAGAATTATTCCTGAAAAATATCTAAAGCATTTAACAAATACGGATGGGCTTTGGGAAATAAGAGTTTCGGCAGAAAAGGGAATTTATCGAATATTCTGTTTTTTTGATGAGGGAAATCTGATTATACTTTTAAGTGGATTCCGAAAGAAAACACAGAAAACACCAAAGAATGAAATTAAACGTGCTGAAAGGCTAAGAAAAGAATATTATGAAAACAAATAAAAATATAAAATCATTTGAATCGCATCTTGACGATAATTATGGTGAAATTGGAACTGAAAAAAGAGACAAATTTGAAGAAGAATTTGAAACCTATAAAATCGGAGCACTCATTCAAGAAGCTCGCAAAAGACAACATTTAACGCAAGCGGAACTTGCAGACAAAGTTGGAACAACTAAAAATTATATTTCTAGGATTGAAAATAATGCAAGTGATATTCGCTTATCAACTTTATTGAGAATCATAAAGGATGGCCTTGGTGGAAACTTGAAATTATCCCTTGATTTATAAAAAGGGCGAATCACACAGTCTGAAAGACATCTGACATCTAATCAGGAATTGAAAATAAAGAAAAAACCTTTTGCGACCTTAGCGTAAAAACTTTGCGTCTATTGCGTTAAAAATATAGAAATTAAAAAGGATCAATTACATCGATCAATTTATAAACCATATCACCCCGCCGAACCAGCACTGTTGTTTTGAAAGAAACAGCATTTCCTTTTATTGCTTTTTCAACAGGTGTTAATTCCAATCGTATTTCTTTAATTACATCTTCGTAAACACCCGTAGTTGGTCCAACAATATTTATTTCATCACCAAGGCTTAATTCGTTTGTATCTATTTGAAGTTCAGCAACATTCAGATTTGTAAAATAATTAGTGATTTTACCGAGATAGATTTTTTTTCGCGTAGCCTGAGAGCCATAGCGCTCCGACCATTCGCCTGTTTTGCGACCCAGATAATAGCCATCCCAAAATCCGCGATTGTAAACGGAATTTAATTCCGCATTCCAACGTGCAATATTTTCCCTAGTAAAATCACCATTAAAATAAGAATTGGCAGCTTCGCGATAGACACGTGTAACTTTCTTCACATATTCGGGAGAACGACCACGCCCTTCAATTTTTAAAACACGAACACCGGCAAATAGAATTTTATCCAAAAAGTCAAGCGTTTTTAAATCTTTGGGCGACATAATATATTCATTATCGATATGCAATTCCAGCCCGCTATCACGATCTTTTACATCGTAACCTCTTCTGCAAGGTTGCAAACAGGCGCCTCGATTGGCAGAAGAATTCATCAAATCTAAACTTAAATAGCATTTGCCCGAAACGGCCATACAAAGGGCTCCGTGAGCAAAAACCTCAATCTGAATTAAATTTCCAGAAGGCCCTTTAATTTGCTCTTTTTCAATTGTATCTGTAATTGCTTTTACCTGATGAAGATTTAATTCGCGTGCCGTAACCATAACATCGGCAAACATGGAATAAAATTTTACGGCTTCTATATTGGTGATATTGGCCTGAGTCGACATATGGATTTCCATCTTTTGCGAAAAGGCATAATGAATTACCGATTGATCGGAAGCAATAATGGCCGTGATGCCGTTTGCTTTTGCAGCATCGATAATTGCTTTCATATCCTCCAACTCTTGATCGTAGATGACTGTATTCAAAGTGATATAAGTTCGGATCTTATTTTCTTTGCAGATGTCAGCTATCTTTTTTAAATCGTCAATGGAAAAATTCTTCGACGATTTTGAACGCATATTTAATTTCCCGATTCCAAAATAGACAGAATTCGCTCCTCCCTGAATGGCGGCCATCAAGGATTCGTATGAACCAACAGGAGCCATTATTTCAATATCTTGCACGGTCTTCACTTGCATTGCGATTAATTTTTTGGCAAAAATACACTTATTTTTCAGGACAAAGACCAGGGAATCATTCGAAACTAATCATTGTTAATTTTTCATAAAGCATGTGTAATCCATATCGAAATGGGCATCTTTGTAAAAAATAGATTTTGAATTTTTTAGCTCATTTGTATTTATCAGGAAACGACGAAGGCTTGATTATTGGCAATTTTATAGCCGATATGGTGAAAGGAAAAGCGTATCAGAATTATCCCGAACCCATACAAAAAGGCATACTT
>CAYPOW010000082.1:0-9065 GCA_964412145.1 uncultured Draconibacterium sp.
ACTAGTCCTGAAAGTGGCACTACCGGCACTTATACAGACACCCGCGATGACCAAACCTATACTACCATTGTAATAGGAACCCAAACTTGGTTTGCTGAAAATCTAAACTATGAAACTAATCTTTTTTCCTGGTTCTACGATAATAGCTCTGCAAACGGAGATATTTACGGTAGATTATATAACGGGGAATCAGCAAAAGAAGCTTGCCCAAGCGGCTGGCATTTACCTAGCGATGAGGAGTGGAAAACCCTTGAAATGGAATTGGGTATGAGCCAAAATGAGGCTGATGATACACGTTCTCGAGGCACGGATCAGGGAGGTCAAATGAAATCAACCACAGGATGGTATAATAATGGCAATGGCACCAACAACAGTGGTTTTAATGCCCTCCCGGGGGGCACACACTACTACGATGGGTCGAGCGACTTTCTTGGCCGCTACGGCTTATGGTGGTCGTCGAGTGATGACTCAGGTACAGACGCGTGGTTTCGAAACCTGAGCTACGACAGCGACCAAGTGTTCCGCAACAGCTACGGCAAGGATGCGAACGGATTAAGCGTTCGCTGCCTTAAGGACTGATTGGGCGACCATTGACAATTTGACAATTTGCTCCGTTGTAAAATGGAAACAAGGGTTGTTTAGAATTTTAACCTAAGTAAGGAGTTACAGGCGTTAAAGAATAATAGAAATCTACTATTTGAGACTTTTGTGAAACACCAAAACCTTCATCTCGATCCGTCAGTTAACGAAGAGAGATCTTTTATGGCATTGATATTCATTTTATTAAGATTTCTCTCTTCGTTCGAAATGACCCATATTTGTAGTTTTGCAAAGGCCTCACTCCTAAAAATCTAATTCCTAATCTCGGTCCCGTTACTTGATGATCAAGGACTTGAAATTTACTCTAAGTCCTTTTTTCTTTTTGCGAAGTGACTGCGTGAGGAATTTTCTCCATAGGCTTAATTTCTATTCTTTGAAATTCCTTAACAATTCCTTTTTGTTTATATTTTTATTATATTTGAACTGTAAAACTCAGTGTAACAAACAGCATTAAAGTAGAAAATTGGAAGAAAATTTTCAAAAAGAACATTTACCCATAGACAAAAAAATATATGTGGGGTTAAATAGATCCCATTAGAATATAAACCTAATAAATCCTCATAAATATGAAAATTCGCGATTTTGAATGGTGGATTGTTGGTATCCTGGGACTGACTTCGTTTTTCCTTGCAATAATAGGATTCGGATTTTTATTTGCCGAAGCTGGAGTTGAACGAAATTTTATTGACTTAGCATTCCAGTCGGTAAAAATATTCGGGATGGAATTTGTAGATGAGTTTAAATCTCCCCTTCCCTGGCAGCTCGAAGTAGCTCGTTGGCTAGCACCGGCAGTTGTGCTGTATGCCGCAGGAAAGGCAATCTATTATTTTATCAGAAGAGAATTTAAATCGGTTTTGATAAAGTATAAAAAAGACCATATCATTATTACTTCGCTTAATCCAAAATCTCGCTACCTAATCTCCGACATGCTTGCACAAAATGAAAAAGTAATCGTAATTGCTGGAATAGAGGAATTACAGAAACTTGATTTAGTGGAAAAAGGAGGTGCAATAATTGTTGATGGAGACATAACTTCTAATAATTTTCTTAAAAATATTGCAGCACATCGGGCCAAATATTTCGTTTTTATTGAAGATGATGATGAAAAGAATATTTCGTCTGCCATTTCGGTTTATAATTATTTGGCAAAATACGGGAAAGACAAAAGACAAACTTTATATACACATGTTAGCGACGATTTGAAGCTGAACGAGCTTAGAGAACTTAACTTTTTCGAGGAGTTTACCGAACAGAATATGGTGAATTCAAATTGCGAAATCCGGATTTTTTCTGCCAATGAACGTACGTCGAGAATCCTGTTTAACAAATATTCACCCGATGTATTTACTCAGGTTTGTTCTCCAGATGATCCGCAGTTACATATTGCCCTAATTGGTTCTAAAAACCTTGCACAAAGTATGCTAATACGTTTTGCACGCCTTGGGCATTATGCAAATCTAAAAAAGCTAAAAATCACTTTGTTCCATGATGAAAAAAATATGGTGTCGCGTCTGGAGCGTTCTTTTAAATACCTTCATCAGTTAATTGATTTGGAAATAGTTAACGAAGAACTTGATTTGTTTGATATCGACAAATTTGAGGTTTTGCACAAACAACATCCTTTTGCAGCCGTATACATCGTTATCGAAGACGATTCGCTTTCATCGGGAGTATTAAATAAACTTACTAAAGTTGATACTCAAAAAAATATGGATGTTATTTTAACTCTTCTTAATCCGGATGGAATATTAAGTAAATGGTATACTGCGAAGAAAATCGATAACATAAACTTACATAAGTTCAATCTGATTGAGGAATCATTTACTAAGGACGGATTAATTTCTGAAAAGCTGGATGAACTGGCAAAAATCATCCATAAAGATTATTTAAGCTCAATTGAAAAGCCAGACCCAAATAAAGCATCCCATCAACCCTGGGAGTTGCTTCCGCTCGATTTTAAAAACCAAAACAGGGAACAAGCTGATCATATTTATGTAAAACTGAGAGCACTGGATTATAAAAATAATCTGAAAAATTTGTTCAATAACATTTCAAAAGAACAAATCGAATTACTTTCCGAAATGGAACATAATCGCTGGTGGGCTCACATGCAATTAAGCGGGTATGTTTATGCTGAAAAAAGAGACGACAAGAAAAAGCGTCATCCAAACCTGATTTCATACAATCAACTTTCGGACGATATAAAACAATACGACAGAAACACCATTTTGAATATTCCAAGATTACTCGCAATCTATAATAATGCCCAAACTTGATATTGAAATGCATTAACCCCATTGTAAAACGATGAAATGAAAAACCCGCAAAACAACCGTCATATTCGCGTTTTTATATCTTCAACTTTCCGCGATATGCATGAAGAAAGGGATATCTTAATAAAAAAAATATTTCCTGAATTACATAAAAGGTGTAGGAATCGTGGAGTTGAGTTTACTGAAATAGATTTGCGTTGGGGGGTTACCGAGGAGCAAGCTGAACGGGGTGAAGTCCTTCCAATTTGTTTAAAAGAAATAGAAAATTCTCGTCCTTATTTTATTGGATTGCTTGGAGAACGATATGGATGGGTACCGCTACGTGAAAATATAAATCCTTCCATTTTTCAAACCCAATCATGGATAGAAGAACACTTGGATAAGAGTGTAACAGAAATGGAAATAATTCACGGGGTACTTAAAAATCCAGAAATGAATGACCGTGCATTCTTTTATTTTCGAGATCCGAACTATTTGCTTAAAGCTAAGAATATCAAAATAAATGATTTCAAAGAAAGTGATAAGAAATTAGTTGAAAAATTAGAAACATTAAAAAATGAGATTCGAAATTCCAATTGCAATCTGAAGGAAAATTATTCAAGCCCTGAAGAAGTTGCAAATTATATTTTAGATGATTTATGGAAAATTATTGATGAAAAATTTCCAGCAGATTCAGTGCCAGACCCATTAGATAAAGAAATTTTTGAGCATGAACAGTTCGCTCAAAGCCGAAGAAAAGTTTACATCGGCAGGGATGAATATTTTAACCGACTTGATGACCATTCAAATAGTGAACAGCCACCGCTAATTATTATCGGAGAATCCGGTTCAGGAAAAACAGCCCTTGTTGCTAATTGGGTAGCGCGTTATCGGGAACGACACCCTGAAACTTTCATTATTCAACATTACGTTGGAAGCTCAGTTCAAAGCACCAATTACATTTCAATTCTGAAACGAATAATACAGGAGCTTAAACGAAAATTCAACATTAAACTTGAAATTCCGAAAGAACCGGAAGATGTAATCAGAGAATTTCCAAATTGGCTGAGCATTGCGGCAACTAACGGGAAGATTATTCTAATTCTTGATGGGCTCAATCAGTTGGAAGACATTGATAATACGCACAAGCTTTATTGGTTGCCTGAGATATTTCCACCAAAAATAAGGGTAATTACTTCTATTTTACCAGGAGAAGTTTGTGATATACTTACCAAACGAAATTGGCCAGTATATTCAGTTACAGGGTTGCGCTCCGATGAAAGACGTTTGTTAATTTCTGAATATCTCTGGCAATATAGAAAATCTCTAGACGAAGAACAATTTCAAATCATTCTCGAAAAAGAACAAACTCAAAATCCTTTGTATTTAAAAGTTTTGTTGGATGAACTCCGGGTTTTTGGTGTTTATGAACAATTGAATGACAGGATAAGACATTATATACAGGCAAAATCGCCTGCTGAACTTTATGAGAAGATTTTAGAAAGATTAGAGCAGGATTTTGAAAAGGACAGACCACATCTTGTACAAGATGCCCTTTCTCTTATTTGGGCATCGAGAATGGGAATGTCGGAAAAAGAATTACTGGAAATATTGGGAGAAATACACAAACCATTGCCGCAAGCCTTCTGGTCGCCATTGTTTTTGGCTCTCGAAGAATCATTGGTTAATCGTCAGGGTCTCCAGAATTTTTTTCATGATTACTTGCGAAATGCGGTGTATAAAAAATATATCCAGAACAATATCAATGAGAAATTAATACACGAAAAAATAGCATCCTATTTTGAACAAACCGAACTCGATTTCAGGAAAATAGATGAGTTACCCTGGCAACTTATGAAAGCTGAAAAATGGGATAAACTTGCAAAAGTGTTACAGGATTTAGAATTTATAAATGAAGCTTTTGAGAAAAATGAGTATGAAATAAAAGAATACTGGACAAAAACGGAACAAAATACTGGTCTGTCACCAAAAGATGCTTATAAAAAAATAATCAATCAACCTGAGAAGAATAATTTTTACCATACTAAATTACCATCTTTATTGTACGATCTTGGATATAATAAAGAAGCGTATTCTTTGTGGAATTATTTGTTATCTGTTTTGGGCGATAATTCCGAATATAGTTACATTATGATTAGGAAAATGGCTCATGTTTTAAGAGATTGGGGACGTTTGGATGAAGCCATGGAACTGTATAAAAAGGAAGAACAAATTTGCAGGAATTATGGGAATACGGATGGTGAACAAACAAGTCTTCACAACCAAGCTTTAATTTTAGGAATGCAGGGAAACGTGGAGGAAGCTTTTGAACAATTTGGGAAGGGAGAACAACTGGCCAGAGAAGAAGGCGACAAATATGCGATGATGGTGAATTTAGTCAATAAGTCTAGTATACTAAAGGGATGGGGAAGATATGAAGAAGCCATGGATTTAAGTTTTGAAGCAGAAAAACTGAGCAGAGAAATTGGGAATGAAGAAGGATTAAATATAGTACTTGGCAATAGGGCATTAATATTAACAGAATGGGAACAATTAGAGGATGCTTTGGACCTTGCACGACAAGTTGAACAAAACTACAGGAAGTTGGGTGATAAAAGGGGATTGAGTTCAAGCTTAATGGTACAAGCACGAATTTTAAATCACTGGGGAAAACATAATGAAGCATTGGAAAGCTATAAAAAGGCAGAAAAGCAATGGAAAGAACTTGGTAATAAAGATGAATTAAATAAGTGTATTGCTAGCCAAGCAGATATTCTGGTTGATAAAGGAGAATTCGAGGATGCCTCACGTTTATACAAGAAGACTGAACTTGTTTTTAGAGAATTGGGAAATAAAGATAGCTTGGCAGTAAATCTTAGTGGTCAGGCAAGTATTTTCATTGAACTGGAAAAACCAGACAAAGCTTTAAAATTATTAAAGCAAGCAGAAAACATTTTCAGTGAGCTAGGCAATAAAAATCAATTACGAGCTTGTTGGAATAATCAGGTAATTATTCTAGTCAATTCTGGGAAATTGAAGGAAGCTGAAAAGCTGAACCAGCAGGTAGAACAACTTTGCATAGAATTAAACAATAAAGATGGAATGCAGTCTTCGTTGATAAATCAGGCGGCAATTTTAATTAATTTGGAAAAAACGGAAGAAGCTTTTGAAAAATATAAACAGGCTGAGCAAATTGCAAGTGAATTAAAAGATAAAAAAGGATTGCAAATATGTAAATTTAACCTAGCGCTTATTTTAACAGAATGGGAACAATGGAAAGAAGCTGAAAGATTTTTTTTAGAATCGGAACAGATTTGCCAAGAATTGGACAACAAAAGTGCTTTGATTGAAACTCTTGATTCTCTTGCTAACTTACATATTAAATCAGAGCAAAAAGAAAAAGCGTCTGATGTTTATTATCAGGTAGAAGAGCTTTGTCGGGACCTTGAAAATAATTTAGAATTACAAAAGATGCTTGCTGCACATGCTCCAATTTTGGGGACACTTGGGAAATTAGAGGAAGCAATGACCCTTTTCAAGGAAGAAGAAAAATTATGTAGACTTTTTGATAATAAAGATGCCTTGAGTAGAAATCTAAGTTTTCAAGCACTAATCTTAACTATTTCTGAGAAACGAGAAGAGGCAATTGATGTGTATAAGCAAGAAGCAGAATTATGCAGGGATTTAAGTAAAATTGATGAACTATTGGAGAATTTTGAAAATCAAAAAAATATTTTAGATGATTTAAATCGAAATGAAGAAGTTTTTGAAATTTTAAAAGAAGAAGAAATTTTATTCCGAGAGCTTGACAAGCAAGAAAAACTGGCTATAAATTTAGGAAATCAGGGTTTAGTTTTATCTAATTTGGGTCAGCTTGAGGAAGCCATGAAATTACATATTCTGAGTGGGCAACTCTTTGCAACACTTGAAAATAAAATAGGACAAAGCATTAGTTTATGCAACCAAGCATTAATTTATAAAGAATGGGGTAAATTTAATCAGGCAATTGTATTGCATGAACAAGAGGAAAAACTATGCAGGGAAGCCAATTTTAAAGATGGATTACAAAACAGCCTTGGATATCAGGCGCTTCTTTTATTCGAAATGAAAGAATATAAAAAGGCTTTAAAACTGCTAGATGAACAAGAAGAAATTGCAAAACAAGAAAATATTGAAATCCAGGAAGTATTTATTGAAATAAAAACAAAAATTGAAATAGAACTGGATAAGAAACATGGGAAATAAAACTACTGAATTACATTTTTTTAGTTTTTTTAGAAACTCATTTTAATCAACTAAATAGTCAAAGAATATGCTTTTCAATAAATCAAAAAACACAGCAAACTACAAATTTAAAAGTTTGAAATCGTACGCCTGGGATCGGGCTATTGGCCATAATTTCAAGTTTAGAAAGGTTTTCGATAAAAATGAAATTAATTATTTAAGCACCGAGCTGGCTTTTTACAATAAATTGTTTGATGAAGAAGAGTGGAAAGCAAAAATTAAGTTACGTGCATTTTCAATAAACGGGAATGAGTTGGGTGATGAAATCTGTTGTAAAGAGGAGGAGATTACTGTTTCCGTTGAAAATAATATAGTAACCTATAGTTTTGGATGGGGAGAAGACAAGCGTGGAAATTACTGGAAACCAGGAAAATACAGATGGATAGCTTCGATTAATGATGAAGAGGTTGGCTCTACTGACTTTTATATCGAAGATTACAATAAGGTTTCCGAGTCCGATAATCCGTATTTCGAAGTACAGACATTTAGAACCTATGAAGCGCCTAGGGGAGATATTGATGAAAGTGAGCGGAAATATCTAAAAATCTTTGACATTAAAGAAACGCGTTATATAATGGGTGAATTACGCTTTCAGAACAAAATAAAAGAGGAGTGGCTCTGCGAAGTTTTTTTCAATTTTATTGATGATACTGGTCTGCGAATAGGAGTTTCAGACACAATGGTTTATATTACGCCGAGACAGGATTCGGGCGAAAAATTTACAATTACCGCGGGTTTTGGTGGTGAAGCACCAGGAATATGGATTGAAGATAATTATCGGATAGAAGTAGTTTTTATGGATACTGTCGTTGCTGTTTTGCCATTTTTAGTTGGCAACAAAAATGTAGAGCGGCTTAGTGATTACGAAGCATTACTAAATCAGGAAGTTGTTAGTTTGTTTGATGCTTCGCATGTATCTCCTGAATCATTGAAAAATAATACTGGCACAACGGAAAAAGAAACTAAATCCGAAGATAAACCGGAAAAATCAGAGGATGAAAAAGGAAACCAAGACACAGAAATCATTATAGATGACAGG
This sequence comes from uncultured Draconibacterium sp., assembly GCA_964412145.1. GTDB lineage: Bacteria > Bacteroidota > Bacteroidia > Bacteroidales > UBA12170 > UBA12170. The sequence goes on from CAYPOW010000082.1 coordinate 8,176, forward strand.
CCATTAAGCGAAATTCTTGCCGATCTGGATGCTCTAATAGGATTAGATAATATTAAGCTTAAAGTTCGTGAATATGTTGACTACGTCAGTTTTTTGCAATTTCGCAAAGAAAAAGGATTCAATGATGATGATGAAATAAGCCTGCACAGTGTATTTACCGGAAATCCGGGAACGGGAAAAACTACGGTTGTAAAATTATTGGGAAGCATTTTCCATTCCATCGGTTTGCTTTCGAAAGGACATGTGCACACTGTTGCAGCCAGCGATTTAATTTCGGAGTATATACGACAAACTGGTGCAAAAACAAAAGAAGCAATAGACAAAGCAAGAGGGGGCATTTTATTTATCGACGAAGCATATATGTTATTTAAAAATGGTGCTTCTAGCGATTTTGGACCGGAAGCAGTCGCAGAATTGATAACTGAAATGAGCGATGGAAAAGGAGATATTGCTATTATGGTTGCAGGCTACCCGAAAGAGATGGATTCTTTTGTTAAGTCGAATCCAGGATTAAAATCTCGCTTTAAACACCATTTCCATTTTGAAGATTATACTCCCGAAGAATTAATCAAAATTAGTGATTTTGCCGCTAAAAAGAAAGGTGTAAAATTGAATCCCGATGCTGTTAAAAAGTTTTCAGCTATAATTACTGCTGCATACAGAAAACGAGATCGTACATTTGGGAATGCCCGTTATGTTCTTGCAATGGTTGATGAATCGAAAATGAATATGGGAATTCGGGTGATAAAACAACATGCTATAGAAGAACTCAATAAAAGAGTATTATCGCTTGTTCTGCCTGAAGATATTGAAGACATTGAAGAAACAACCATAAAAAAGAAACTGAAACTTTCAATTGATAATGAGTTGCTAAAAAAATCTCTGGAAGA
>CAYPOW010000082.1:9165-10708 GCA_964412145.1 uncultured Draconibacterium sp.
AAAAAAGCGGTGGCTGCATTTATTAAGGAAATGGAAGATCAGCGTGGAAATTTTAGTTTGATTGTTGCCGGTTATACTGAAAATATGCAGCAGTTTTTAAAATCGAACCCAGGACTTGAATCGCGTTTTGATACTACTTTTTTGTTTCAGGATTTTAAAGAGAATGAGTTGTGGAATATTACAAAAGAAATGCTGCAAAAAAAAGAGCTCCATGCTAATATTGACGCAGAGAAGCATCTTCGGGAATATATTAGCTACTTGTATAAAAACAGAAATCGGTATTTCGGAAATGCGCGCTCAATGCGAAAGATTGTAGAAAAAATTGCACGAAACCAGGAATTAAGAATGGCCGACTTACCCAAAGCGCAACGAACTAAGAAAAAAATGTCGGAAGTTGTTTTTGCCGATGTTAAAGAGTTTGTTTATATAAAAAGCCAGAGTAAATCTTCATTAGGATTCAAAATTAAAAGCTAAACAAATTAAGCGTCCTCTTCGTTAAGGTTATCAATTATAAGCTGGTCTGCTTCTGCTTTGTCTTCCATACCCAATAACTGATATATTTCACGTCGTATCATATAAGGTAAAATGGATTTTGAATCTAAACTAATGGCGCTGTTGCAATCGTTAATGGCAGGTTTTAATTTGTTCAACTGAAGGAGCGAACCAGCACGACAACTTAGGTAAAAAGCATCCTCGGGGGCAAACTTCACAGCTGTGTCAAAGTCAATTAGTGCTGCCCGGTGTTGTTTTGCTTCATTCAAAATTTCGCCCCTGTTGAAATAGTAAAATGCATCTTTAGGACTTAATTCAATGGCCTTGTTTATCGCTAAAAAGGCTTCAGAAAAGTTATCCAGGCTTTTAAATGCCTCCGCTCGTTCGCAATAAGTAAAAGCATGGTCAGGAGTCTCCAGTAGTTCGGATTCAGTCCGAACCAATACTTCCTCCGGTGTTTCTTTTATCTCTGATGGTTCGTCGAAATAGTCGGATGCAACACCTGCATCTTCATCACCAATTGTTTTTGGATTCCCCAAAGCGTCCAAATAATCAGTCAAAAAAGAGGCGAAATCAGTTGCAACAATTCCCCATATAGAAGGGAACTCCTCATGAAAAGCATCAAAAACAGGCGATTCTTCGCCCGATTTTTTGCCATTAACAAATACAAGAAGCTCGCTATTTGGAAGTGAACAAAATGGAATAAGCGGATATGGGCTTGTTGTATTACTATCGACTTTCCATTCCCGATCTTTAAGATCGTCATATTTATCAGTAAGCTCTTCAATTGAAAGGAAATACACCGACTCTCCTTTAAACCTTTCAAAATTGTCGCGGTTCTTTAACAGTTTCTCTCGAAAAAAATACAACATCAGCCCTCCATTGAATTTCAACAGAAACTTTTTATACGAAAGGGGCAAATTAATCCGAAATTTTTTTTCAAACAGAGCAATCTTTTCATTAGTTGCCGGAGGTTCAAAACGAGCAAGATACTTTGGATCAGCCTGTATTTTACTGAGCCTATTTAAGATGATATCAATTGAATTATCAG
>CAYPOW010000082.1:10808-12402 GCA_964412145.1 uncultured Draconibacterium sp.
GTTAGCCATAAGCAAAGAAAGGACACCAAAATAGAAAACCCTGATTGGCGCATAAATTCCCGCTATTTTTACACTTTCAATGCTAATTAAAACTGCTAAAGCCAAATACGATAAAGTAACAAGGTTCATGTACCAAACAAATGTACCCGAGGTAAAAAATGCCGTTATTCCATTTCCCCCCAAAAAGTTGAGCGTATAGTAGTCGGCCACTCCGGTTCTGTTTTTTAAAAGGGCAACAAACAATAAAACCGAAATAAAAGATGCCGTTTTTAACGCCCACCAATTGGTTTTAAAATAATTGTCTTTACCGAGAACCATTGCATAGAAATACTCGGGGATTGCACCTAAGCTAAATGGAATCCTGAAATACCAGTCAAATCCTTCAAAGCTATGACCCGACTTTGAGGATAACCAGCTGTCGAATCGCTCTGCGCCAATCATGCCGTAACGAATACTTACCGCCAGCAGAAAAGCAGAAAAGGCAAAAACAACTATTGAAATAAAAAAGTTAAGCATTGGCAAAAGTTTTATTTAAAAAGATTTATGAAATATCTGAAAACCAGAATAACAAGTACTAAAGCAATAACTGAGACTATAAAAAGGCCTGAAATAAAACCAGCATAAAAATATAGCATTACCAGTATGTAATAAATTAAGGTTCTTATTAACCCAGTTCTAAGGCTAAAATGAGTCAAACTTTCGTAAATGACTCCAGCCAATCCGGCCAAAATTATAACTATAAAAACCCACTTAACAGGATTTTGCATTTCGAAATCGAGACTCAAATCATTTGGAGAAAACATGTTGTATAAAAACCAAAATAATCCAAGTCCTATTCCAGCAAATAGCGGCCAGGGTTTCCCTTCCCAGGTAGATTCTATTTTGCTTGCCTGGTTAAGTTTTCTGTCGAGCAGATAAGCGTATTTTTGAATAAAAAATAAGGCGACCAAAACCAGAAAGGATAAAAGGATAAATAACCATTCATTCTGCAAAAACGTATTTGATGTTTGTTCAGGATTCATAATATACCATCACTTTTTTTCTGGGACCCTGCACGATATTTTTTCCTTTTTTCATTTTTTAAAACTATTTTGTACCTATTTTAAATTATTAAATCTCTCCAACATTTCAGTTTGTTCGGTTTGTTCCCAAGCATTTACAACAAATTTAAAAATTTCCTTTTGATTTTCGGTGTTTTTCGAATTATCAATCATTTGCCATAAAGTATTATTCATATTCACAATATGATTAACGCGTCTATTTAGTATTGAAGTAACTGTTAGTGCATTGTTAAAGGTGTCATAATCACCAATCTTTTCCGCTGCATTACCAAGTCTGTTCAAATTTAAAAGCTGACTTAAAACAGTTGTGTAATCACGTCCATTAAAAGCATTGTCGAGATAAATGCCAGCATATTTAACGGCAAACTTTTGAAGTTCAATTGCCGGCTCAGATTGCTCTTCCATTTCAAGACAGCTTGCCAGACTGCAAGCCACATAAGCAAAATATGCCGCTTTTTGTGTGTCACCTTCAAAAAACGCCCAGGCTTCCTGACACAACGAAAGTCCTTTATTTATATCTCCTGATTTGGCTA
>CAYPOW010000083.1:0-7746 GCA_964412145.1 uncultured Draconibacterium sp.
ATTAATTGTCTTAACTCATCAACTTCTTCAGGGCTACCGCTTCCAGAATTAATCGTTAACTGCTTACCAACTTTTTCATTCGCTTTTTGTAAAAGTTCTAGCCTTTCCATATCAGCACTTGAAAATTCGTCTTGTTTTTTTACCTTTTTATTTTGTGCCATATTACTCTAAGTTATTTAATTTCTAAAATTGATTTTATTTTTTCACTTGTGACTTTAATATTTATATCATTCCATGAAATTGGATTTAGTTTTCTTAGAGCATTTTTGTAATCAGGATAATACCCTTTAAAAGCGGCGTGATAATTTTTTCCATATATTTTCTCTTGATACCATGTGAAAAAGGAATAAATAAGAGATTCGTGTATTTCATTCTCTACAGCAAATTTTGATACTAAAAAAGGATTGTTAATGTATTTTTTAATAAAATGAAATTTATCCTCTGACATAAAGAAATCTCTCGCAAATGAGTCTGCTTTCTCTTCAATCAAAAACAAATCATCATCACCAGTTAAATGAAAACTATTGGTTTCAATTAAATCAAAGTCAAATAAAACGTGATGCAACTCATGCATAAGTGTAAACCAAATTGTAGGATATTTTTTATTAAAATCAGTAAGTACAATAGAAGGTTTATCATTTATAATGAATGTACCTCCTCTTACTTGAGTAGTTAGTAGATAATCTTGAAAAATAACAGTGACTCCAATGTTGTAAAGAGCCTTGCAAACTATAAATAGGCCATCGTTTATATCTTGTGAATAAGGTTTTATCTTAACAATTAGATCCTTTAATCTATTTCTGTCGTATTCATTAGGATTATTTATCACTCTAAAAGTTTGATAAGCCGATTTAATCCAAAAATCTTTCATTTTATCTGAAAAATTTCTTTTCGTTCGACTATATAAAGGTTCTTCAAGTTGTTCTTCAAACTCCTTTATGGTGGAGTATCCGAAAAATGAAAGTACTTTATGGACTAACTTTTCGGTATCGTCACTACTCTGAAAAAAGCCAAGTTGGGTTAAAACTTTTACATCAAAATTCTTCAACAAAAAAGTTGCTTTTCGTGCATTTTCAATTGAAGCAATATTATCGTGACTTTGATTTTTTAAAACAATTATAATAAATTGATTTATATCAATGTTTAAGAATTCCGCAATCTTGACAACATGTATTAAATTCGGTTGCTTTGCGGTTCCACTAATTATTTCCTCGAAAACATCTTTATCAATCTTTAAAAGTTTCAGAGCTTTGGTTTTGCTAATATTATAACTAATTAGTTTTTGCTCAAATTCTTCTTTTACATCAATACTATTTTTCTCCGAAAAAATTGAAATTAATAAGTTGTTTATGTCTAAGTTATCCACTATAAAGAGTATTTACCCTGCAAATATAATACTTATTTATAGATAATGCAGATAAAAAGGGTAATTACCCTTAAAATAATTAAAATAATTTTCTGGATTAATAACAAATTGTCTCAATTTGTAAGAATAGATTAAGGAGTGATTTAGAATTGAAGATATTTGAAATGCTACAGAAGGCGGCTATTTTTCATCAGCCTATCCATTATATTATCTTATGAGATTTTGTGTGAGTTTTAGTTGTCATTAAAATAATAGGATCAATAATCGCTCTTTTAAAAGGATTTTAAAAAAAGTTTATCGACCTTTGTAAGCAGAAAGTATCAGGCTATGCCCAAAAAAGACATCCTATTTTTTTTAACAATTTTATTGTTTTTCCATCCTTTTTTTGCCTACCCAAAAGTATATCAGTTTTATATTCAATTTAATGGTGAGCATGGTCTTATTATGGCTTTTCTAAAGTTTGCGGTTTTGGCAACTTTGGGAGAAGTAATCGGCTTGCGAATTCGAAAAGGAGTGTACATTGAAAAGGGTTTTGGGATTATTCCAAGAGCTTTGGTTTGGGGCTTTTTAGGTCTTACAATTAAAGTTGCATTTATCATTTTTGCTGTTGGAACACCAGCTTTCTTGGTATATTTAGGATTTAAAGATGCCCCCCTATTCATGCAAGGTGACTTAAGTTGGGCAAAAGTAGGAGTCGCCTTTTCCATTAGTGTAGCCATGAATTTAATCTATGCTCCTGTTATGATGACTTTGCATAAAATTACTGATATGCATATCATTCAAAATAAGGGGACTTTAATAGGCTTTCTGAAACCAGTAAAAATGCGCTGGATTTTCGGAAATCTAAATTGGGATTTAATGTGGAATTTCGTTTTTAAGAAAACAATTCCTTTTTTTTGGATTCCGGCCCATACAATCACATTTTTGTTAGCGCCTGATTTTCAGGTCTTATTCGCTGCCCTATTAGGAATTGCATTGGGAACTATATTGGCAGTTGCAGAATTATTTAATGAAAAATAGATAGAACCAAATAGAATTTTTAAGATATGATTGAAACACCAATAAATTCAAGCATTGTAAGTCAGAAAATTGCCGAAAGTGGCATAAAGGAAGTTGGTAAAGCAACTATCCGGGAGATTAAACGCCTAGTTGATCGAATTGAAGAATCAACAAGAGAAAAGTATATTCGCATGGAAATGGGAATTCCTGGTCTGCCGCCAAACAAATTTGGTGTGGAGTCTCAAATTGAGGCACTTCAAAAAGGAGTGGCAGCCATTTATCCTGATATTCAAGGTACTCCCATCCTGAAATCCGAAATATCGAGTTTCGTTAAAAATTTCCTGAATATCGATGTCAATCCAGAAGGATGTATTCCAACGGTAGGTTCCATGCAAGGTAGTTTTGCTTCTTTTCTGGCACTTTCAAGAATTTATAAGGAACGGAATACTACTCTTTTTATTGATCCTGGATTTCCGGTTCATAAAATGCAGCACAAAGTTTTGAATTTAAAATTTGAAACTTTTGATGTTTACAATTTTCGGGGCGAAGCATTGCGAGAAAAACTTGAGAGTTATTTTTCCAATGGTCATATTCATTCGGTTATTTACTCAAACCCAAATAATCCATCCTGGATTTGTTTTACAGAAAACGAATTGAAAATAATTGGAGACTTAGCCAATAAATATGATATCGTTGTTATGGAAGATCTGGCCTATTTCGCAATGGATTTTCGCAAAGATTATTCTGTGGCAGGACAGGCACCTTATCAACCAAGTGTTGCAAATTATACCGATAATTATATTCTTTTTATTTCTTCATCCAAAGCGTTTAGCTATGCTGGTGAACGAATAGGAATGATGGTAATTAGTGATGTTCTGTTTCAGCGAAAATTCGAAAATCTGTTGAATTATTATGTAAGCGATGGCTTTGGATATTCAATGGTTTTTGGTACCATATATCCCTTAAGTTCAGGTACATCCCATTCAGCGCAATATGGTTTATATGGCGTTTTAAAAGCAGCAAATGAAGGCCGGTTTAATTTTGTGGAGGAAGTAAAGGTTTATGGTAAGAAAGCCAAGATAATGAAGAAATTATTTCTTGATAATGGCTTTAAAATTGTGTACGATAAAGATGAAAATAGTCCCATTGCCGATGGATTTTATTTTACTTTTTCCTATCCTGGAATGGATGGTATCGAGCTCTTAAATAAACTGATTTATTATGGAATTAGTGCTATTTCATTGGCTATTACTGGAAGCGAAAGAATTGAAGGAATAAGAGCCTGTACTTCGCTAGTGAAGGAAAGTCAGTTTGGCGATTTGGAATACCGTTTGAAAACTTTTAATGAGCATCATAAAAACTAAACTGTTTATTAATTAACAGTAATTTTTAATCGTTCTAAACTGAAGTCAATAGATTGAATGTTAATCGAATAGTTAATCATAAGGATGAATATTAACGATATGCAAATATATGCCTATCGGATTTCATTTGAAAACAAATTTATTACTGTTTTTGTTTGTTAATTTTGCAGAAAATAGAATTTAAATAAAAAATAAAAATATTATGGCTACAATTGAGGAAATGAAAGCTGCTCACGAACTTTTGAACAGTTGGAATTACACTTGGAAAGCTTTAGACAAAGGCTATACCGATAAAACTTTGTATGTAAATGTAGGAACCAAAGAGATAAAAGAAAAGCCTGTTTCTGCCGAAGTGAAAAAGAAATTCATAGGTGGAAAAGGATATGGTTTGCGTCTGCTTTGGGATGCTACGACTCCTACTACCAAATGGGATGACCCTGAAAATGAGATTAATATATCTTCAGGACCCATTGGAGGAATTACACAGTATTCTGGTACAGGAAAGTCTTTAGTAGTTTCCATATCTCCACAAACCAATATTCCTATTGATAGTAATGTTGGTGGTTTTTTTGGCCCTTTTCTGAAATTTTCTGGTTTTGATGCCATAGAAATTCAAGGGAAGGCTGAAAAAGATGTCGTGATTTTCATCGATGGTGTTACCCATAAAGTGGAAATTTATGAAGCTCCAGTAGAGCCAATAGACAGCCATCTTTTAGCGGCCAATTTAACAGAGATGTTTGCTAACGACGATAAAGATAAACGTAATATAGGTGTAATTTCTGCCGGTACGGCAGCTGATCATTCATTAATTGGCATGCTTAATTTTAGTTTTTATGATCCTCGGCGTAAAGAAGTGCGTTTAAAGCAAGCTGGTCGTGGAGGTATTGGAACTGTTCTGCGAAATAAGAAAATTAAAGCAGTTGTAGTAAAAATTCCTGGAGTAAAAGGCGATTTGAATAATGTAGTTGATTTGCCAGCTATCCAGGAACGCGGAAAACGATTCAATCGGGAAATGCGCGAATTGGATGATTCTCAGGCAGAAATGAAGTCGAAAGGGACTGCCCATTTGACCAATATTATGAATGATTACGATATTCTTCCTGTTAATAATTTCAAGTTTGGAACTTCCAAGGAGGCTGATAAAATTCATTCTGATGTGTATAAATCCTTTTTTACACAAGGAGTTCCTGATGGTTGTTGGATAGGTTGTAATATGGCTTGTGCCAAGGGTGTCGATAATTATTTATTGCGTACCGGACCTTATGCCGGAAGTCGTGTTTTAGTTGAAGGACCAGAATATGAAACAGCTTCTTCTTTAGGCTCAATTATGGGTATTTTCAATCCTGATTTCACGATCGAATCTAATTTCTATTGCGATACCTACGGAATTTGCACCATCAGTTGGGGGACGATAATGGGCTTTCTAATGGAATGTTATGAAAATGGCATTTTAAATGAAGAGCGCACCAGTGGTTTAAAACTGAATTTTGGAAATTCTGATCAAGCGATGGAATTGCTTCATTTGGTAGCTAAAGGCGAAGGATTTGGAAAAACAGCAGGTTTGGGCGTTCGTAAATTGAAAGACCTATTCATTAAAAATGGATGGGGTGATGCTCAATTTATCAATGATATAGGTATGGAAAACAAAGGTTTGGAATATTCTCAATATGTGTCTAAAGAATCTTTAGCTCAGCAAGGTGGATATGCCATGACCAATAAAGGTCCTCAACACGATGAAGCTTGGTTGATATTTATGGATATGGTTAATAATCAGATACCTACATTCGAAAATAAAGCTGAGGCACTTCATTATTTCCCTATGTTCCGTACCTGGTTTGGATTACAAGGATTGTGTAAATTGCCTTGGAACGATGTAGAACCTGAAACTAATGGTGAAACTGATGAACCTGCTAAAGTGCCTGAACATGTTGATAATTATGTAACTATCTACAAAGCTGTAACAGGAGATATGAGTTTCGACAAACATGAAATGATTCATCAGTCGGAGCGGGTTTATAATTTCCAGCGTATTTTTAATATTCGTCGTGGTTATGGTTTGCGTAAACACGATGCTCAGCCATACCGCGCTGCAGGTCCTGTAACACAGGAAGAATACTTGTCTCGTGAAGAACGTTACGATGGTCAGATGAAAGATATTCTTGGTATTGATCCAGAAGGCAAATCAATCGAAGAAAAAATGGCTATTACACGCAAATATCGCCTCGATCAATACGAGAAATTGCTGGATGCAGTTTATTTCCGTCGTGGCTGGACTAAGAATGGTGTTCCTAAAATAGAACATTTGAAAAAATTAGGCATGGATCTTCCTGAGTTGATAGAAGTCATTAAAGATCTTCAAGACTAGTTTGATAAAATAATTAATTTAGGTCATCTGTTGTTTGCGGGTGACCTTTTGTTTTTACATCTGTTTGGCATTTTGATTTATTGGGCTAAAGCCAACGGAAATAGATAATATGTTAAACCTCGACTTTAGTCCCATTTTAATCTATTTTAGCTTGGATTATGAATGAAAAGTAAACATTGAGAGAAAAGATAATATAGAATTTGTAATTTCGTATAGAAAGATGAAAACAGGCATTTTAAATAGTGATGAGGATATAATGGGATTGGCTTTGACCAAATACCGAAAGGGCGATGGAGACTCCACTTTAAGGGTAATTTGCAGCAAGGCGGAAGATGAAAAGTATGATTTATCCATTTTTTTTCGCACCTACGAAGAAATGCCAGATACTGAAAAGCAAGCACTCGATTTGGTTAGTGGTAAAACGTTGGATGTTGGTTCAGGAACAGGAGTTCATGCAAAAATCCTTCAGGAGAAAGGTATTGATGTGAAGGCAATTGATATTTCGCCTTATTCTATTCAATTAACTAAGGATCAAGGAGTAAGTAAAGCATTTTGTCAGAATTTTTATGATATTGAAGGGGAGAAATTTGATACGCTTTTATTCTTAATGAATGGAATTGGTTTGGTTGAAACATTGGAGGGATTTGAATTGTTTTTCAAGAAATGCGATCAGCTTTTAACTCCAAAAGGCCAGATCATTTTCGATTCGTCCGATCTTATTTATTTAAACCAGGAAGAGGATGGATCTTATCTTGTAAATTTGAATGATTCTTTTTACGGGGAAGTAGAATTTCAGGTTGAATATGGCTATTTAAAAGGAAAACCATTTTCCTGGCTTTTTATCGATTTTGAAAATTTAGCCTTTTATGCCGATCAATATGGATTTAAAGCTGAATTAATTTATGAAGATGAACATTATAATTATTTGGGAAGAATTGTAAAGAAAATTGAGTAGCAAAATTTTAAATTGATTTTTTGTGGTTTTTGGTGTTTTCGAGATTTTGTGGCAAGAATAAATATGCCACTAAAACACAAAATCACAAAGTTTCACAAAAAAACATCACCATGCAAAAAGTATTTACAGTTGATAAAGTCCATTTAGCCGATCAATTTACCATTGAAAATGAGCCTATTAAATCGATCGATTTAATGGAGCGTGCTGCAAATGCCTGTGTTAATTGGATTTTAACCAGAACAGACAAATCACAATCCTTTGCCATTTTTTGTGGTCCGGGGAACAATGGAGGTGACGGTTTGACTATCGCGCGCTTGCTAAGTGAGCGCAATTTTGATGTCCGTGTCTTTGTCCTGGAAGCGGAAGGGTATTCTGTTGATCATAAGGTAAATAGCGATCGTTTGAAGATCCATAAAGGAGTAGAAGTAAAAGCAATTAAATTCGATTCTGATTTTCCAGAATTCAAAAATCAGGAAATTATTATTGATGCCTTATTTGGTTCAGGATTATCAAAACCACTTAGTTCTTTAGTTGCAAATTTAGTAGAGCATCTAAATAAACAAAATACGCATAGAATAGCGATCGATATTCCCAGCGGCGTTTTTGCTGACAAATCAAGTGTATTAAAAAAAACTATTCGTTTTCAGGCAGATTATACGCTGAGTTTTCAATTCCCTAAACTGGCATTTTTTATGCC
>CAYPOW010000083.1:7846-12356 GCA_964412145.1 uncultured Draconibacterium sp.
CATCATCCAAAATCAGGTATCTCTATTATTCCAGCCGCTGTTCCAGAACTAATGACAAGTATAGATGAAAACGAATCTATTTTTTCAAAAATTCCTGATTTATCAGCCTATTCAGCTATTGCGATTGGCCCGGGACTTGGAATTGCAAAACAGAGTCAGGCAGCATTTAAATTTTTAATTCAGGAAAGTAAATTGCCTTTGATTATTGATGCTGATGGCTTGAATATTTTGTCGGAGAACAAAACATGGTTGAGTTTCTTGCCCCCAAACTCCATTTTAACTCCTCATATAAAGGAGTTTGAACGATTAGCCGGAAAAGCTGAAAATGATTTTGATCGATTACAAAAACAAATCGATTTTGCAAAAAAACACAAAGTTTATTTAGTTTTGAAAGGAGCACATACTAGCATTGCAAGTCCCGAAGGAAAAGTATTCTTCAACTCAACAGGAAACCCGGGAATGGCAACAGCCGGCTCAGGCGATGTATTAACAGGCATTTTATTGGGTTTAAAAGCGCAGAATTACACTTCTTTGCACGCATCTATTTTAGGTGTTTTTTTGCACGGCATCGCCGGCGATTTTGCAGCTGAAAATAAAGGACAGGCCAGTTTGATTGCCAGCGATATTGTAGAATCAATATCAGAGGCTTATCTCAGTTTGATGAATTTATGAATTACGAAGAAACCCTAACTTTTTTATATAGTCAATTGCCTATATTTCAGCGTATTGGAGCCGCTGCTTATAAAGCGAATCTGGATAATACTTATGCTTTAATGGAGGTTTTAAATCAACCTCACAAACAGTTTAAATCGGTACATATTGCCGGAACCAATGGGAAAGGATCTACGGCACATCTGTTGGCTTCTATTTATCAGGAAGCAGGTTATAAAACAGGCTTATATACGTCGCCACACTTAAAAGATTTTCGCGAACGTATTCGTGTAAATGGCGAAATGGCGGCTAAAGAATTTGTAGTGGAATTTGTGGAAAAGTATGCTCAAAAATTCACGTCAATTTCTCCTTCCTTTTTTGAGCTGACTATGGCCATGGCGTTTCAGTATTTTGTTGAAAAAGAGGTAGATATTGTCATTTTAGAAACGGGTTTGGGAGGCCGATTAGACAGCACTAATATTGTCATTCCCGAGCTGGCCATAATTACAAATATTGGGAAAGATCACATGCGATTTTTAGGAGAGACACTTGCTGCAATTGCAAGTGAAAAGGCGGGGATTATAAAAGCAAATACTCCTATTCTTATCGGTGAGAAACAAAGCGAAATACAAAGTGTTTTTAAAGAAAAAGCATTAGAGCTTAATGCTCCACTTTTTTATGCCGATGACTTGGTAAAACTCGAACAAAACAAGTCAGATTCGTTCGCTTTCAGTATCGAGATGAAGAATAAGCAAGGAATAGATGAACTCCATTTCCCCCTTAAGGGTAGCTATCAAACGAACAATTTAAAAACGGCTATAAGTTCTGCTTTGCTATTGGATTTGCCATTGGACAAAATAAAAATTGGGATAGAAAATGTGTTAACAAATACACACTTTGCAGGCCGATGGCAAATTCTATCTAAAAATCCTTTAACTATTTGCGATACTGCACATAATGAAGATGGCTTAAGATATGTCGTAGATCAGTTGGCAAAAACTCCGCATAAAACTTTGCATTTTGTGTTGGGAGTTGTGAATGATAAAGACATCGGACATATACTGGAACTTTTACCCAAAACGGCCCGCTATTATTTTTGTAAGGCAGATATTCCACGCGGATTGGATGCTGAAATCCTTCAGCTTAAAGCCAATCAAATCGGTTTGGCAGGAGAAGTGTATTCAAGCGTAATTGTGGCTTTAAAAGCGGCTCAAAAGGCTGCTTTGGAAGGCGATTTGGTTTTTATTGGAGGAAGCACCTTTACGGTGGCGGAGGTGGTTTAATTCTTATAAGTCATCCTGTTACTAAAATATTTTTTCTTTGCTCACGCAACCTTTTGGCTGTTTTTTGCATTATAGATATAGTTGGTAATAGTAAAACAATTTTTTAGGCTATTAGTTGATATTGCCCGGTTACATTCTTAACTCTGAACAGTTTGTATATCTAAATGTAAGATATCATATCCGAAAAAAAGAAAAAACCTGTTCAGGTAATCTTTTTGGTGTGTCAAATTTTGGGAGTGATTGAAGACGTTAATTGTATGGAAATAATCTGTAGTCAACGATTATAAATACATATTTAATAATTTTAATTCGTATAAATATAAAAGTTTGACAATGAACAAAATACATATAGATTTTAAAGCGCGAGACTGGATTTATTTCGCTCACAATTGAAGTTTAAATCAGTTGTGGGGGAATAGTCCAATACATTTTTTATAACCTATTATTAATAAAAACATGAAAACAAAAATCTTAAAATTGTGCTTAATCATTCTGTCCTTTTCATTAATAGGGACTGGATGCGAAAAAGATGAAAATTTTTTCGAACTCCAAATTGGAGATGAGGATCCCGTGATTCAAAAAGAAGTAAACGGAATCGAATTCGAATTCTGTTTGCTGAATGAAGAGGGAGAACCTGCTACAGTTTTTAACGAAGGTGAAAATTTTATATTTCAGTTTTCAATTAAGAACTTAAAAAAGGATACAATAATCATTACAACTGAGTTCATAAATGATGAATTCTTTAGGGTATACCGATTGTCTGTTGATAACCCATTAGACATGGGGAAACCCTGGTCCGGAATATGGTGTGAATATAGTTTAGAGCCTCATGAAATTAAGGTTGCCCCAAGTAAAACTTCAAAAGTACAATCTCCTTGGAATTTTTTTGGAGACTTTTATGATTATTATCCTCCTTTATGTGTTACAGGAAAAGAAAATCTGACGGAAGGTGAATATTTAACTGGTTTTGAGTTAGATTTTCATTATCTACTAAAAGATAAAAGCTATAATATCAATAATTTAAAGTTTAAAATTAATTTTAAAATAAAGTAAAAACTATGAAACGGTTAATAATATTTGTAGTTGTAATAACAATAGGAACGTACATTAATTCATATGCCCAGGTACCTACAAAAGTGTTGAGCAAAAATGAAGCATTCGAGAAATACCCAAAGTTTAAAATTTCGCAAAAAAATTCCCGAATAATGAAATTACCTAAATTCGATATCGCTTCTTTTCTGGAAGAGGACGAAGCTATAAAAGGTTTGGACGTGCCCTTTCGCTTTGGGAAAGGATTTGATGTGAATTATTCTCTACAGGATGGTTATTGGGAAAATACAACCGACGGAAGAGTATGGAGTTTAGTCGTTGAATCTGATGGAGCATATTCGATTAATTTTATTTTTAATGAATTGTTTTTGCCACCAAAGGGTGAACTCTACATTTATAATGATGATGGTTCAATGGTTTATGGTCCGGTTACAAATAAACAAAATTTAACAAAAGGTTTGTTTTTAACTGATATGGTACAAGGGGATAAAGTTACGTTACATATTTTTGAACCATCAAATTTTAAGGAAAAGACAAGGTTAAGGATTAATCGTATTGTACATGCATACAAAAATATGTATAGTGGGTATTCAACAGGACCTGGGACAGCTGAAGCATGTCATAATAACATTGATTGCTATCCAAATTGGGGAGATGAGTCTGATGGAATAGCTTTAGTACTCTTATCAAGCGGTACTGAGTGGTGTACTGGAGGATTGGTTAATAATACTGCGAATGATTATACGCCATATATTTTAACTGCAAATCATTGTTTGGATGAAAATGAAACAAGCTGGTTGTTTAAGTTTGGTTTTAGGGAGAACGATTGCGGGGGAATGAACTATTTTGCCATAACTTATAATGGGTCAGTTCTTACCTCCTCATGGGCTGACTCAGATTTTGCTTTGCTTGAAATGGAAGATTCTCCGGTCGGAAATGGGAATATTGCGTATCAGGGCTGGGATAATAGGGATAATACACCGACATCGGGGGTCGGAATACATCACCCCTCAGGAGACTATATGAAAATTTCTTTTGAAAACAATTCTTTTTTTACAAGTACCTGGGGACCAGGTGGTCTTACAGATGGACATTGGTTAATTAATTTTGATGATGGGGTTGTTGAACACGGTTCATCTGGTTCACCAATCTTTAATCAAGATGGAAGAATTGTTGGTCAACTACATGGAAATTTTATTTATGACGAAACTGAAGATTATTGTGACCAACCACGTGCGGAATATGGCCGATTTGATTTCTCTTGGGATGGTAACAATACCTATGCAACTCAACTTGCCCACTGGCTCGACCCAAACAGTACCGGAGCAAGTACAACCAATTTACTCCGATCCCCAAGCCTAACAGTTCCAGATATTATTTGTTATTCAGGAACAACGGTTTCAATTCAAAATGCACCAAATGTAACAATTACCTGGGGCGGGACTAATGTCTCATACCCTTATGGCAATATAGGAACATCGGTTACTGTTCGTGCTTCAAGTTCTTCAACATCCAATAATGGTACA
>CAYPOW010000084.1:0-11170 GCA_964412145.1 uncultured Draconibacterium sp.
TTTGAGATAGAAGAGAAATTGACAGGCTTGTCAACAGAATAAAAAGTACGGGTCGCTTCATGCTTGTGTTTTTTTAATCGAATCAAAACTAAGAAAAAAATGGCTGGGAAATGTGAGGGAGATATTTTTCTTCTGTTTTTTTTGATAGATATATTATCTTAACCAACGGGTTAACCCGTTGGCTGATGTTCGTGCATCACTTCATTCGGTTGAGAGTATCATTATTTATTTCTTTCTTGGCATTTTCTTATCTTTGTAAGTATATGAAAAAACTGGTTGTTTTGAGTGGCGCTGGAATTAGCGCAGAAAGCGGAATTTCTACTTTTAGAGATGCCAATGGATTGTGGCGTAATCACCGCATCGAAGAAGTGGCCAGCCCGATTGCCTGGCGAAATAATATGGAAATGGTTTTGGAGTTCTACAACATTCGGCGAAAGCAACTTTTTGAAGTAGAGCCTAATGCGGGTCATAGAGCCTTGGTCGATTTGGAAAAGCATTTCGATGTAGAAATCGTCACTCAAAATGTAGATGATTTACACGAAAGAGCTGGATCTACAAAAGTTTTGCATCTACATGGTGAACTAAAAAAGGTTAGAAGTACAGTGGATGAAAATCTGGTTTACGAGCTCAAACACTGGGAATTAAAAAAAGGCGATTTATGTGAAAAAGGTTCGCAACTGCGTCCTCATATCGTCTGGTTTGGGGAAGCCGTTCCCAACATCTCGAAATCCGCCGCCATTGTACAACAAGCCGATATTTTAATTGTTGTTGGTACTTCTTTGGTGGTTTATCCTGCAGCAGGTTTAATCGACTATGCTCCTGCAAATATTCCGGTTTTTTATATTGACCCCAATGCAGAGCAACAAGCATACAGATCACAGATTAAAACCATTGCTGAAAAAGCTGGTGAAGGCTTGCCAAAGCTGGCCAAACAACTTATCCGCGATTTCGCCTGATGATTCAACCGCAAATCTATATTTTATCCGCAAAACAAGGCGAAGGGAAAACAATGCGCTGCCTCGAATTGGTAAATCAGCTAAAATCGAAAGGAGAAAGTGTAGGAGGAATTATCGCCCCGGGTTTTTGGGAAAATAATATTCGCTCTGGATTTGATTTGATGGATATTCAGGATAGCAAAAATATACCTTTTGCACAAAGGGGTTTTATAGAAGGCTGGCAAAAAACGAAGGCTTTTTATTTTAATCCAGAGGCCATAGAAAAAGGAAAAATAATTTTACGTAAAGCTGTTCAGGAAAACGATTGGATTGTTTTGGACGAAATTGGTAAACTCGATATGCAAGGTTATTTATGGGGCCCTGTTTTTTCTGAATTAATTTCGGTTATGGATAAAAAATGGATAATTTGTGTGCGGGATATTTTTGTGGAAGAGGTTATTCAAAAATGGAAATTAGAAAATACGCGGATTCTTCAATTAAATGAAGACATATTTAATAGCTAAATTTTGAGTTTGTTTTATTTTTTTATATTTGAATTGTTTTTAATATTGTTTAACCCAAAATTAAATTGTTATGGAATTGATTTACATTATTTTAATCGGTATTGCTGCCGGTTTTTTGGCAGGTTGGTTAATGAAAGGCAAAGGATTTGGATGGATTATTAATTTACTGCTAGGTATTGCAGGCTCACTTATTGGAGGCTGGCTTTTTGGTATACTGGGTATTAGTTTAGGCTCAGGAATATTGGGAACACTCATAACAGCCACAATTGGCGCAGTTGTGCTTATTTTTATTGTAAATTTCTTTAAAAAGAAATAGCCGATTTATTGAGATTATAATAGCTTCTGCTATTTTAGTTTATTTAAAGAAGAAATTTTTAAGGTTTGCTCACATTTTTCAAATTATAATTAGTTTGGGTAGCACGATCTATGTGTTTTTCTGAAGATTAAGAACGAGCTACAAAAGAATAACTTAATTTTTTCCTTACTTTTGCATATCTTATTTAGAATGAGTTTAAATGACAAAAACAAAAATAACACACTCAAAAGACTATAAATCAGAAGTTTTAAACGATTATTATATTGCTAATTTGAGTAGGCAACTGAGTTTGTTGGGAAGGCGCGAAGTGCTGACCGGTAAAGCCAAGTTTGGAATTTTTGGTGATGGAAAAGAAATTCCACAATTGGCTATGGCCAAAGTTTTTCAAAAGGGTGATTGGCGCTCAGGTTATTACCGCGATCAGACCTTTATGCTTGCAGCGGGAATGATGGAGCCTGAAGAGTTTTTTGCTCAACTATATGGAGATACAAATCCAGAGAATAGTCCGGCCAATGGTGGTCGTTTAATGAATAACCATTTTGCTACACGCAGTCTCGATAAAAATGGTCAGTGGAAAAATCTGATGGAACAAAAAAATTCCAGCGCAGATATTTCGCCTACGGCTGGTCAAATGCCTCGATTAGTAGGCTTGGCTTTGGCGTCAAAACTCTTCAAAGAAAATACAGAACTACATCATTTAGAGACTTATACAAACAAAGGTAACGAAGTAGCATTTGGTACAATTGGTGATTCTTCCACTTCTGAAGGTCACTTTTGGGAAGCAATTAATGCAGCCGGAGTTATGCAGGTTCCTATGGCTATTTCCGTTTGGGACGATGGTTGGGGAATCTCGGTTCCTAATAAATATCAAACAACGAAACAAAATATTTCGGAAGTTTTAAGTGGATTTGAAAACAACGAAAAAGGCAAAGGCTTTAAAATTTTAAAGGCAAAGGCTTGGGATTATGCCCATTTAGTTGAAATATACAAAGAGGGAATCGCGCATTGTCGAAAAGAGCACAATCCTGTTTTGTTTCATATTACTGAAGTTACTCAGCCTCAGGGACATTCTACTTCGGGCTCTCACGAGCGCTATAAATCAGAAGATCGCTTGAAATGGGAAAAAGATTTTGATGGCATTTTTCGTATGAAGATATGGCTGTTAGAAGATGGCATTGCTACCACAGATGAGCTGGATGAGATTGAAACAAAGGCAGTAAAACGCGCTAAAGAAGCAAAAAAATCGGCTTGGAAAGCCAATTTAAATCCTATTAAAAAGGAACGCGACGAATTTTTGGATATAGCCAATATTGCTACATGTCAATGCAGTAATACACCTCAAATTGATAAAATAAAAAAGGATTTGGCCATTTTAGGCGAACCTTTACGAAAAGATATTATTTCTTCGGCCAGAAAAATTTTGCGCCTGGTTTGTGATCATTGTAGCGACCCTGAACATTCTTTAAAGGCTAATGTTTTGCTTTGGCTCAACAAGCAAATGGCAGAAAATGAGCAGCGTTACAACTCATTTTTGCACAGTCAGACAAGGGAAGCCGCTACGCTGATCAAAGAAATTCCTGCTACATATTCCGATCAATCAAAATTTGCTCCCGGCCGCGAAATTCTCAGAGATAACTGGGATGTTATTTATAAAAATAATCCTTTAGTCGTAGCTTTTGGCGAAGATGTTGGAAAAATTGGAGGAGTGAATCAAACCTATGAAGGCTTGCAGGAAAAATATGGTGAAACTCGTATTTTTGATACAGGAATCCGCGAAGCAACCATTATTGGACAAGGATTGGGTCTGGCATTGAGAGGCTTCCGCCCTGTGGCTGAAATTCAATATTTCGATTATCTTTTGTATGGATTGCAAGTGATGAGCGATGATATTGCCACGACTCTTTATCGCACAAATGGAGGACAAAAAGCGCCCATTATTATCAGTACACGTGGACATCGTTTGGAAGGAATCTGGCATTCAGGTTCGCCTTTGAGTATGGTTATCAACTCCATACGTGGAATTCATATTTGTGTACCACGCAATATGACACAAGCTGCCGGATTCTACAATACTTTATTGGCATCGGACGAACCTGCTTTAGTTATTGAGCCTTTGAATGCGTATCGATTGAAGGAGCGCATGCCTGATAATTTAGGTGAATTTCGCGTGCCTATAGGAAAACCTGAAATACTTAGAGAAGGAAAAGACATCAGCTTGGTTACTTATGGCTCTTGTGTGCGCATAGCAGAAGATGCAGTTGAGCAATTAACTAGCTACGGCATCGACGTGGAACTAATAGACGTTCAGACACTTCTGCCTTTTGATACATCTGGAGTTATTGGTCGTTCTTTAAATAAAACCAATAAGGTTTTGTTTTTTGATGAAGATGTACCAGGTGGAGCCACGGCTTTTATGATGCAGAAAGTTCTGGAAGAACAAAAAGGATTTTTTTCATTGGATGCCGAGCCACGAACACTCACTGCAAAAGATCACCGCGCATCTTATGGAACTGACGGTGATTATTTCTCTAATCCAAATGCGGAAGATGTTTTCGAGGCCATTTACAATATGATGCATGAAGTAAATCCAACGCGTTTTCCCAAGATATTCTAATTTTTAATGAATTATTTTAAAAACTTTGCGACCTTGCGCCTTTGCGAGAATATTTAATTGCTAATATGAAATAATTAAATTCACTAATGCTTCAAGTTTTCTCCTATCATTTGGTTTCAAAATCTGACTTTGATAATTTCTATCAAAAAGTAAAATCCAGACTACCACAAGACGTACTCTTAAAAACAGAAAAATTTAAGTTTACGGCTGATAAACAACGCAGTTTGTTTGGCGATTTAATTGTGCGGAAAATATATGCTGATGAGTTGAATTTAAGTCCATTTGAAATAGACTTTGATTATAACGAACATGGCAAGCCCTTTTTAAAAAAATATCCAAAAGCGCATTTCAATATTTCCCATTCGGGCGATTACGTAGTGGTTGCTTTTTCTGATTGCCCTGTTGGTATCGATATTGAAAAAAATAAGGGCAATCGCTTAAAAGTAGCCAAACGTTTTTTTACTCAAGAAGAATTAGATGATCTATTTGCTTTTGCAAAAGAAGAAGAGCAGATAAACTATTTTTATCAACTCTGGACGCTCAAAGAGAGTTATATGAAAGCTGTAGGAAAAGGAATGAGTATGTCGTTGAGTTCTTTCTCATTTAAAAAGTTTTACTCCGATTTCAGGCTGGCTTATTCATCGGAAGATATGGGTTTTCAATTTACTACTTACAAGGTACATCCAGAGTATACTTGTAATTTATGCAGCAAATTTATTTCTAAACCTAAAATGGAAGAGCTAAATCTTTTTGATATCAGTCCTCTTTTTTATTAGGTTTTTAATCGTTATCCAGCTTATTTTCACCCATTTTTTCTTTCTAAAATAAGCTAGCATTCCAATAGCTATCAAACATTCAATTTCTCCTTAGAATTTGTAATACCAATTATAATTCCAAATGAATGATAAATAAATGGAATTATTCTTTCTTTGTTTCTCCAAAAATAATATTTTACAAACTTAGGTTGGTATAATATAGATGAAGAGTATTTTCAGTATTGATTAGGTGAGATTGAAAAATCAAATAGGAGTGTGTAATAAAAAGAATAATCGTATTGGATTTAAATTTAAATTCCATCAATTACTTCCAAAAAGTCAACGAATACAAATTCTAACACATTTTAAATAATGCAATTAGGTAAATACATCTAGATTTTATACTTTTGTAAGTGGTTGTTTTTTTATTATCGGAGAATCAACATTTACAGAATAGAATGAGCAATTTTATAAAAATATTTTACCCTCCGCAATCAGATGCTATCTGTATCTGTGATTTTATTACTACTTTTATAGGGATAAAAAGCAACAAATAGCTGAAAAATTTGGGTGGAGAGTGAAGAATTAATGGGTTCTGTTTTGTTTTTATATTACCTTTAATGAATAAAGCAACAGAAAATTAAGACTCTAGTTATGATAATTTATTATATATCTGACTTTTATGTAAGAATAAGCTCTAACAAAAAAAATTTAGTAATCGCCTCTTTAAAAATATTTTAAAACACATTTATGTAATAAAAATCCAATGAAATTAACAGCAACAAAAGGACGGATATTAATTGTAGATGATCTGCAAGAGAATCTGAATATTCTCACCAATTTATTAGCAAAAGAAGGCTATAAAATAAATAGTGCAAAAACAGGTTTCGAAGCACTTTCATCCATTAATAATGAGCAGCCCGACCTTATACTGCTCGGTATTTTGCTCCCCGATATGGATGGTTACGAAGTGTGTATGAATCTAAAGAACAACCATTTAACAGAATACATTCCAGTTATTTTTATCAATGCCCTAACAAATACGAAAGATATTTTACGCGGATTTCCTGTAGGCGGAATCGATTATATTACCAAACCTTTTATTGCTGTAGAAGTTTTGGCACGTGTACACACGCATTTAGAAATGAGTTTTATGCGTTCGCTTATGCTAAAACAAACAGAGGAACTCAAAGAATTAAATCAGGACATTCTGCGAAAAAGTGCTGCTATTACTCAGGAGAGTATTGCTGATATTAAAACCCTTTCGGACGCAAGTAGTTCACTCCTTGAATTCGATTCTCGGGACAGTATCTATGCTTACATAAGAAATGAGATTTTTTCGTTAACAGGCGCCGATTATGTACTAATAACAGAATGTAATCAACAAACGCGTGATACGGTTGTAAAACAAGTTATTGGCTCCAATTCGACAGTTGAAAAAATCAACTCCGTACTAAAGAAGGATATCCGCCAATTGAAATTTTCTGTTGATGATTTAATTGCTCATAAGAGTTTAGATAAAAGAAAAAATATTTGCCATGTTGAAGGTGGATTGTGTGAACTTACAGCATATAAATTTCCAAAAGTAATTTGTTATGGTATCGAAAAGATACTTGGAATTCATGAATTGTTTTCAATTGGATTTATTTGGGACAATCAATATTTTGGAGGGATTTGCTTTGCTTTTAAGAAAGAAAATCAATTTAAAAAAATGGCTTTAACCGAATCCATTATACACCAAATATCACTGGCACTCAGCAGGATACAGACCAAAGAATTACTCTTGACCAGCGAAGAAAATTACCGGGCTATTTTTGAAAATACAGGAACGGCCACTATGATTGTCGACGAACATACAAATGTACTTTTTGCAAATCAGGAATTTATAAATATTACAGGCTATTCGCCCGAACAAGTTGTAGGGACGAGCTGGACTCAATATGTTGCGCCCGAAAGTTTGAAAAAGCTTGTTAAGTACAGTACGCTTCGTATGCAAGATCCTAACAAAGCACCCACAAGAATTGAAGCTCAAATGATAAATTCTCGAGGGGAGTTTAAAACGGTAATTCTAAATATTGGTTTGATTCCCAATACAAAAAAATCGGTTGTTTCGATGTTGAACATAAGCGATTTAAAAAATGCAGAAAAGCAAATCGCTAAAAGTGAAGAGAAATACCGTAGCATTTTTGAAAATATTCAAGGTGTTTATTTTGAAATAGATTTAGAGGGTGTAATTTTGGAGTTGAGCCCTTCAGTTGAAAAGATTACCAAAGGGCAATATAAAAGGGAAGATCTAATAGGAAAGTCATTTTTTAATAATTATATTGATAAAGAAGCACAAGGCCGTTTAATTAATCAACTAAAAAATAACGAGCAGATTAAAGACTATGAAGTTGTATTAAAAAACAAAGATGACTCATTTATTAATTGCTCAGTTACGGCAGAATTACATATTGACCAGAATAGTAAATCAGCAAAAGTAATTGGTATATTTTACGATATCACCGAAAAAAAGCATTCCCAGGAAATATTAAAATCATCCAAAGAAAAATTCAATACGGCTTTTGAAATGGCTCCAATTGCTATGACTATTTCTGATGAAAAAAATGTTTTTATTGATGTCAATAAGGCATTTACGAAATTAGTTGGATATAATAGAGAAGAGGTTATAGGGCTAAGAGGAGAAGAAGTTCAGTTATGGGCAAATGAAACAGAACGGGAAAGAGCTTATCAGCATTATAGTAAGAATAAATCACTGACTGATTTTGAAGTTAGTTTTCGTAAAAAAATGGTGAAATTGGTGTTGGAATTATATATTTAGAAACCATCACTTTAGAAGGAAGACCAGCAGAATTGGCTGCTGTTTTAGATATTACTGATCGTAAAAAAGCAGAAAAAACGGTATCAAAATTATCACTTGCTATTGAGCAAAGTCCTGTTTCTATTCTGATTACAGATACGCTTGGAAATATAGAATATGGAAACCCAAAAATTGCAGAAATTACGGGCTATACTTTAGATGAACTTATTGGTGAGAACTCACGTATATTTAGATCAGGAAATAAATCCGAAGATGAATATAAAGTGCTTTGGGGAACCATTTCTTCTGGTAAAGTATGGAAAGGCGAATTTCTTAATAAAAAGAAAAACGGAAAGCTGTATTGGGAAAATGCAATAATATCACCCTTAAAAAACGACAAAGGTTTAATAACAAATTATATAGCTGTAAAAGAAGATATTACAGCGCAAAAACAAATTCAGCTTGCATTAAAAGAAAGTGAACTACGCTATCATACACTTGCTAAAATTTCACCGGTGGGTATTTTTCGCACAAATGCCGAAGGATATACAACTTATGTAAACGAAACCTATTGCAGAATTTCAACCTTATCGCCCCAAGAAGCAATGGGTAATGGCTGGTTAAAGGCAGTCCATAAGGACGACAGGGAAAAATTACAAGCTGAATGGATAGCCGCTTCTCAAAGCAAAAGAAATTCCAGTGCTGAATATAGGTTCCTTCGGAATGACAGATCGGTTGTGTATGTAATAGGACAAACGGTTCAGGAAAAGAATTCGAAAGGTGAAATTATTGGGTATGTTGGCACAATCACGGATATTACTGCAAGAAAAAAACTGGAGAGCACAAAAGATTTATTGGTTAAAATATCCAACGCGGTGCTTGCTACTGATAACTTTGAATCGTTTTCGCGATACATTTTTACTGAACTCCAAAAGATCATAGAGACAAGCAATTTTTACATTGCCTTATACGACGAGAAAACCCAGATGATGTCAGTTCCTTTTATGGCTGACCAATTAGATGAAACTATTGATTCCTTTCATGTCGAGAATACTTTAACCGGTTATGTTGTTAACACTAAAAAAGCATTGTTTATTAAAAAAGAAGAGATTTCTGAACACATTAAGAAAGGTGATATCGAACAATATGGGCTTCTTTGTGAAGCCTGGATTGGAGTACCTTTATTTAGTAATGATAAAGTAGTTGGAGCTATTGTAATTCAGAATTATGAAGGAGAAAGAATGCTTAATGAAGAGGATTCGAAAGTATTGGAATATATTGCTCCGCAAATTAGTGTAGCTCTCGAGCGGAAAAAATCTATTGAAGACTTGAAATTGGCATTAGAAAAATCTCAGGAATCAGATCGTTTAAAGTCTGCTTTTTTGGCCAATATGAGTCATGAGATTCGTACACCTATGAATGGAATTTTAGGTTTTACGGAGCTTTTAAAAGAGCCCAAACTTTCAGGCGAGGAACAACAGGAATTTATTGCTGTTATAGAGCGAAGCGGAGCTCGTATGTTGAATACAATCAAAGACTTAATTGATATCTCAACCATTGAAGCAGGGCAAGTAAAGGTTCTAAATTCAGCGACAAATATAAACAACCAAATTAAAGAAATAGCTTATTTCTTTAAGCCTGAGGCAGACAATAAAGGATTAAAATTAAAAACCCAAACCTCTTTGCCATTTGAAGAAGCCGTTTGTTTTACTGACCACGAGAAATTGGATGCAATCCTAATGAATCTGATTAAAAATGCCATTAAATACAGCAAAAAAGGAACAATTGAATTTGGATATAATGTGAAGGACAAACACATTGAATTTTTTGTTAAAGATGAAGGAATAGGAATTCCAAAAGAGAACTTTAAATCTATTTTTAATCGGTTTGTGCAGGTTGATAACACTTTATCAAGCGATTACGAAGGTTCAGGTTTGGGCTTGTCTATTGTGAAAGCCTTTTTAGAACTAATGGGAGGTGAGATATGGGTTGAAAGTATAGTGGGTGAAGGCTCCAAATTTTATTTTACGATTCCTGTTGATTTATCAACAAAACAAAAGCCTGAAATTAAAATAATTGATGAAGGTTTTCCTGAAATTGATAAATTAAAAAAGCTTAAAATATTAGTAGTTGAAGACGATGAAATGTCGGAGATGTTGTTCAAGATAACGCTAAAATCCATTGCGCCCGAAATATTTATTGCCAATACTGGTCTTGAAGCAGTTGAGGTTTGTCGGAACAATACCGATCTGGATTTAATTTTAATGGATATAAAAATGCCTGTAATGAACGGCTATGAAGCAACAAAGGAAATCCGCAGTTTCAATAAAGAGGTGATTATCATTGCACAAACTGCTTATGCTATGGATGGTGACAGAGAAAAAGCTATCGAGGTCGGTTGCAACGATCATATCTCAAAGCCTATTAATAACCAAAAGCTTTTAGAACTTATCGATCACTATTTTTAGATGGAGGATAGATTATTAATGGCTTGATTTTATCAATCTTTATAAATCTGATATAAATACAGAGACGAAAGAAGAGTTTATGCATTTTCGCCATTCTGTCAGCTTTCATCATAAGATTGACTTAAATCGAGGAGAAAATAGCTGTATTTTTGCATAAATTTCATCTGGAATAATTTTTGAGTAGCTAGGAGACCAAAGACAAAAATCAAAAAAAAACTATATACAATGAGTGAAGCTGTTGAAAATGTAAAAAGCTTGATTATTGGTTCAGGCCCCGCAGGTTATACTGCTGCAATTTATGCTGCAAGAGCAGATTTGAAACCGATTATCTATCAAGGGATGCAACCTGGTGGACAATTGACAATTACCACGGAAGTAGATAACTATCCTGGTTATCCTGATGGCGTTGAAGGTCCAAAAATGATGGAAGATATGCAACGTCAAGCAAAACGATTTGGTGCCGATGTTCGTTGGGGAGAAATTACTGAAGTAGATTTTTCTCAGCGCCCGTTTACTTGTAAGTCCGATGACGGGAAAACCATCATCGCCGATACAGTGATAATTGCAACAGGAGCTTCAGCACAATGGTTAGGGTTGGAATCTGAAAAAGAATACAATGGTGGAGGCGTTTCAGCTTGTGCTACCTGTGATGGATTTTTTTACAAAGGACTTGATGTTGCTGTAGTTGGAGGTGGAGATACTGCCTGCGAAGAAGCATCATACCTTGCTAATATGGTGAATAAAGTGTATATGATTGT
>CAYPOW010000084.1:11270-12347 GCA_964412145.1 uncultured Draconibacterium sp.
GTTTTTGCTGCTGGTGATATTCAAGACACTATCTACCGTCAAGCTGTTACTGCTGCAGGATCAGGTTGTATGGCTGCTATTGAATCAGAAAGATTTCTTGGGGAAAACGAGTAAAACTTTAGTGATACGATGACTTAAAGTCATCGTATCACTTTTTTTCAAGTCATCGTAGTCCTATTTTTTATTCCGCCAAATTAAACTTATCAATCAAATATATCAGGCTCGCCATAGCTGCACTGCCTAATTGCATTTCTCTAAAATTGACTTGATCAAAAGTATCATTAGCACAATGATGCATATCAAAATAACGTTGCCAATCGGAACGATAACCAGCTTGTGGAACGCCAAATTCTTTTAAAGGACCGATATCCACACCGCCTCCTCCAGCAATAATTTTCTCAATGCCATAGGGTTGAAGTAGATGTTGATATTTTTGAGCTTTTGCAAGTATATTTTCCTTTCCACCAATAGTGAAAAATCGAGGCGTAAATCCGCCGGCATCCGATTCTAAAGCAAAATAATTCTTGATATTGTTTTCTCTGGTATAATCAGCATATGCCTTACCTCCAGCTTGATATAATTCTTCATCCATAAATAAAATTATGCGTATGCTTCTTTTGTTTCTTAATCCAAGATTTTTGAATAAGCGTAAAACTTCTGTAGATTGCAAACAACCAACTCCATCGTCGTGAGCTCCTGGCGTATTGTGCCATGCATCCAGATGACCGCCAACCACGATATACTCATCTGGTTTTTCGCTACCTTTTAAATCAGCAATAAGGTTATACGTGTTGGTAACGATGTCTTCTGCATCAACTTTAATATTTACTTTTAAATTTGGATTGGATTTCAATGCTTTGCTTAATTTTTCAGCATCATTGGTCGAAACGGCTATTGCAGGAATTTTCTTGTCTTTGAAACGAGTGCTGCCTGTATGCGGAAAGTCGGTTAATCCACCTGTAACCGAGCGCGTGATAGAGGCAATGGCTCCCAATTCAGCGGCAAGTGATGGTCCAGAAGCTCTTTGATCAACAGCTCCACCATAGCCTCTAAAGGTATTGAAAAGTGTAGCATCAA
>CAYPOW010000085.1:0-12231 GCA_964412145.1 uncultured Draconibacterium sp.
CAAAAACATAACTAAATCTATTAAACCTAATGAAGCACTTAATCAGAAAAATAAGTAATTTCGCAGCCTTAAAATAAGAAGATACAAATACATTAAGCTATGTTACGCACGCACACTTGTGGAGAATTAAGAATTTCAGATATAGATAAAACCGTAAAATTAAGTGGTTGGGTTCAACGCTCACGCGATTTGGGAGGAATGACATTTATCGATTTACGCGATCGATATGGCATTACCCAATTGGTTTTCAATATGGAAACACATGCTGCATTGTGCGAACAGGCAAGGAAACTTGGGCGCGAATATGTAATTCAGATCGAAGGTTTGGTTACAGAAAGAAGTAGCAAAAACAACAAAATGCCTACGGGAGAAATTGAAATAATCGTAGAAAATATTACCATCCTCAATAAATCTAAATTGCCTCCTTTTACAATTGAAGATGAGACTGATGGTGGAGAAGAGCTTCGAATGAAATATCGCTACCTCGATTTGCGCAGAAATCCTTTGCGTAAAGCAATGGAACTGCGCCACAGAATGGCGATTACAACGCGTAATTATTTAGATGCACAAGGGTTTCTCGATATTGAGACACCTTATTTGATTAAATCAACACCTGAAGGAGCACGCGATTTCATCGTACCTTCACGCATGAATTCCAATCAATTTTACGCTTTGCCTCAATCGCCTCAAACCTTTAAGCAATTGCTTATGGTTGCAGGTTATGATCGTTATTATCAGATAGTTAAATGCTTTCGCGATGAAGATTTGCGTGCCGATCGTCAACCTGAATTCACACAGATTGATTGTGAAATGGCATTTGTGGATCAGGAAGACATTTTAAATATGTTTGAAGGTTTAACCCGACATCTTTTCAAAGAAGTGAAAAGCCTCGAAATTGGTGAATTCCCTCGTATGGAATATAGCGACGCTATGAAACAGTACGGCTCCGATAAGCCTGATATTCGTTTTGATATGCGCTTTGTTGAACTTAATGACTTGGCTCAAAACAAAGGTTTTGCCATTTTTGATCAGGCAGAATTGATCGTTGGAATCAAGGCCGAAGGTTTGGCAAATTATTCGAGAAAACAGCTTGATCAGTTGACTGATTTTGTGCGAAAACCACAAATTGGAGCAAAAGGCTTGGTCTATGTAAAATATAATACAGACGGCAGCTTTAAATCGTCCGTAGATAAATTCTATAGTTCTGAAGATCTATTAGCAATGGCTGAACGCTTTGATGCAAAACCTAGTGATTTAATGCTTATTCTTTCTGGCGATGCAGACCCTGCTCGTAAACAATTAAACGAATTACGTTTAGAAATGGGTAATCGTTTGGGATTACGCAATTCCAACACCTTTGCACCGCTTTGGGTACTTGACTTTCCTCTTTTGGAATGGGACGAAGAAAACAAGCGCTATCATGCTATGCACCATCCATTTACTAGTCCTAAAAAAGAAGACATTGCTTTACTTGATACCGATCCTGGAAAAGTAAGAGCCAATGCTTACGATTTAGTAATTAACGGAGTGGAAATTGGAGGAGGCTCTATTCGAATTCACGACCGTAGCTTACAAAAACTGATGTTCAAGCATCTTGGATTTACCGACGAAGAAGCACAAGCCCAATTTGGATTTTTGATGGATGCCTTTGAATACGGTGCTCCTCCACACGGTGGTGTTGCATTTGGTTTCGATCGCATAACATCGCTCTTTGGCGGCTCTGATTCAATTCGCGATTATATTGCCTTTCCAAAAAATAATTCCGGTCGCGATATTATGATTGATTCACCTTCTTCGGTAGCACAAAATCAATTGGATGAATTGATGCTGAATATTGTGAAATCAAAAAAGGACAACTAAATCCTTTATTTTTCCCATTGACTAAAAGGATTTTGCACCAAATTGGAGTTATAGTATTTTACATCTCCGCTAACTTCTTCGCCTAACCAGTCTGGTTTAGTAAAGTGTTCATTTTCAGAATTTAATTCAATTTCCGCTAGGACAAGACCTGCATTTTCGCCTAAAAAAACGTCCACTTCAAATAGATGATTTTCAAATGGAATATGGAAACGCATCTTTTCAATCAGATTCCCAATAGCAAGTTTTAAAAGGCCTTTAGCTTCCAGTACATCAATTTCCATTTCCCATTAGGAGCGTGTTAAAACACAAGCATTGCATTTTCCATTGATAGTTAGAAAAGCCTGTTCATTTTGAATCCGAATCCGAATGATTCTTTCTTCATCCAAAGACAAATATCCCTGGATTATTTTCAATTTTTTAATGGCAAGATTTTCAAAATCTCCATCAACCAAAAATTTACGTTCTATTTCTAGTGCCATCGATTTACTATTAAATTGATTAAAAAAAACAATTGAGTGCAGCACAAATTTACTTCGATACAGCCTTCAATGCTAATTTATTGTTAAATATAATTTTTAGCCTTCAAAACGTCGTCTTTTAAGTGAATAGAGCTTATTTTTGCCGAATCTAAAAATCAGAATCTAAATATCTTATGATAATTACTAAAAATAAAGTCGCATCACTCACCTATACATTGACACTGAACGATTACGAAGGTTCAGTTATAGAAACAGTTGGAAAAGATCAAGCAGTAGAGTTCTTGTTTGGAAGTGGTAATTTATTACCTGCTTTTGAAGAAGCTCTCGAAGGAAAAGAAATGGGAAGCAATTTTCGTTTTCAAATACCTGCTGAAAAAGCCTATGGAGATTATAATCCAAAAGCTATTATAGAATTATCGAAAGATATTTTTGTAAGAGATGGGGAAATGAACAATGAAATATTAGTTATTGGCAATGAAATTCCAATGATGGATAACACTGGCAAGCGCATGAATGGCATTGTTAAAGAAGTCAAAGACACCATGGTTGTTATGGATTTCAACCATCCTTTGGCAGGAAACGATTTGTTTTTCAAAGGCTTGGTTGCACAGATCAGAGAAGCCACTGATGAAGAATTGAATCCATCTCATAGTTGCGGTTGCGGAAGTGGTGGAGCTCACCAGCAAGATGATGGAGGCTGTGGTTGCGGCTCATCCAAATCGGAAGGCGACAGTTGTTGCTCATCAGACAATAGTCATGGAGATCATAACGGTCAAGGTAATCATGGCGAATGCGGGTGTGGTTCCTGAAATTAAATAAAAGCCCCTCAAATTATAAGCATTAATATTTTAAGAACAATTAAGATATTCCCATTAAATAGCTATTAGTATCAACTGTTTTTATTCTATTTTTGTCAAACATTTAGATAAAACACTATGCATAACTATAAAGGCTATTTTATTATTTTTCTGAGCACAATTTTATTTTTAGGAGGATGTAAACAACTCGAAAATATCACCAAAAAGAAGGAAAGTCTTAAACCTGAAAAAGAAAAAATTGCGGAATTAATTCTAACACAAGAAATTCTACCTCAAAAAGACACATCTATTTATGAAGCTGTCGACACCTTAATCGATCCCAGTGCGGATCATTTAAGTGAAGTAAATCAAGTTTTTGACACCTTATCATTTACTCGTTTTTATGATAATAAATTCGGAAATAACAACTCCCTTGATGAAGATTTAAGTTTATTAAATGGTTCTGCTATTTTGCAACAGCTTGATAGTTTAACTGCATTAAAAATTTTCGATCGTTATCATTTTGAGAGCGATACTACCGTTTTAAATGTGTATCATTTTAAACCTGAAGATCGTCCGGTCTATTCCGATTCAGTTTATGCTTTGCGTATTGGGGTCTTGAATTCACAAACTCCCATCGATTTAGAATATAATAAACACGTAAAGGGATATATAAATATGTATGCCGGAAGAGGGCGTACTCAAACAGCTCGTCTGTTGGGACTTGCTGAGATTTATTTCCCTCTATTTGAAGCCGCTATGGATAAATATAATATTCCATTGGAAATCAAATATTTAGCTATTGTTGAGAGTGCCTTGAATCCTACGGCAGGCAGCAGAATGGGCGCAAAAGGACTTTGGCAATTTATGTATGCTACGGGAAAAATGTATGGATTAAATCAAAATTCGATGGTCGATGATCGTTTTGATCCATACAAAGCAACAGAAGCAGCTTGTCAGCATATGCAAGATCTTTATGCCATTTATAATGACTGGAATCTTGTTTTAGCAGCTTATAATTCAGGCCCCGGAAATGTGAATCGCGCCATTCGCAGAGCTGGTGGACTCAAAAATTATTGGGCTATCTGGCCATTTCTTCCGCGCGAAACCAGAGGATATGTTCCTGCATTTATTGCCGTTAATTACATTTTTAATTATGCCGCTGAACATAACATCTTTCCGAAAGATCCGGGGATTTTATTCAATCAAATAGATAGCATACGGGTAAGAGATGTACTTTCTTTCGACCAGATTTCAGAGTTTTTGCATCTACCCATTGAAGAGGTTCGATTTTTAAATCCTGCTTATAAAGAAGAAATAATACCCGTTGTAGATGGTGAGTATTATACTTTACGATTACCTCTAAAACAACTCAATTATTTTATTGAAAACGAGGACAGTTTGTACAATTTTAAATCGAAGAAAGGCATCGAACGCGAAAAATTAATGGCTAAAATAAAAGAGGCCAAACAAAGAAGTATTCATATTGTTCGTAATGGAGAAAACCTTGGCTATATTGCCAACCGTTACCATACTTCTGTATCGCGTTTAAAATCTTGGAACGGACTTAGAAGCACGATGATTCGCCCAGGTCAAAAGTTAATAGTATTCAGTGCCGGTAACTCCACCAAGACAGCTTCCCGTCGAAAACAATCTACCCATAACACTAAATATCACCAAGTTAAATCTGGTGAGAATTTAGGCTTAATTGCTAAAAAATACGGCATTTCAATTACACACATTAAATCCTGGAATAATTTAAACAATAATTTGATTCGCCCGGGGCAAAATCTAAGAGTTAAAGCAGAGGAACAAAAACCACAACCTATTGTCAATTCAGCGGGTGACAAAATATTTTATCACACGGTACGCAGCGGTGATACTCTTTGGGACATTGCAAAAGAATACAATTCAACTGTTGATAGTATTAGAAAACTCAATCATTTGGGAGGCTCCAGTAAATTAAAACCAGGACAAAAGCTTAAAATACATCTAAGCTCCTGATTAATTTGTTTTTGGAATGGTATTTGCTTTTCTTTGAACATCAAAATTAATTGCCAAAGTTGTAAATATTAACATCAATACTTTTCCAAATGAAAAAACAAATTATTTATTTATCTCTTTCTATTTTAAGTGTTTTGAGTGTTACTTCGTGCAGCGAAGGAGCAAAAGGAGGAAAGATTGCTTCTACAGGAGGTGCCAATGAAATGCTAATTATCACCCAAAATACAGAACAGTGGAATGGCGAAATGGGTGACAGTATCCGTGCAACTTTTGCACAATCAATGCCTGTTTTACCCATCTCTGAACCCGAATTTAATTTAGTTAATGTACAGGTAAAGTCGCTTGAAAAGCAAATGTTTAAAGCGCACCACAATTTATTTCTTGTTGAAATTGATAAAAAATTCTCATCAGCTTATATTGAAACGCACAAAGATTTATGGGCTAAGCCTCAAATAGTTATCAAAATTAATGCGCCTTCTCATGAAGAATTTTTGAACGTTTTTGAAGAAAACAAAAAGACGGCATTGGAATTATATAGAGAAAATGAACGAGTTCGAATTATCAACAGCTATGCTTCAAAATTTAAAAATATCAATATTGTTCGGGAGTTACGCAAAGACTTTC
This sequence comes from uncultured Draconibacterium sp., assembly GCA_964412145.1. Lineage (GTDB taxonomy): Bacteria > Bacteroidota > Bacteroidia > Bacteroidales > UBA12170 > UBA12170. The sequence continues at coordinate 5,765 of CAYPOW010000085.1, forward strand.
ATTTAGAAATGAATGTGCCAAAAGGATATAATATTGCTGTTCTGGAAGAAAATTTTGCCTGGATAAGGAAAGAAACCACAACTAATTCTATGAGTATCCTGGTTTATACAGAACCTTATTCTGATACTAACGTATTCAATAGCAACAGGATAATAAGACAGCGCAATTTGTTGACACAAGTAAAAATTCCGGGCCCTACTCCTGAATCCTATCAAAAAGTAGCAGATGAGTATGTCTCCGTTCAAAATCGCAGGATTAGTTTTAACGGATTATATTCGACTGAACTACGCGGACTTTGGGATTTGAAAAACGATTTTATGGGAGGTCCTTTTTTATCCTACACATTTGTTGATGAGAATCACAACAAAGTAATTACCGTGGATGGCTTTTTATATGCTCCAAAACAAAAAAAAGCAGTTATGTTGCGTGAATTGGAAGCTATTTTGTGGTCAACTAAACTAATAAAAGACTAATCTTTCATCATCTTAGCTGCAATATTGATGACTAGTTTTCGAGGTGTAAATCTTTGCATAAAAGTCATAAATCTGTTTCTTGAACCATAAATTGCAACGGTTTTCCGTTTCATCATCGCTTCAAATGCAAATTCTGCAACTTCAAAAGACATGGGCGCATTTACAAATATTTTATCGGAATTATGCATCAGTGCTTTTTCCTGAAACTCGCTTTGTGTAGCTCCCGGACAAACTGTTGTTACAAAAACGCCCAGAGGTTTAAGTTCATGAGATAAAGCTTCTGAGAAATTTAGTACATACGCTTTGGTAGCGGCATAAACGGCAAAATTGGGGACAGGCTGAAAAGCTGCTGTGGATGCTATATTTAAAATATGACCAAATCCTTTTTCTACCATTGAAGGAGCCAGCAAACGACATAATTTGGTGAGTGTAAGCATGTTTAAATTCATCATATTTTCAATCCTGACAATATCTTCCTGATGAAAAGAACTAAAATCGCCAAATCCTGCATTATTTACCAAAATATCGATGTGGATATTTTCTTTTTCTAAAGTATTCACTAATTTTTCTGCACTATCTGCTTTTGAAAGATCAAGCGGAATTATCACTGGATCGATAAAATAATTTTCTTTGATATCTTCCGCTACATCTTTCAGAAAAGGCAGCCTTCTGGCCACTAAAATTGGGCGGTACTTTTTTTCAGCAAATAACAAAGCTATTTCTTTTCCAATTCCATTTGAAGCTCCTGTAATTAAGACCGTTTTCATAAAATGTGGGTTATTAATAGCGTTAATAGATCGGGTATTTACTCTCCTAATCATACCTGATCAGAAAGAACGAAGGTAATAAATTTATAAATGAAAGGCAAAAATATTTTTAAAATTCTATATTTGTAATCTTCAAACAAAACCAAATAAAAAAATTTATGAAAAACAAACTATTAATTCTGGTTGGTTTTTTACTGCTTTTTTCATCCTGCAAAACAGCCGAGGAAAAATTAGTTGAAAAAGCCTTAAAAATTCACGAAAAAGCCACAACCATCGATTCACACACAGACACACCCATGCTTTTTACACGTGAAGATTTCGACGTATCAGTGCGTCACGATCCTTATGAATCTTCTACTAAAGTTGATTTTCCAAGAATGAAAGAAGGCGGACTGGATGGCATATTTATGGCTGTCTTTTTGGGGCAAGGTCCCCGCAATGCTGAGGGACATAGCAAAGTAACTGCAAAAACACATCAAATTTTCGATTCCATTTATTCCGTTGTGAACAAAAATTCAGATTTGGCTACAATTGCTTTATCTGCTGATGATATTTATGCCATTGAAAAAGCAGGAAAACGTGCTGTTTATATGGGCATTGAAAATGGCTATGCCTTGGGCGGCGATTTAAATAATGTAGAAGTTTTCTTTAACAGAGGCTCACGTTATATTACACTTTGTCACACTAAGAATAATGATTTATGCGATTCAAGCACTGACACTATTGAGCACAATGGAGTTAGTGAATTCGGAAAACAAGTAATAAGCGAAATGAATCGATTGGGCATGTTAATTGATGTATCACATATCTCCGACAAGTCTTTTTACGATGTTATCGAACAAAGCAAAACACCTGTAATCGCCTCACATTCAAGTGCTCGCGTGATTTGTGATTCCCCAAGAAATCTAACCGATGATATGCTTTTAAAACTTGCCGAAAATGGAGGAGTTGCTCAGGTTTGTATTTTGAGTTCTTACGTGAAGAAAACTCCACGCAACCCTCAGGCAGATAGTATGCGCATGGCTATTCGTAAAAAGTACAATAATTATGAAAGCTTAAGCAATGAGCAACAAAAAGAAGCCGGTAAAGCCTGGCGTTCAATCAACAAGCTCTTTCCTCCTGTTTTAGCTACAGTACCAGATGTGGTTGATCATATCGACCATATGGTTGAAGTCGCCGGAATTGATCATGTTGGAATAGGAACTGATTTTGATGGTGGTGGTGGAGTAGATGGTTGTTTTGATGCTAGTGAACTTCCTAATATCACAATCGAATTAGTAAGAAGAGGATATACAGAAGAAGAAATAATTAAAATTTGGGGAGGGAACTTTCTGCGCGTTTTAAAAGCTAACGAAACATACGCACAAGGATAAAAAAAAGCCCGATACTCAAAAATGAGTATCGGGCTTTTTTAATCTGATTATTTCAAAATTAAATTTCTTCTGTTTCAACAATTTTTGCTAAAACATCTGCATAAGGAAGGAAAAGATATTTTTTTCCTTCAAATTCAACTTCTGTTCCTGCAAATTTTTTGTAAAAAACAGTATCTCCTTCACTTATTCCGGCATTTTCAATAACACCAACAGCTATCACTTTTGCATATTGAGGTTGCTCTTTTGCCGAATCGGGAATAATGATACCAGCAGCAGTTTTTTGTTCCTTTTTATCTACCGAAATATCCAGTAAAACATTGTCGTTTAATGGTTGTAACTCTTTCATATATTTATCTCCTATTTTATTTTAAGTTTATCTGTTTGCAAATTTATTCTTTTAAGCACCAATTCCTAAAAGGGAATTGATTTTGTTTTTATCGAATCCAACAATTACCTGTCCGCTTATATCTGTTTGAGGCACACCTTGTTGCCCGCTTTTCCTAAGCATTGCTTCGGCTGCTTTTTGATCTTTCGACACATCAATATCGGTATATTTAATACCATGAATATTTAAATGGTTTTTTAAAGTGGTACACCAACTACAGCTGGGTGTAGAATAGACAGTCACTCTTTTTTGATGTTTTGATAAATCGTTTTTCCCTTGTGCTACATATATATTTCGCTCAAAAACAGAGGAATAGAATTGTTCTTCATCGCAACCTTTGTATGTGTTTTTAAATATGCCTTTTTCAAACGACAAAAGGACAGGTGCTGTTTTAATATCGTATTTTGGATGAATGTCTTTTACCTTGCTAACATCAGCAGCAAATACGATGGTTTTCTCATCAATTGCTTTTTCAATATTATTTAAGGCACAGTCGCTAACATTAGACCCGCCTTTATAAATCAAAAGAAACGCATTTGGATGCTCTTTCAGTTTCTCTTGTAATTCCTTATATGATTGTAGGGTAATCAATTTCATTCTTTCTTGTTTAGAGTGCGTTTTTACAAGAATTGTACCAGTGCTATCAGGCTGAAATTTTGGCAGAAGAATAATGTGCTAATGAGATAATACGATAATGTGCTGATGTAAACAAAAATCAGGACGAGTCAAGTCAAAGTCTGTCAGGTCAGGTCACATTCTCATTTTTATATCTCATTAAAATAGAGCTTTCTCACCAATCCAAAATATCAGAGCAAATTACGCATTAACACATCAACATATTAACCAATTACTCCCTACCTTTGTTGTTGATATGAGCAAAGCCAAAAAAAAATATTATACCGTCTGGAAAGGTCATAAAAGAGGCATTTACGATTCCTGGGCCGATTGCCAAAAGCAAATAAAAAACTTCGAAGGGGCAGTTTATAAATCATTTCCTACTTTAGAAATGGCAACTACAGCTCTAAATGGCAATCCATCAGATTTTATGAATCGTTCCAATAAAAAGGTTTACGATAAATCGGCGGCTTATGCTATGAAATTGGGAGATGCTGATATTGAATGGAATAGCCTATCCGTAGATGCTGCTTGCAGCGGAAATCCAGGGATTTTAGAATACCAGGGAGTAGATACTAAATCAGGCATTCGCCTTTTTCATTTAGGCCCGTTTCCACAAGGAACAGTGAATATTGGTGAATTTTTAGCCATTATTCATGCCTTGGCCTATCTCAAAAAACAAAATTCAGAAATCCCTGTTTACACCGATTCCATGACCGCTTTAAGCTGGTTGCGTAAAAAACATGTCAACACTAAATTAGAACGAAGCGAAAAAAATGAAAAGTTATTCCAGTTGATCGATCGCGCACTTTTTTGGTTGCACAATAATAGCTTTCCAAACAAAGTTATAAAATGGGACACTAAAGGTTGGGGAGAAATTCCTGCTGATTTTGGCCGGAAATAAAATTAAAATAATAATCCATTAACTCTCGGAATTGGAATCGTTTGCGTAAATATACTTCCTCTTTAAATTGTATAAGTGTGGAATTATTCAGTAATTTGTAAATCGAAAATTAATTAAAAAATAAAAATATTATGTCTACAATTAAAGTTGGAATTAACGGATTCGGTAGAATCGGTCGTTTGGTTTTTCGCGCTGCGATGAAACGAAAAAACATTGAAGTTGTTGGCATCAACGACCTTATTGATGTTGACTATATGGCCTATATGCTAAAATACGACTCCGTGCATGGCCGATTTGACGGTGAAGTAAGTGTTGCAGATGGGAAATTGGTGGTGAACGGAAAAGCAATCCGCGTTACAGCCGAAAGAAATCCTGCTGACTTAAAATGGAAAGAAGTTGGAGCAGAATATATTGTTGATGCAACAGGCTTGTTCTTAACTAAAGAAAAAACACAAGGTCATCTGGATGCCGGAGCAAAAAAAGTAATTATGTCGGCTCCCTCCAAAGACGACACCCCTATGTTTGTTATGGGTGTTAACAATAAATCGTATCGTCCTGATATGGATATGGTTTCAAATGCATCTTGCACTACTAACTGCTTAGCTCCTATTGCTAAAGTATTGAACGATAATTTTGGTATTACGGAAGGTTTAATGACTACCGTTCATGCCATGACTGCTACTCAAAAAACTGTTGACGGGCCAAGTATGAAAGATTGGCGTGGAGGACGTGCTGCTTCTTTAAATATTATTCCAAGTTCAACTGGAGCCGCCAAAGCGGTTGGTAAAGTTATTCCTGAATTGAATGGAAAATTAACCGGAATGGCATTTCGTGTTCCTACCGGAAACGTTTCTGTTGTTGATTTGACCTGTAAATTAGCCAAAGGCGCAACTTACGAGCAAATCAAAGCTGCTATGAAAAAAGCGTCTGAAAATGAATTGAAAGGTGTTTTAGCTTATACGGAAGAATCTGTTGTTTCTCAAGATTTTGTAGGTGAAACTTGCACTTCTATTTTTGATGCCGGAGCAGGTATTTCATTGAATGACAATTTTGTAAAAGTAGTTGCCTGGTACGATAATGAAATGGGTTATTCAACCAAAGTTGTTGAGCTGATTGAATACATGCATACAGTAAAATAGCAAACTTAAAATATGTGATTAAAATCCTATTTTCCTATGGTAAATAGGATTTTTTATTTCTCAATAAAACCATTTATTTTGCACAAAATTTAAACATGCATTGGCAAGAACGAACAGAACTATTGATTGGAGCTGAAGGCATAGTTCAACTTAAAAAAGCACATGTTATTGTTGTTGGATTAGGCGGCGTTGGTGCTCATGCAGCAGAGCAATTAGCCCGTGCCGGAGTTGGAAAACTAACTATTGTTGATGGCGATACAATTCAACCAAATAATAGAAACCGACAATTATTAGCACTAAAAAGTACCGAAGGCAAAGCCAAGGCCGAACTTATGAAAGAGCGTCTTTTAGATATCAATCCGGAAATAGAAATTTACGCTATTCAGGAATATTTAAATAATGAAAGACTCGATGAAATTATTTCACAAAAATACGACTATGTAGTTGATGCCATTGATACTTTAACGCCTAAAGTATTTTTAATTAATCAAGCAATAAAATCCAGACATAGGATTGTTAGTTCAATGGGGGCTGGGGGCAAAATCGATCCATCAAAAGTACAAATAGCAGATATTTCGAAAACATATAATGATAGGCTGGCGCGATATGTAAAAAAACGTATCCGTAAATTTGGTATTTATAATGGTTTTCCTGTTGTCTTTTCTTCTGAATTGTGCGAGCCTGAAAGTGTTATCACTGTTGAAGGAGAAATCAACAAAAAAACAACGGTTGGAACCATTTCATATATGCCTGCAATTTTTGGTGGCTTTTTAGCTTCTTTAGTTATTCGCGATTTATTAAACACTACAGC
>CAYPOW010000086.1:0-4476 GCA_964412145.1 uncultured Draconibacterium sp.
ATTAATGAATTGAATAAACATGGTTTTGATGTGATAAAAGCCAAAGATGTAATTAAAGATAAAATCAAGCTAAGCGATTATCAAAAATACGTTATCACGATTGATGGTTCAGAATTAGCACGTGGTGGCGGTGGTGCACGTTGTATGACTATGCCTGTAGCACGAAAAGCAGTTGACTGGTAATGGCTGGCAAAGGAAAACTATATCTCATTCCTAATTCGATGGGATCAGACGATTTAAATGCTATCCTTCCGCAAGGTAATTTTGATATTATCAAAAGCATTCAAACTTTTATTGTGGAAGATTTGCGCACGGCACGTCGCTTTTTAAGCAAGGCCGGACACAGCGGAAATATCGATCAACTTGATTTTTTTGTTTTAAATGAACATACAAATCTCAACGAAATAAGCGAATATTTATACGCAGTAAATAATGGCAAAGACATTGGATTGCTATCAGATGCGGGTGTTCCCTGTGTTGCAGATCCAGGTGCCGATATTGTTTCTCTGGCGCAAAATCAAAACATTCAGGTTGTTCCTCTGGTTGGCCCATCTTCCATTTTATTGAGCTTGATGGCCTCAGGCTTTAACGGACAAAACTTTGCTTTTGTTGGCTATCTTCCTCGAGAACAAAGCGAACGAAATAAACGTATTAAAGAACTGGAAATCAGAGTTTTTAAAGAAGATCAAACACAAATTTTTATTGAAACGCCCTATCGGAACAATCAGATGTTTGAGAGCCTTATAAAACAATGCAATATGGATACCAAAGTTTGTATAGCCTGCGATATTAGTTTAAAATCAGAGTATATTGTTACGCATACCGCCAAAGACTGGAAAAAGCTAAAACCCAAGCCCGATTTGCATAAGCGGAATACAATTTTTTTGATTTATAAATAGAAACTCTAATATGCAAATTCGGAGTGCGATTTTAAGTCGCGCAACGAATTCTAAAAAATATCAGATAAAATTTCTTAGGCTTGAAAAAATATTATTTGTTTCTATATAAAGAAACTATTTCTTATATTTGCAGTAAAATAAAACCAAATGAAAAAAAGTTTGAGGTTATTTTTTTAGACGAAGCAATTCAATTTATTGAAGAATTAGATCGAAAATCGAGAAAGAAAATTTTCTATAATATTGATAAAGCTCAATATACAAATGACCCTGAATTATTTAAGAAATTAAATAATCTTATATGGGAATTTAGAATTAAGTATAACAAATTTCAATACCGGATACTTGCATTTTGGGACAAAACAGACAAGGAAAGTACTTTGGTTTTAACAACTCAGGGTTTTATTAAAAAAACCGATAAAGTTCCGAAATTAGAAATTGAAAAAGCGGAAAGAATTAGAATTGAATACTTCAACAGTAAAAATAAAGGGAGGGCAAAACAATGAAAACATCAACATTCAATGAGTTAAAGGATAAACATATTGGAAAAGCAGGAACAGATGAACGCGATAAATATGAATACGAGCTTAAACTCGATATATTAGGAGTATTGATAAAGCAAGCCCGAAAAGAAAGAAAGCTAACTCAATCTGAACTTGGAGAATTAATCGGTGTTCAAAAATCCCAAATTTCAAGACTGGAAAGAAATACCAAAAATGTAACATTAGAAACTATTTTGAAAGTTTTCAAGGCTCTAAAAGCTAAGGTAAATTTCAATGTTGAATTGTTAGACAGTGATATAAGAATAGCATAAAATCAAAATATTACACGCCTATAAATTTCCCGTAGGGAAATAATATGGGTAGAAAAATCTATTCCTACCGATCCTTTCGTCCCAGCTGGGACGAGATACATGACTGAACATAATTTTCTACCCACATTTGATTCCTAACGGAATCTTGAAATGAAAAAAGCCGCCAAAATCTCTTTCGACAGCTTTTTCAAATTTTCATCGGAGATCCCTCAACCACATTTCGCTTGTCGCTCATGTTAGTTCTCGGGATAATTTCAGCTATATAATTTTAATACTCAAAATTAAAGCCTTACTAATCTTCTAATGATGATGTCCACCATCACCATGAACATGACCATGTTCAAGTTCTTCGGCAGATGCATCACGAACTTCAACAACTTCACCGGTAAAATAAAGTCCCTGACCAGCCAATGGATGATTAAAATCCATTTTCACTGTTGTATCACCGATTTCTAAAACCAATCCATTTAATGGATGACCTTGCTCGTTTTGCATTGGAATGCTGGCTCCTACTTTCAAAAACTCCTCATCAATCTTGCCTTCATGCTCAAAAATTTTCTTGTCCAGATCAACAATAGCTTCAGGCGTTTTTTCACCATAGCCTTCTTCACTTGTCAAAGCAAAATTAAATGTGTCACCAACTGCCAAACCTTCCAGATTTTCTTCAAATTTGGGCAATAGAGATCCAACTCCAAATAAAACAACAAAAGGCTTATCTTTTGATACTTCCTGCACCAATTCACCATTTACATCATCCTTGCTAAGGATATAAGTCATTCCTACGACTTTATTTTTTCCAATTTTCATTCAATAAATATTTATTATTATTCTTAAATTTCAATCGACAAAAGTAATACCAATTTTTTAATTATCCATAGCTTGTTAAAAATCTGATAAATGTCATATTAAATGTCGCATATATGTATATTTTTATCTATGTTTGGCCCCTGTTTCAAGGTAATGCCTTAAACTACAAACACTCAATATATTTTAACTATGTCACAAAAAATCACTTTTATTATCCTCTTTATTGCGGGAATTACAATCTCCTCATTATCAGCGCAGTCCGATGATCAAAGAATTGAAAAAGAAATCTATGCCAAAAGTTATTTAGGTAAAAAGGCTCCACAGCTAAATTTAGAAGGCTGGATAATTGAAGCTCCTAAAACAGATGGCAAATTTATTTTAGTCGATTTGTGGGCAACCTGGTGTGGTCCCTGCAGACGAGGTATTCCGGAATTAAATGAATGGCATCATAAATACAACGAGAAATTAGTTATCATTGGCATCAGCGACGAAAACAAAGAAAAAATCCTTTCAATGGAAAGTCCTAGCATCGAATATCCAAATGGGTATGATACAACAGGTTTTTTAAAAAAGACTTTGCAGGTTAGAGGCATTCCTCACGTTATTCTAATTAATCCTGAGGGAGTTATCGTTTGGCAGGGGTTCCCAAAACTACCTGATTTTGAGCTAAGCCCTGAGGTTTTGGAGCGTTTGATTGGCTGGAAATAGGATTATTTGCATTTGAATAATGCCACGAAAACGCTAAATCACCAAATAGCACTAAATATTTAGTTGACAAAACGCCTTATTCCATTTCCAATATTAACAACATTAAAATTTATCAGATAACCTAATCGCTTGTCTGTTAGTTTAAGGTGACTTAAAACTTGAGCTTCGCAAACTGGATTAACTATATCTACGGCCTTTAGCTCGCAAATTATTTCATCTTCCACTAGAACATCTAATCGCAATCCCTCTTCAAATATCAATCCATCATAAACGACCGGAATATCTAGCTGTCGTTTATAATTCAACTGTCTTTTTGATAATTCATGACAAAAACAAATTTCTTAAACTTTTTCTAACAAACCAGGCCCTAAATTTTTATGAACAGTATATGCTGAATCTACTATTAATTTTCCAATTTTATTAAGATTATCAGGAATTGGAATTAATTTCTTTTTGTGAAATTTCGGGTTTTCGTGATTTGGCGGCATTATTTATTTCATTTAGAAATTGTTAAATATACAAAACAAACATAATCAGTGCAATATAAAATTTACATACTATTTTGTCAATATTAAAATAAATTAAAAATTACTTCGCTTTTCTCTTATTAATTACGATATTTGCAGCCGTTTTCGTAACGAAAAATTTAATTAATTAAAAATTAAGCAAATATGCCAGCAAAAATTAGATTACAGCGTTTTGGTAAAAAAGGAAGACCTTTTTATCACATCGTTATTGCAGATGGTCGCGCACCACGTGATGGTAGAAGTATTGAAAAACTTGGCACCTACGATCCACTTACAAATCCGGCCACTATCGAACTAGATTTCGAAAAAGCTTTGCATTGGATCACAGTTGGAGCTCAACCAACAGATACGGTTAGAGCAATCCTTTCTCACAAAGGTGTTATGTACAAGAATCACTTAGCAAAAGGTATTCTTAAAGGTGCTTTAACTGAAGAACAAGCTGAAGCAAAATTTAACCAGTGGTTAAATGAGAAAGAAGCCAGAATTAATGCTAAAAAATCAGGTTTAGCTACATCTGATCGCGAAGCTAAAAAGACGCGCTTAGAAGCAGAAACCAAAGTGAATGAAGCTCGTTTAGGAGCGATTAACAAGCGTAAAGCTGATGAATTAGCTGTTGTTGAAGCAAAAGCTAATGAAGCTGCTGCTGCTCTTGCCGCCGTTGCTGCTGAAAAAGCCGCTGAGAAAGCCGCTAAAGAAGCTGCTGCTGCACCTGTAGTTGAAGTTG
>CAYPOW010000086.1:4576-12173 GCA_964412145.1 uncultured Draconibacterium sp.
TTGAAAGGGAATAAATTTTATTTTCACGAAGTGATTGATTTTCTGTTGCTTGATAAAATATTTGGAGAAATTGGGAAAATCAAACAAGTGCTGGAATATCCTAATCAAGCTTTATTCCAAACTTTTTATAAAGAAAAAGAAGTGCTCGTGCCCATTAACGACTTGTTCATTAAGCATGTAGATCGTGAAAAGAAAGAAATTCATTTAGAGCTTCCTGAAGGTCTTTTGGATATTTATATCGAAGATAAATAAATATGTCGGTCGATTATTTCCAGTTCAAACAATTTATTGTTCATCACGCTTACAGCACAATGAAAGTAGGCACTGATGCTGTTTTATTAGGAACATTAGCTGACTTACGTGAAATAGGTCAAATATTGGAGGTTGGAACCGGAACCGGCGTTATCTCTCTAATACTGGCTCAACGTTGTCAGTCTCAAATTACGTCTATCGATATTCATCAGGCCTCCGTTTGGGAAGCTCGTGCCAATTTTAAAGAAAGTCCCTGGAGTGATCGACTGAAAGCTTTGTATATTTCCTTTCAACTTTATGCTGCACAGGGAAATCCAGTACGATACGATTTTATTATTAGCAATCCTCCCTTTTTTGAAAACGATTTAAAATCGAGCAATTCGGATCGGAATTTGGCTCGCCATAACGACCAATTGAGCTACCGCGATTTCCTTTTGGCAAGTCGGCAAATGATAAGTGATAAAGGCCATTTATATCTTATTCTTCCACCAAATGAAGCGCATATTTTTATTGAAGAAGCAAAGAATTTTGGTTTCTATCTTCAAAAGAAAATCGAAATAAAACCCAAACCTGAGAAGGAGGCAAATCGATTTATTTTAAGTTTTGGAAATCAGGATTTAAATGAAACCCGCACTGATTCTCTCACCATTCGAAATAGCGATAACAGTTATACTGAGGAATATAGAAAGTTAACCGAAGAGTTTTATGTTTCTTTGAAATAAATAATTGATGTGTATTAACCCTGCAAGGGTTTGAAACCCTTGCAGGGTTGCAACGATTCTTTTTCAACAAACCCTGCACTTCGTACAGGGTTATTCATATTAAATCCTTTCAGGATATTAAAATATAGTTCAGTTTACACCAGAAAAAAAAGTCCAAAGGACTTTAACATAAATAGCCACCTGTGAAACGGGTGGCTAACATAATGAAGGAGTATACAAGCCTTGCAGGCTTGAACCATTTATTATTCCACCCTTGCAAAGTTATTTCTCAAATTTAAGCTTATTCACAAATTTCTAAACAAGCTCAATCAAGGTAATCTCAGGCCGAATTCCAATTCTTCCAGGAAATCCAATCGCGCCAATTCCACGGTTTACATACAAATATTGCTCTTCTTGCACATATAAACCTGCCCAATGTTTATACAGATATTGAGCAGGACTCCATCTGAAAAAGGGTGTTTCTATTCCTACCTGAAATCCATGTGTATGACCGGAAAGTGTAAGATCGATATGCTGTTTATGTTTCAAAACTTCAGCATCCCAATGCGTTGGATCGTGACTCAGCAAGATTTTTACTGTAGAATCAGAAGCTCCAAGCAAAGCCTTATTTAAATCACCCAGTCGGGGAAAACGTGGATTTTCACTCCAATTCTCCACACCGGCAATCATTAATTCAGCATCCTCCACTTTAATAACAACATGTTCATTACGAAGCAGTTTCCAATCTAAATTCTCGTAAAAAGACAGCAATTGATCAAAATTCCGCTCCTCCTCTTCTTCACTCTCCCAATGATGATATTTACCATAATCGTGATTTCCCAAAATGCAATAAATGCCTTTCGTTGCTTTTAACTTGCGCAATTCTTCGAAAAAAGGAAATGCTTCTTCTGTTATATTATTTACTAAATCTCCGGTAAAGAATATCACATCGGGTTCCAATGCATTTATCTGATCTACAGCTCTAATCAAAGGATCTTTGCTTACCCAGGTTCCCAGGTGGAAATCGGAAATCTGCACAATTCGGAATCCATCAAGCTCAAGTTGTAATTTATTTATTTTCAATCGCTCTCGAAATATTTTAAAATGATAGGTACCATGAAGCATACCAAAACCCATACTTCCCAGCACGACACCTCCCATAGCCAAACCAGTGTTTACAAGAAACTTTTTACGACTAATCGCATTTTTTGCTTTTCGTTTCTTTTTACCACTTAGAAAAAGATGAGTCGCCTGAAAAAATCGAAGAAGATCAGCTATAAAAATAAAGGTAACGGGTAAAATAAGAGAGACTATAAAAGTGAAAATGATGCCAATAAAATAAATCCTTAAAAAGGGAGACCAGGCTTCCATCGGCTCAAAAATTAATGCTAATCCACCTGCAAATAAAATAATTACAGGAAGCCAAAAAGCAAAACCCAATAAGATGCGAGGCAAAGGCGACAATTTTTTACAGCGAGGTCTGATTGCTGTAAAAACATAAAAATGGAGAACAACCAAAACGACAGTAAACAAATACGGCATTCTAAATCTTGGAAAATATTGAAAGATAATATACCCTCCAATAACAATTAATAAAATGGTTACAAGAGTATATCCAAGTTTTTTAAGCATAAGAAAAATTTAAAATTCGGCTGCAAAAATAAGCATTTCTAAATAGTCGAGCACATTCTTAAAAATCTTTAACAAAAGGAAGGGATTTACGTATTTTCCTTAGATTCGCAGCATGACAATATTGATAATTATTATTACAGTTTTAATTTCTGTTGCAGCCTTATACAGGACTTCAGTTTTTGACACGCTTAAATTCAATCCATACCGAACCAACCACAACAAAGAAGTGTGGCGCTTATTTACTTACGGATTTATTCATGCCGATTGGGTGCATTTAGGTGTAAATATGTTTGTGCTCTTTTCCTTCGGAACCCTTGTTTCTTCCTATTTCGATTTAATTTTTCCCGGAAAAGCAACTTTTTATTTTTTGTTGCTTTATTTTGGAGCTTTGGCAATTTCCGCTGCTCCTGCTTTTGGAAAACATAAAAACAACCTGTATTATAATTCTGTAGGTGCTTCTGGTGCCGTTTCTGCTATTGTTTTCTCCAGTATTGTTTTCGATCCTATGAACAAAATCTATCTGTTTTTTATTCCCATAGGAATTCCGGCCATTCTATTTGGTGTGCTTTATTTAGTTTATTCTGCTTATATGGATAAAAAAGGAAAGGATAATATTGGTCACGATGCACATTTTTGGGGAGGGATATATGGATTTGTACTTACCATTGCATTAAAACCCGATTTATTTAGTCATTTTCTTTATCAGATTTTCGGTTAAATCACACACAAAATTAGTAGATTTGTTTGATTATTTTCCCAGCTATGTCAAAGAAAATTCTAGTAAGTGTTACTAACAATCTAAGTTCCGATCAGAGAGTTAATCGAACCTGTTTAACATTGATAAAAGCAGGTTATGAGGTTGAGCTAATTGGTAGGCGGTATAAAGACAGTCCCAAATTATCGCCCAGGCCTTACGCTTGCAATCGAATGCATTTGCTCTTCAAAAAAGGGCCTCTTTTTTATGCAGAGTATAATCTTCGCCTCTTCTTCTTTTTGCTTTTTAGCAAAGCCGATATTTTATTTTCGAACGACTTAGACACATTACTACCCAATTATCTGGTTTCGAGCTTAAAACGGCAAAAACTAATCTACGATTCACACGAATTGTTTACTGAATTACCTGAACTCATTGGCCGACCCTTTGTGAAATTTGTCTGGACAAAACTGGAAAATTTCATCTTCCCAAAACTCAAATATATCATCACTGTAAATCAATCGATTGCGAATATTTTTGAAAATAAATATGGAAAACAAATTCAAGTTATTCGCAATATTCCATTGAATAGTCCATTGGAAATAAAAGCTTCGAGAGAAGACTTAGGCTTCAATAAATCTGATTTCCTGATCATTCTTCAAGGTGCTGGAATCAATATGCACAGAGGCGTTGAAGAAGCTCTGGAGGCCATGAAATATGTGTTTGACGCCAAGCTGCTAATTATTGGCAGTGGCGATGTATTCGAATTGTTGAAACAAAAAAGAATTGCTTTTCATTTGGAAGATAAAGTGAAGATAATCGATAAACTTCCCTATCCCGAACTGATGGCCTATACTGCTATTTCCGACTTGGGTTTAAGCCTGGACAAAGATACCAACCTCAATTATAGATACAGTCTGCCAAACAAAGTTTTTGATTATATTCATGCAGGAACTCCAATCCTGGTATCTCGCTTACCCGAATTAATGAATCTAGTTGATACTTATCAAATTGGATCAAGCGTACGGAATATTAATCCGCAATGTATTGCCGATAGAATTAACGCCATAAAAGCCAATTCTAAATTTCTGGAGGAATGGAAGCATAATCTAATTCGTGCTCAAAAAGAGCTTAACTGGGATTTGGAAGAGGAGAAATATTTAAGGTTTCTTGAACGGATTACATAGGCTTTCACACTTCTATCACCACTTTATCAGTTCAAACCAACGGGTTAACCCGTTAGTTAATCATAAAAATTGCATATCAGTACTTTACCTACGACTTTCGACCTCCTTCAGATGTTCATATTTTTTAGCACAAATAAATCGAATCACAAAATTATTTCCCTATTTTTAGCTATTGTTTGACTTCAATATTCCAGCCGAAAATTGGCTATTTAATTAACATTTTGTTCCTATGGAAAACTACCTGATTTATTCAATAATTTTTTTGCTCCTTGTACTTATTTATTTGGTTTATAAATTTGGTAGCAAACAAAAATCAGATTTTGCATTTGATGATTTTAAGCTGGATATGAAAGAAAATCTTTCAGAAACCAGAAAAGAAACCCGCGAACTCAATATTGAAAATAGAAAAGAAATCAATGATTTATTTAAAAACCTGCAAGACAGTTTATTAAACAGACTCTTTGAATCTACTCAGATGCAAAAATCTGAGTTTGAGCTATTCTCCAAATCGCTGGCTGATTTTACCGAAAAAATGCAGAAACATTTCTCTGCTTTTCGCGAATCTCAGGCAACAGACTCAAAAGAAAACAGAACGGAAGTAAGCAAAAGCCTTAGCAGTTTCGAAGAAAAATTAGGCAAATCGCTGAATGAATTTTCTGAGCAAATGCGCACTAATTTTGGGGAGTTGAATCAACAATCGAAAAACAGTCAGAAAGAGCTGAAAGAAAGTGTTGAGAAGCAAATGAAGGATATCAGAACCGATAACTCCGAGCAGCTCAACGAAATGCGAAAAACAGTGGATGAAAAGCTACAAACAACACTCGAAAAACGCTTGGGTGAAAGCTTTAAACAAGTAAGCGACCGCCTTGAACAAGTGCACAAAGGATTGGGCGAGATGCAAACTCTAGCCACTGGTGTTGGCGATTTGAAAAAGGTGCTAAGCAATGTGAAAACCAGAGGAATTATGGGTGAATACCAACTGGGGAATATTTTGGAACAAATACTTACGCCCGACCAATATGCCAAAAATGTTGCTACCAAAAAAGGCAGTCAGGCTAATGTGGAATTCGCCATCAAATTACCCGGTAAATCAAGCGATGAGACGGTTTGGTTACCTATCGATTCTAAGTTTCCTTTGGAATCATACAATACTTTAATCGACGCTTTTGAGGTTGGAGATAAAACCACGATAGAGCAAACACAAAAATTACTTTTAAAATCGATAGAAAGCTTTGCTAAAGATATCAGTTCCAAATATTTAGACCCACCAAATACAACTGATTTTGCCATTATGTTTTTGCCAGTTGAAGGACTTTATGCTGAAGTTTTGAGGCATCCCGGCATATTTGAACTTCTGCAAAGAACCTATCATATAACCGTTACAGGACCAACAACACTTTCAGCTTTGCTGAGTAGTTTACAAATGGGGTTCCGCACTTTAGCTGTGCAAAAACGGAGCAGCGAAGTCTGGAAAGTTTTGGAAGAGGTAAAAACCGAATTTAGTAAATTCTCCTCCACTTTGGAAAAAGCGCACCGTCAAATTCACACGGCAGCAGGCACTTTAGATACTTTGGCAAATACCAGAGCACGTGCTATGGAACGTAAACTTAAAAATGTGGATAACCTGGAAAGCCTCGACGAAGTAACGAATCCTTTGTTAACTGATACCATTGATGAGACTTCACAAATTTTACCTTTTGAATAAACTTTTTTAATTTTTCGCTGATTTTCAATGGTTAATAACTAAAATATATGTACTTTGCGATTGCAATTATTAGCCGAAATATTATTTTACTGAAAACCAAACTATATGAGTAAGTCGGTTGACGAATCATCATTTAAGCTCATTTTTGAGTATTCTCCTATTCCATTGTGGGAATTAGATTTAACAGAGATGTTTCATTATTTTGATACGCTTAAATTGCAAGGAATTGATGATATTGAAAATTATTTAGACTTAAATCCACAGGAACTCCAAAAATGCATTTCGAAAAACAAAATCAAGTGCGTAAATCAAGCCGTATATTCTCTATTTGAGGTAAATGACCAATTGGAATTAATTGAAAACTTAGCCCTCTTTATACAGGAAAAGACTACACATACATTTAAAAAACTAATAATTCATTTTTTTGAGAAAAAAAGTGAATTTATCACAGAAACTGTGACTCTAACGAAAAGCGGAAAGCTAAAAACAATTCGTTTAAAAATCAAATTGGCGGAAAATACCGAAACAAATCAAATCATTGGTATTCAATCAACTGAAGATATTACTGAAATCAAAATTCAAGAGCAGCAGTTTATAGCTGCAATTTCGGAAAGTCCTGATGCAATTTCAATTAACCGCTTATCGGATGGAAAATTCGTTTTCGTCAATAAAACCTTAATAAAAAATTCGGGTTACAGCAAAGAAGAATTAATTGGAAAATCTGCTCAAGAATTAAATTTGTGGGGAAGTGAAAAAGAAAGGGATTTATATTTCGAGCAACTCAAAAAAAACGGATTCGTTCAGGATTATCCTTCTCAGTTTAGAATTAAAAATGGTCAAATTCAAGATAGCTTAATTTCAGCGAATAAAATCAATTATCTGGGAAAACCCCATTTGATTGTTACTAATAAGAATGTAACTGGATTAAACATATTAACAAATACGCTCAAGCAAAGTGAAGAACAATTTCATAAAGCCTTTATGAATATTCCTGATGCTGTGCATATTAACCGCGTTTCGGATGCCAAATTTGTGGATTTCAACGATTATTTTGTCGATTTTATTGGCTATACGCGTGAAGAAATGATTGGCAAAACTCCTGAAGAGTTAAATATTTGGATGGATGGTGAAAGCAGTTTAAGTTTTTACAATAAGGTGAGAGAAAAAGGCCATCTCAACAATATGGAAATTGCCTTTCGCAAAAAGGATGGTAATAAAATAATTGTATTAATATCTTCCAATATAGTTGAATTTAATGGTGTTAAGCATATCATTACTATTTCGCGCGATATTTCAGACTTAAAAAATACTCAAATTGAATTGGCCAATAGTGAGAAGCAATTTCGTTTGGCATTTATGGCCAATCCAGACCCATCTCATCTACTTGATTTACATTCTAATACATTTGTTGATGTAAACGACAGTT
>CAYPOW010000087.1:0-2240 GCA_964412145.1 uncultured Draconibacterium sp.
CTTTTTGCACAAGTAAATTTAAATTATCAAACCCCTCCAAAAGAGATACTAGAATTGGCCAATAGCAAGCTCACTCCATCGGTAAGTATCGATAAAAACGGACAATGGATGTTGCTTATGGAACGTTCGGCGTATACCACCATTGAACAACTCTCCTCTAAAGAATATCGCTTGGCGGGTTTACGCATCAATCCAAAAAACAATGGAGGCAGTCGTAATCGTTATAGCGAAAATTTAATTCTTAAGAATATTACTTCTGGAGAAGAATTTACTATCAACGGATTACCAGAGAATCCACAAATTAGCAATGTATCCTGGTCGCCTGATTATTCTAAAATTGCTTTTACACACTCACAGCCAAAAACAATAGAACTTTGGGTTTTGGATATCGCAACAAAAACAACTAAGCGATTAAGCAAAGGAGGATTAAATAGTGTATTTAGAGGCAGCCCTTTTAACTGGTCAGCCGATGGACAATCTTTAATCTGTCTGTTTGTAAATCCTGAACGTGGCACTATGCCAGACGAAACTGAAACTCCTTCAGGACCTGTTATCCAAGAAAATATGGGAAAACGTGCTCCTTCCAGAACATACCAAGATTTATTGCAAAATAGTATTCACGAAGCACTTTTCGATTATTTCGCATCTTCAATAATTGTACGTGTAAATTTAGATGGCACCTCATCTACTTTAAGCAAAGCAGGTATATATAGTAACTTCAACTTATCACCTAATGGTGAATATATCTTAGCTCGAACTATTCACAAACCCTATTCATACTTAGTACCTTATTATAGATTTCCAGCTCAGTTAGAGCTTTTAGATAAAGACGGGAAATTCATTAAAGTAGTGCAAGATTTACCTTTAATCGAAGTAATGCCTCAAGGATTTGATGCTGCCGAAAGTGGTGCAAGAAGAGTAAGTTGGCGTGCAGACAAGCCCGCTTCATTGTATTGGGTTGAAGCTTTAGACGGTGGTGACCCTAAAAATAAAGTTGAATTACGTGATGCTGTATACACAACTGATTATCCTTTCGACCTAAAAAATAAAAAACATATTGTTTCAGTTAAAAATCGATTTGCTGGAATTCAGTGGGGAACAGAAAATGTAGCCATTGCTTATGATCGTTGGAGAAAAAACAGAAATAGTAAAACTTACCTTATCAACCCTTCTATTTCAAACGAAAATCCAACTATCCTTTACGACTTAAGTTCGGAAGACTTATATGCTCAACCAGGTTTTTTTGTTAGTAAAGAGAATGAATTTGGTTGGAATACGCTTCTTCTTACAAATAATAAATATTTGTATTTGGTAGGCGAAGGATACTCGCCAGAAGGTAATCGTCCATTTATTGATCGTTTTGATCTCAACAAAAAAACAACAACTCGTTTGTGGCGAGCTGATGGCAAAGAAACTTACGAAAGAATTTCAGAAGTTTTGAATATCAAAAAAGGTCTTTTAATTACAAGTATTCAGTCAAAAACGAAGAATGCTCAGTATTTCATTAGAAATATCAAGAAAAAATCAGCACCACATCAAATCACTAATTTCCCAAACCCTTACGAAAGCCTTAAAGGAGTTTCAAAAGAGTTTATCAAATATAAAAGAGCCGATGGTGTCGATTTAAGTGCAACATTGTATCTTCCTGCTGGATATGATAAAGCAAAAGATGGTCCTCTTCCTCTATTAATGTGGGCTTATCCAAGAGAATATAAAGATCCTAGCAAAGCGAGTATGGTTCGCTCATCTCCTCATCGTTTCTTAAGAGTGAATTACGGATCACCTATTTTCTGGGTTAATAGAGGATTTGCAATTATGGAAAATACCGAATTCCCAATTATTGGTGAAGGCGATGAAGAACCTAACGATACTTTTATTGAACAATTAGTGGCTAATGCTGCTGCAGCTATCGATTATGGAGCTGAATTAGGTGTTGTTGATAGAGATCGTTGTGCTGTTGGTGGGCATTCTTATGGCGCTTTTATGACAGCCAACTTATTGGCTCATTCCAATTTATTTGCAGCTGGCATTGCACGTAGTGGTGCTTACAACCGCACACTTACACCATTTGGATTCCAAGCTGAAGAAAGAACATTCTGGCAAGCTCCAGAAGTATATTTTGCTATGGGACCATTTATGCATGCTGATAAAATGAAAACTCCATTATTGATGATTCATGGTATTGCCGATAACAATTCTGGTACTTTCCCCTTACAGAGCGAACGTTTTTATAATGCTTT
>CAYPOW010000087.1:2340-12062 GCA_964412145.1 uncultured Draconibacterium sp.
TTATACAAGCATTTTTCAATTGTCATATTACTGATTACCATACGATTATTTACGATTTCAGGAGAAGTAATCGCTCAACAAAAAATTACAGAATTCCCCGAAGACCACGCTTTGTATATCAATGCAATTGAGCACTATTTTGAATTTGTACCCAAAAGCAAAACGAAAGAAGCTGTTGACTTTGTGCAAGCTTTTAAACTAAAATGGCAATCCGGTTTTTTTTCAGATCAAATAAAATCGCAAATTTATTCAACAAGCAATGTTATGTTGGTCAACAAAATGTCGGCTATTCCTCATTTTACGACTTATTTTAACACCTTAATCCATCTTATTGATTCAAAAAAGGAGGAAGCAAGTATCCTAGCCTGGATGAATGCTTTTCAATATTTATTAAATACGTCTGATTATCAATCTTATACGTACTTTATACGAGCATCTGATATACTCTTTACTAAAAACCTGGTTTATTCCGACCGCGCTACAAAATGGAAAGTAGATACCAAAAAGTTTGACATTCTTTTTGAGGGTGATTCTCTAAAATATATCTTTTCAAATACGAATTTAACCTGCTATACAAAAGGCGACAGCACCAAAATAAAAAATACTCAAGGCATCTATTTCCCCTTTTCATATACCTGGAAAGGAGAAGGTGGAAAAGTCGGTTGGGAAAGGGCAAACTATGCTTCTGACAGCGTTTATGCAGAATTAAAAACGTATTCCATTCCTTTGAAAGACTCAAAATTCACCGCTGATTCAGTGAGTTTTCACCATCTCTATTATTTTGATGAAGCAATTGTCGGGAAGCTAGTAGAACAGGTAATGGCCTCACGAAGAGGCCGTCAGGCCATTTATCCAAAATTTGAATCCTATGAAAAAAGATGGGAAATACCAAATCTCTTTCCCAGCATCGATTTTTCTGGTGGCATTTTAATTGAAGGCGCCAAATTTACGGGTTATGGTGATAATTCAACATTGGCCTCACTCACCATACAAAAAAATGATAGCGTGTTTATTAAGCTTCGTTCCGATAATTTCAGCATTTTTCCGAACCAAATTCGCTCAGCCTATACTTCCCTTTCTATTTACCATGCAAACGACTCCATTTATCATAGTGGATTGCACATGAATTATTCCAAAGAAAACAAATTGCTTTCTTTTTATCGAGATGATAATGGCATAACGGCCAATCCATTCTATAATACTTACCATCAAATAAATATGTATGTAGAAGCCGTTTATTGGAAAATGGATGAAAATAAAATCAGTTTCGATATGGCCAGGGGTCGCTCAGAGATTCCAGCACATTTTGAATCCTTAAACTATTTTTCGCTGAAGCGATTTGATAATTTGCGAGGCATCGATTCGGAAAATCCATTGATAACTCTGAAGCGCTATTCAAATAGTTTTTCAAGCCCTGTTGTTTATTTTGACGAATATGCCGAATTCCTAAGAATGCCAAAAGAACAAGTACAATTATTGTTACTTAAATTAGCACATCAAGGATTTTTAGTTTATGATGCTGTTAATCAGCGTGCTATATTAAACGATCGGATCGATTTTTATTTAAAAGCACAAGCTGGAAACATCGACTCGGATGTCATTCGTTTTGATTCGCGCCCTCAACAAAACGAAGCAAATGCCTATCTCCAAATTGATAATTTCGACCTGGAAATTAATGGCATCGATCGCATAATTCTTTCCAATTCTCAAAACCTGATTATCGAACCGGCCAATCGCAAAATAGTTTTGGAAAAAAACAGACACTTTAGTTTTGATGGAAAAATTACAGCTGGACGATTATCCTTTGCAAGTACCGAAAGCACTTTTGATTATAACGAGTTTAAACTGGATATGCCCAGCATCGATTCGATGTGGTTTTGGGTAAAAGGAACGCAATTACCCAATGGCGATTTTGAGCAAAAAAATGTGCAGACAGCAATCTGTGATTTAGGTGGCGACTTACTTATCGACCATCCGGATAATAAATCTGGACTCAAACAATTGAAGGAATATCCTATTTTCCATAGCGAAAAAGATTCCTATGTATATTACGATCATCAAAATATTCAAAATGGAGTTTATACAAAAGAAAACTTTTATTTTCATGTAAACCCCTTTACTTTTTCATCGCTAAATAATTTTATTACCGATGATATTGCATTTTCCGGCTACCTATCTTCTTCAGATATTTTCCCTGATATATCACAGTCCCTAACTGTTCAGGAAGATTATTCGCTTGGATTTACAAAAGAACTTCCGCCTGAAGGTATTATGGCCTATGGTAACAAAGGGCGCTTTTTTAATGTTATTAATTTGAGTAATCGGGGACTAAAAGGAAGTGGAAAACTCACTTTCTTAAATTCCACAACCTCTTCAACAGATTTTTTATTTCTGCCTGATTCTATGAATGTTAGTGCACAATCATTTGATTTAAAACCCGTTATCGATCCCGTTGAATTTCCACGTATCCATGGCAACAATACCTATCAACATTGGATGCCATATAAGGAAACGATGCAGATTAGCACCACGGATAAGCCTTTAAGTATTTACGACAGCATAACAACTATGAAAGGAACTATCATGCTGCAGCCAACTTCATTAAAAGGAAAAGGTGAAATTCAATTTGCAGTCGCCAAAATGAGTTCCGACAATTATGTATTTAATTATCTGACTTTTGATGCGCAAAAAACCAATTTTGTAGATGTTGGCAATACACTTAATAATTACAATGCACATACCGATTATGCGAAGCGAACGGTCACATTTATCTCCAATGATGGCACTTCCAAAGTAGAATTCCCTGAAAATTTATACATCTGTTATATGGATCAGGCCACCTGGTATATGGACAAAGAGATTACAGATTACGCGTCTAGCAAGGGCGGGGATATGGATCAGTTTAGCGATTTTAGTTTACGTCAATTAGCTGATACTGAATACGAAGGATCAAACTTTATTTCCACGGATCCTTCACAGGATTCTTTGTCGTTTTTCTCAACCATTGCCAAATTCAATTCGAAGGAAAAAATAATTGATGCCAAAGGAGTGCATTATATCAAGGTAGCCGATGCCGTAATTTTTCCTGATAAAGGAAATGTCACCATTTTTAAAAATGCTGAAATGCCAGCTTTGCAAAATGCTAAAGTAATCGCCAATGCCATTACAAAATACCACGAAATTGATCAGGCTTCCATTAAAATCTTAAGTCGAAAATCGTATACAGGATCAGGTAATTATGTTTATATCGACAGAAATCAAATACGTCACCCAATCCATTTTTCGGAAATTCGAGTTGATTCTGCCTATCAGACTATCGCACGAAGTGAAATTTTGCCTGAAGCCAATTTCCCATTGAGTCCGGAATTTTATTTCCGGGGGAATGTGAATCTGATGGCGAGCAGAAAATTATTGGAATTTGATGGTGGTTTTAGAATCGAAAACAACTGCATCAAAGGTGTGCATTGGATAAAATTCAGCTCAGTTATTGACCCTGAAAAAATATTCATCCCCATTGCAGAACAACCCATTGTACCTGATATAAATCGCCAGCAAAAGTTTGCAGGCATCCTCTATTCTGATGTTCAGCGAAAAGTATACCCTTCGTTTTTGACTAATAAAATTGATTATTATGACCCTTTACAGCTTACAGCTCAGGGATTTATCACCTACGATGAGTTAAGTAAAGAATTTCGGATTTCTTCAAAAGAGAAATTAAATCAGCCGATTAGGCCAGATAATTATTTCAGTTTGAATACAACTGACTGCAGCAACTATGGCGAAGGAAAAGTGATTTTGGATGTTCAATTTCCAAATATTATGATGGAAAGTTATGGGAACATTCATCTCAAAAACACCAAGGCCAACTACCGATTAGGACTTGCCTTGGATTTTCATTTTTCAGAAGATGCTTTGAAACATATCTCCGATCAATTTGCTTCAACCTCTCTAAATCTGGTTGATAATAACAGTCCATTTTATACTAAAATGATAGCCGGATTCTTAGGCATCGATGAAGCCGAAAACTATCTGAGCCAGCAATTAATTAACAATTCGCGACGCATTCCTGAACGATTGGAACATACAATTTTGTTAAACGATCTTAAATTGAAATGGAATCCCAAATTAGAAGCCTATATTAGCGAAGGCAATTTGGGAATTGAAAGTCTGGAAAAACACAGAATTAATGCACTGGTAAAAGGCCATGTGGGAATTAAAAAAAGCAGATTTGGAGATGAATTATATATCTATTTTGAAATAAAAGACGATTGGTATTTCTTTAAGTATGCCGCTAATGTTTTGCAGGTTTTATCCTCAAACGAAAACTTTAATGCAATTATACAATCAGATATGGATTCAAAAAGCAAAAAAAACAACTTAAAAAAAGAAAAGAGCAAATCCAATCTTTCGAGCTACCGATATATTTTAAGCAAAACATATGTAAAGGATGCTTTTTTAATCCTATTAAATATTAGATGATGGAGAGCAATTATACTTTTATTTTTGGAATCGTACTGGCATACTTATTTGGCGCTATTCCTACTTCCGTTTGGTTGGGAAAATTATTTTACAAAACAGATATTCGCGAGCATGGTAGTGGCAATGCCGGGGGCACAAATACCGTACGAATTCTTGGTTGGAAAGCAGGAATTCCAGTCATCATTTTCGACATTTTTAAAGGTTGGTTTGCCGTTTATTTTTTAGCTGGTTTATTTAAAGAGCCTGCCTTTTTGCAAGGTGATTATTTTCTTTTGAGTTTTGGTCTAGCTGCTGTGATTGGACACGTATACCCTGTTTATGTTGGTTTTAAAGGAGGAAAAGGAGTTGCAACATTGGCTGGGGTTGGATTATTCTTTTTTCCGCTTGCCCTTCTTTCGGCCGCTGCTGTGTTTTTACTTGTTGCCATTCCTACTCGCTATGTTTCATTAAGTTCAATTATTGCTGCCATATCTTTCCCTTTAATTCTTATTTTTGTATTTAAAGAGACTTCTGTTCCCATTTTGATTTTAGGCTTTTTTGCCAGTATTTTAGTTATATTTACACATCGCAAAAACATAGGTCGTTTGCTTCATGGAAAAGAAAATAAATTTGTAGTGAAACAAGGAACTCATAAGAATAAAAACACCATTTGAGCGCAACATTTAAACATATAATTTTAATCTTACTAATTGATATTCTGCTAATTACACCTATAACTGTTAGCGGCCAATCTGGCTTTCGCAGTGAAAGTGAAATGAAAGCAAAAGCAGAAGAATATTTCAATTCTGATCAGTTTAAACTTGCCTTTCCAATCTATTCTCAGCTGCTGAGCTTAGATCCTGAAAATCCTGAACTCAATTATCGGTTTGGAGTATGTTTGATGTATTCCGATCGCTCGAATACAGAAGAACCAATCATCTATCTGGAAAAAGCAATCAATAAAGTGACTGATGATGTTTTTTATTATCATTTGGCACTTGCTTATCATCACAATTATTTTTTTACAGATGCTATCTATAATTATCGAAAATATTTACAACTGGCAAAAAACAATGCACGCAAAGAGTATGATGCTGAGCGTAAAATAGCGATGTGTCAAAATGGAATTGATTTGCTCAGAGCAGTCGATAATTTATATGTTATTGAGAAATCTGAAGTTGACCGGAAAGCTTTTTATCGTTCTTATAATTTAATGGATTATGGTGGGCGTATCCTCAATCTGCCCAGAGAATTTTTAAATAAAAACGATCTAAAAAATCAGGGCGATAATGTTGCCTATTATAACCCCACAGCGAAACTTTTGTTTTATGCGCTCGATAGTAAAAACCAAAAAGATATTTTTTACCGCATTCAGCAAAAAAATAACGAATGGTCTGCCGCGTTAGCGCTTCCCTCTGTTATCAATACCGAATTTGACGAAGATTTTCCTATTTTTATGCCTGATGGTAAAACGCTGTATTTCAGCTCAAAAGGACATAATTCTATGGGCGGATATGATATTTTTCAAAGTGTTTACGACAGTATTACAAGTCAATGGAGCGAACCTGTCAACCTGAGTTTTCCTTTCAATACACCTTCAGACGATATTTTATTTATCTCCAATGCAGATGAGACCCTGGCCTGGTTTGCCTCTGACAGGAATTCTGTTAGTGATAAAATTACGGTTTATAAAGTAGGAATTATCAAAAAGGAAAATCAATCAGCAAATTTATCAGACGTTTATGGCAAAGATCAGTTAACTGAAAATGATTTGGGAAGAATTAAAAACATGGCTCTTCTCGACATAAATATTTCCGATAGAGCATTCAAAGAGATTCCGGTCGAAAAAATGCGTAAGATTGAGGCTCTTTTGAAAAACGATGCTACCCGTATTGCCCAAAATATTCGTCAGGCCAACCTGGTTAATGTTGATAAACAGTTGGAGGTTCAGAAGCTGCAAAGCAATTTAACCGACAGCATAAAGAGTGTCGTTTTAAGGGTCGACTCCAAACTGGAAACTTTAAAATCGCTGTATCTGCAAACACAATATCTTGGCATTGCCAAAGAAAGTGCTGTGCAACAAGGCTATACTGATTTGGCTCTCCATTTGGAAAATGCACAAAAAACCAATGTAAACAGTCAGAAAAAAGAATTCATCAAGAATGCAAATAAAACACTGTTTAGAACACTCCGGCTGAATTTTCAATACGAGCGAATCAACACTATTGAGGACCAAATTGACAAACAAATTGCCGCTCAAAGATCTCTTTTGTCTCAGGTTACAGCCTTATTTGGCGATATTCAGAAAAGCATTGTTACACAAGATGATTATGCAACAAGAAATAGCATTAAACGACTGGATGAATTAATTCGCAATGCCGATACACTTACCGATTATGCAAAAGCTATTGATTATTCGAAAGGTGAATTAATCAATCCTGGCTATCCTCCAAATTTATCTTCCGAGAATGCTTTTGCCGTTTATTATCTATACAACGAAAGCAAGTTTGCACCTATTATGGCAACTGAAGCCCGATTTGCAGCTTATATTCCAAAAGCAATAGAATTCGCTGGTAGTCAAAATATTGCATCGAATGAAACGGCACAAACAAATCTAGCACCTACGTTAGCTGGAAACAACAACCCTGTTCAAAAAATCAGGAAAGAATTAAGCATATTAAGCAGTCGTCAGACTAAATGGCTGGAATGGCTAAAACAACAATCGGCTTTGCTTACAAAAAAAGCCAGTGATAAACTGGATGCTTCCAATAGTGCTTTAGTAGATTTTGAACAAACACGCGAACAGTATAATAATGGTCTAATAAGTGATAAAAATAGCGTGATTGCCAAGCAAATGGAATCACAAAGCCTTCTTTATCAATCACTTGCTATTATCAGTCTGGCAGAAAAAGCAGATTCGCTTTATCAGGTAGAAGAAAAGCGGAACGAGAAATTTGTCGATCAAATATTTGAGATTGAGCAAGACTTGCAAAGCAATCAAATAATCACTGCTCAAACGCTGTTCCGTACTTTGGAAGAAAATATAAATACACCTATTCTTCAACAGGACAATCTGGTGATAAATTGGATAGAATCAAGTATAAATAATATTCCATCGCAAAGAAAAGAGGCGAATCTTGCTCTGGAAGATGCACAAAAACTAACGGATGAAGCTTTACATCTCAAAACTGAAGCAGACGATTTAAGAGAAGAAGCAAAAAGCAAATCAAATGCCTTCAAAAAAAGGCAAATATTAATTGAAGCTGATGAAAAACAAGCCCTCGCTGATCAAAAGCAAACGGATTCGGAAAAATTATTAGCTCTTGGCGCAGAACTGAATGAAAAAATTAAAAAGGCGGAAGCAATACAGCTCATTAGCGATGAGTTTTCTTCCTCAATTTTACTGGCTCAAAATCCTATACTAATTGTAAATCCGGAGAAAAGATTGGATGAATTATCAGCACGTATTGAAGTTCGTGAGCAAGTTTCTTCTTCGATGGATAATTCAAATGATATTCAATTATCGCAAGAAAAAAACCTTCAATACAATCCTGCTATTGTTCCGGTAATGAACGACTTAATTAGCTATTCGACCAAGCGCTTTAAAGCCCAGCTTTTAGCAGAAGAGCTCGATATTAACAAGCGTGAAACGGTGTATCAACTCAATTTTGGGAAAAATCTAACTGGAGTTGCTGCAATTGAAAATACACAAAGAATCACAGTCTTGAGAAAAGAGGCCGATTCGCTGCAAAATGCATCAACGCTTGCCTTTATGGAAGCTGGAAATATATATAAACAATTAGATCCAGACGATAAAAAACTGGCTGATGACAGTAAAAATGACTTTGAGAATTATTTAAATAATATAAGAAACCGCATTGCCCAACTTCTGGACGATGTTATATTATTAGGTAAACAAGCACAAACGGCAGAAGACGAAGCCAGTCGTGAAAAACTAAAGGTTCAGGCTGATCAAAAAGAGCAAATAGCAATGTATCTTATTCTGGAAGAATTTGAGATTATTGCCCAGAGAAATCAGCAGATCTTCAGAAAAAATGCTTTAATAATTGATGAGCTTTTCAATGAAAATTTAAATGCACAGGAAAAAGGGCTAATGAAACCTTTATTCGGGCAAATAGAATCCAAAACACTATTTGCTTACAATAAGCGCATTAAGGCGAATAATAATGAGCTTTCTTTTAGATTAAAGAAAATTCTTTTGCAGGATGCTTTTACTGATGAATCAGGAGCACTGGATTTACAACTGGAAGCTATCCGAATGATGCGAGAAAAAGACACAAACAGTATGCTCGCTTATCAGCCGACAAATCAAACAACGGTCGGAAATACAACAGTTGCCGCCAAAGAAAATACGGCAACACAAAATATTTCTGAAGAACCAGCTAAAAGCATAAGTCAAGAAGTAATTGCTCAAAATCCTGAAATCAATAAAGAAAATACTGATTCTAAACCTATTAAACCAATAATTAGCACGCTAAAAGAAGATGTTGTTTTGGCTAAAACAGATCCTGTAGTTAAAGAAAAAGTGCGCACCGAAACAAGCAAACAAAACACAAATGCTCCACCAATTTCAAATGTCAGTGCAATTACAACTCCGAAATCAAATACTGCTTTCCCATATGTAAGCTTGAGTCAGGAACCAAGAGGAACCCAATTTAGTATTCAAATTGCAGCCATAGGCGGATTAAAGACCACCAATAATTTCCTAAATGTAATGGAGTTATTTGCCATTAAAGATTCAAATAAAAACTTGTACAGATATTTTTCAGGAAAATTCAATTCGCTTAAAACAGCTATCATCCGTCGGAATTCTTTGAGACGACAAGGTTTTTCAGATGCTTTTATCAAGAGTTGGAAAGAGGGAAAAGTGGTAAGTATGACTGAAGCTGCAGGAAAAATTGATGAGTCAACTTTGGCCTTGCTGAATGAATCGGTTATTTCATTACCAAGTCAATATAAAAATATAAATTTCTCGGCCACCAATATTTCGCAATTGACTGGTGTCTATTATTCTGTTCAGGTTGGCGTCTACAGTCGACCACGTTCTACTGCTAATTTATTCAATATCAAGCCATTATATCATAACCGTTTGAATAATGGACATTGGGTTTATTTCAATGGAATTTTCAAATCGATTGCTGCAGCTGAAGAAAACAAAACCATTGTCCGACGCAAAGGCGTTCCGGATGCTTTTGTGGTTGCTTTTAAAGAAGGAGAAAAAGTTTCTTTGGTTACTGCTGTAA
>CAYPOW010000088.1:0-12047 GCA_964412145.1 uncultured Draconibacterium sp.
TTTTAATCAAACTTTAGCCTATAATATAAGAAATTATTTGAACACCTCAATAAATCTTTAAAAGCGCATGAAGATAAAGAATACCATGTATCAAAAGGGTTGGGAATGATAAAAAATAGAATAAATCTACTCAATGAGGAGTTTGGCGATACCGTTTATTTTTTCTCAATTCAGGACCGTATTCGTGAAATCGACGGGACTTCAGGTACTCGTGTTGAAATTGTTATTCCTTATTAAAAAGAGCACAGATGATTTCGTAATATTTTTTTGTTTTTCAAATTTATAGACGTGCTTAAAACCGTTTTAACATCAGGAACTCTCCTATCTTATGCGAAACTGATCGTTAATTCATTTAACTAAAATATTAATTATAAACTTCTTAATTTTAATCATAATAAAGATATAAGTGTAATTAGTTATCATTTTGCGGAAATCAATCTATACAATTCTCCATTATTCTATAGAGTTCCTTTTTACTAATTGGTTTTGAAATGTAATCGTCACATCCTACATCCAAAGCTTTTCTTTTATCATCTGAGATAAAATAAGCTGTTTGAGCAATTATTGGAAGATCGGGTTTAAATTTTTTGATTTCAATAGTGGCTACATAGCCATTCATTTGAGGCATATTAATATCCATAAGCACCAAATCGATATTCCGATTATTCTTTATTATTTTAATTGCTTCCAAACCGTTTGTGGCCCAAATTGGCGTAATATCTTGCTTTTTTAATAAAATATTTAATAATTCATAGCTAGCATCATCATCTTCAACTATCAAAACTGTTTTTTCTTTCAACTTATTATTTTGAGGAATTTTTGTTTCCACTATATCAGATTTTATTTTATCATCCAATTTGAAATTATTTATGGGAATCGAAAAATAAAATATTGATCCTTTTCCTACTGTTGATTCTACCCAAATCTCACTACCTATTAATTCACTTAGTCTTCTAGCAATTGACAATCCTATTCCTATACCTCCATGTTTTCTAGTGTGTGATTCTTCAGCCTGTCTGAAAATATCAAAGATAAATTTCAAATTGTCATTTGGAATACCAATTCCGGTATCCTCCACATAAAATTTAAGAATAGATTTAGACTGCTGTGTCTCTATATGGAAGCCATATTTTATATAGCCTTGGTGTGTAAATTTTAGCGCATTATTAAGGAGATTTAATAAAATCTGTTTAAGTTTAGCAGGATCGGAATAGACAGACAAATTTTGAACTTGCGAAGGAATTTGAAGCTTCAAATTAATATGCGTTTTATTCAATTTCTGTTGTTCAATAGAAATAATGTTGTGAATATTATTTAAAAAGGAGATTAACTCAATGTCCTCTTTTTCAGTTTGTACTTCATTAGACTCAAGTAATGTTATTTCAAAAAGATCTTCTACTATTTTCAAAAGGTGCTTTCCGCTTTGATTAATAGTTTGGTTAAACTCCAGAATTTCACTAATTTCCAGCTCATCGTCTATAATCTGTGAAAATCCGATTATAGCGTTTAGGGGGGTTCGTAATTCGTGTGACATGCTTGCAAGAAAAACAGATTTCAACCGATCGGATTCAGTAGCTTTTTCAAGTGCTATTTTTAGTTTGGAATCTGCTTGTTTACGTTCTGTAATGTCTCTATTAATAGATAAACTTGCTTTTTCACCTTTAAATTCAATAGATGTTACAATTACTTCAGTCCAATATTCTGAACCATCTTTTCTTCTTTTCTTCTCAGTAGTTGAAACCAAATCCCCCTTAAGCAACTTCTCATTCCAATCTTCCGTGCTTATTTCACCTGATCCTGCAATACATAAATCTGAAATAATGTTCATTTGCAATAGTTCATCTTTCAAGTATCCTGTTTGTTTTATAGCGGCAGAGTTTACTTCGACAATGTCACCCATTTTATTGTTATCAATTCTGGTTACAAAAACAGCATCTCCCAAATCTTCGAACAAACGTTTAAATCTATTCTCGCTTTGCTTTAAACCTTGTTCTGCCTTTTTTTGTTCAGTGATATCAGTTAATGATCCAACAATTGAGATTGTTTTTCCATTCTCTAAAACAGGTGATTCTCTGACTTCTACCCATATTTTTTCACCGTTTTTCTTTATTAATTCAAGTTCATAAGGTTCTTGCCTTTTTCCAGTCTCAATTGCAGTCACTGTTTTTTCATATCCCAAAAAATTTATTGGATTATCTGAAACAAATTCTGTCCAGCTATTCAAGGCTTCTCTTTGAGTATATCCTAAGATATTTTCAACCTGAGGGCTTAGATAAGTTAGATTATGATCTGGAGTATGAGAATAGAAAATATTGGTGCTGTTTTCAAATATATTTCGCAGTTTTTCTTCGTTTTCCTTTATAATGTTTTCAATTGCCTTGTTTTTTTTTAGAGTTATCAAGAGTTCATTTTCTGATTTCTCTAATTCTTTTATTCTAGATTCTAATTTGTCTATTTTCATTAACAGTAGTTCAGATGTAGTGGTGTTAGGGTATGACATAATATCCAAATTAATGAATTCCTAAAAAAACCTTGGTTATTGTACTAAATTAATCAGTATTTAAGGTTTCAATACCTAATTTGAATTTAGATATCCACAAACAGATGTTAACATAATAGCCTTGTAATCAATGATATAGCATTTGGAATTTTATTTGTATAAATCTGAATATCAGCAGAATAAAACAGTAGCAGCTATAATAATGGCAAAATCAGGGTACTGATATTAAATTACTTATTAATTTTTACAAAACGTTTAAGTTCAAGAAAATACCATTCACACCTGAAAAATAAACACTTTTTGTTAGTTATTTCAAATGTAGAAATGCTTAGATTAATTCTTATCTACTCGATGATTAGAGATTTAAATTTTCTTCATTTACAGAGGATCAGAAAAAAAATAAGAATGATCTGGCTCTAATAACTAAGAAAGAATAATCAATTGTTATCCCACCAAACTTTTTGACTTAAGCTCCCATCTGTTGTTTTTAGATAAATTATGAGAATTTGTGGATTTAGTTTAAGACCAACCTTTTGCAATGCATTGTTATGTAGTTTTTGTTGATATAACAATCGACCCATAATATCATAGACTGATAAATCTGTTTCTTTATCGATTAAAGTAAGATCAATTAGTAACTGAGCTCCTTCGGTTAATATTCTGGCAGGAAATTCAGTCGATAGATTATCCTCTATCGTTTTAAAATGCAAAACAAAACGATTGGCATCATCCGAGCTTAAAGATTGAAATTTGTAGCTATTTTCAGTTTTCATATTTTGCTGCAGGCCTGTTTTACGATCTTCTAGTATCAGATTTTCAAATATATCTATATCGCATGCACAACTTATTGTATAATTGCCATTTACACCTGGTAAAAACTCAAAAGGAAGTACTGGATTTTCAGTTGTATTTGTAAGATATTGAGTTGATAAAAATTCACCTTCTGAGTTTAAATATAAACTGGGTGCACTACTTTCATTGCTAAAGAGTTTTTTTGCCCCTATTTCATTTTCAGAAAAACCATAAGCCACTTGAATCTCATCTGAACCATAACCAGCGTCTGAACGAACTTTAATACTAAATTTCTCTATATCAGCATTTTCACTCTTAAACCAGGTGCTTTCAACATTTGAAATCCTAACATTATTATCCATACTCAAAAAACCATTTAAAGCGGCTCTAACAAAGAATCCTTGCATAGGTGCAATGTATCCTGTTATATCATTTGTTCCAATACCAGTAAAAGAATTGAAAACTCCATAATTATTTGTATTTGGATTCCAAATCCACATATCATAGCCTCCACCACTTTGAACCAAATCGGATCTTGACCAGCCAGAGGTAGCTTGCCAATCGATAGTTGAGGCGTAAGGATTACCTATCATATGAAATCCACTCAAACTAATATCAATACCAATTGTGGTTAGCGGAATAGTTATTAGACCATTATTTAGAATCCCCGCAAATTCCTTTATTGAAGTATTATCCTGCACTGAATACAGATAACCTCGCCCAGGAATAAAATAATTTTCAGGATGAATAGTATTCCAGTTTACTTCGGACGTATAGTCAAGATTAAAAATCCAACAACTTGTAGATTCACACCAAATATATAAATCGTAACCGGTTCCATTGCCGTAATTACCAGATGGCCTCCAGGATTCACTAATAATTTGAGATGCAACGGGTGAAGCAAGGAAATGCCATGCTTCCACTATTCCACCTATTTGGAAATCAACGGTAGCAGCTACATTATCTGTATTATTTAGTATTTTAGCAGCTCCTTCAATACCAGCTTGTAAAGTCAATCCTGAAACACCTGCCAGATTTCTTATTTCACCTGATACCACCAATTCTTTTCCACTGGCAATGGAAAACAATTTACCTGTATTGATATCCAAATCAGCATCAATTGAGAGATTTGAATTTAGCTCAACACCCAAGCTATTATCAATTTTAAGATTATAAATCTCATTTCCATAAAAATCATCTACTCGAATTGTCTGTATAGCATTTCCTGCAAATTCAAGAATAGAATTAGCAGAGCTGGCATCAATTTGAGCGCCATTCGTAAAATTCAGATTTCCTTTTAGAGTGAGCTTAAATCCATTTGTTTTCAATTGGTAAATGGATTGAGCATTTGTAATGTCGTTTACTGACCTGTCCTGATCTAACTCACAATGATTCAATGGATTATCATCGAATATGATATCGGCATCAACTGGAGGAACCTCATTAAAAGTCCAGTTAGAAGGAACATTCCAATTAGAATTATCAGAACCTTTCCATTTATTAAAACAATTATAATCTAAAGTTGTAGTTGAAATAGCAGTAGAATATGCACTAATTCCAAAATCATTCGATGCCCTCACACGGTAATAATAAACTGTTCCTATTGATAATCCGGTTACAAGATAAGTAGTAGCATTTCCTACATTCAGATTTTGAAAACCTGAAACAAAACTTGAAAAATCACTTACGGTTGATACATCCAAATAATAATTTTTTGCAGTTGCCGAAGGTAGCCAGTTAGCTGTTAACTGAACACAGCTAATATTTGATCCATCTTCAGCCACAGGCGCCCTTGGAGGTAAAGCAATTTCTATATCACCCAAATTATTTATTCCAACGATATTGCTCAACAAAACTTGACCTGAACCATCTAAATTAGATGAAGTAATTTGATCTCCATCAGTCCAATACATTTTATTGGCTTCAATATCGAGTGACAAACCTGTAGGTGAATTTAATCCCTGAACTAAAACTTCTATATTGCTTCCATCCAGATTTGCGCGACAGAGGTGTTGATAATTGTTTTTCGAATCGACCCAATACATTTTTCCATTGATTAAATCCAGTTCAATATCATTGGGATCGCCTATTTTATCAATAAGGTTGTTCACATTATCTCCGCTCAAATCGGCCTTGTTAATTTCATTTCCCTTATTTTCTGTCCAGTACATTTTATTATTGGCCACATCAAGTGCAATGCCAAAAGGTTCTTTTAATTTCTCAATTAACTCCACTACATTAGATCCATCCAGGTTTGCACTGCTTATAGTTTTCGAATTCTGATCAGTCCAGTATATTTTTCCATTGATCAGATCCAATTCTATACCCATTGGCTCATCAAGACCACTTACCAACACAGTCACATTTCCACCATTCAAGTCAGCGCTTTTAATATTTTTCTGCGCATTATCGCTGTCAGTCCAATACATTTTATTTCCAGCAACATCAAGTACTAATCCATTAGGAGTGCCAAGCCCTGTTGATATCAATGTTTCCTGATTGCTTCCATCCGCATTGGCTCTATTTATTGTTGAATTCCCTTTATCAGACCAATAAATTTTTTGGGCAAACAAAGCTGTACTGAAACTCAGTTGAAAAAGTAAAAGGCATAGAATTTTAGCGGGGAAATAAAATTTAGCTGCGGTTTTACTCAAATTTATCATGCTTTTCTAACCTTAAAAATTTACATACCTATTCTATTCACACATTGTATGCCTAACAATACACACAACATATTTGTTTCATTAGCTGATTTTTCTTGTCGAAGAATCAACACTTTTTGTGGCTAAGAAATCTTTTGGGTTTTTTAATAATCCGTCAACGAAAATAATGTGATTTAATAGCGAAAACAGCTCAAGTCAAATCTTACTTTCAACATTTTTATTAACAAAAACCGGGCGTACTATTTTACTCATTAGGCTAAAAAGAGCCTAAAATAATTTTATTATAATTCTGATCATCTGAGTCTTACATAAATATTCGATAGAACAGATTTATGATTATTTTTTGACAAAGAATTCAAGTTTTAAAAAATCAAGTAAGACGAGAAAACGAATGCAATGTTATAAATACTAACTATACTAATTGGCCGTTATTATTCATAATTGATATCTTTTTCCAGTTTTGCATCTCTGTTATTCGAAATAAAACAATCGTCCCACCCACTCTTCTTGATCGTTTTCAATAAGTTTTGAGCCTGAATTCTACCTTTCACATAAGGTGTTGTATAACGGAACAAACCATCTGAGCCAAGTGTCTCTTTAATTGCTAGACCACGGATTGCTTTTTGCAGGCTTGAAAAATAATTAGATTCCTTAAGGGGAACACGCAATGCCAATAATTGAACTGAATACAAAGTATCTGTTGGCTGTGGCCGCAAGGAATCTTTTATCATTAGTTTATCTATTTCATTAACGAAAGAAGATTTTGTTCGTTTCCCCTCGTTATAAATAGCAACAAAGCAATCTTTCCATCCATTTTTCAGGATAACTTCCTTCATTTCATGCGCTTTTTCAAGATTATTGAAGGTTGCTTTAGTGCTATAATGGTACAAGCCATCTTTGCCCAACAATTCCTCAACTTCTAATTCCGGTACTTTTACCATTAAGCTTGCAAAATATGTTTGATAATCAATAGGTTTCGATAAAGCCAATAATTGAATCTTAAATAAAGGTTCATCAAGAGTAGCAAGGAGGCTATCCATATTGAAATAAACAGTCTGTGAATAAGATACTTCTGTTTCATCCTGTGAAACTTGCTGAATTTCGAAAGTACTACTATCAGAGCTGTTAAGAACAAAATCGAGACCCCCGATGATATCACCATCTTCCAGACTTTTTAATTTGAATTCTATTTTAGATGGAGTAGAAGTAAAACTCAGGTAGCTCAATTGTAGCGAATCAATTTTTGCGTAATATTCACCTGGTTCAAGGCCTAAATAATAGATGTAACCATCAGGTTCAGAAAGTGTTTTAGCAACTTTTTTATTGCTTTTTTTATCGTAAAAATCCACCAGAATTCTACCAATTCCTTTCATGGAATTATTATTATTCATATAAGCCATACCGTTTACTTCACCAACGGAAACTACCGGAATATCAATGCGTTTATATTGATTGGGATCTACTAAAATTTTATACTTCTTTTTTTGAAAACGCCAGGCAATATTTTCAAGATCACTATCGTCCAATTCAATCATATAATAAGTAAATGGATTTAAATTCGAAATTCGAATAATGGAATCTTTTTCGCTAAAAGTTACTTTATTGCCCTTGGCTTTGACACTAAGTAATTTTACTATATGCTCATTTTTATCAAAAATGCCATTTTGATTCAAGTCAAGAAAAGGATAAATAGAAATACCTCCTTTACTAACAGTTGAAGTCCTCCGTGCTTGTACATTATTTTTCCCACTTCCAAATCCCAAACTACCTTGTGCGCTTTCTGAAACAGTGAGTATATCTTCATTATAGGAACTGCTAAAGGTAGTCCTGGCAAAATTAAGATCATAAATCAGGTTGAAACTAAACAAATTAGTATTGGAAGAAAGACTTCTTTCGTAAGAAATAGAAAAATACCCAGCTTTAAAACTCTTTTCAAGTCCTAACTTAAATCGAGA
Source organism: uncultured Draconibacterium sp. (assembly GCA_964412145.1). Classification (GTDB taxonomy): domain Bacteria; phylum Bacteroidota; class Bacteroidia; order Bacteroidales; family UBA12170; genus UBA12170. The sequence continues at coordinate 7,911 of CAYPOW010000088.1, forward strand.
AAATTTGTTTTCATTTCCATTATATTGTGTAGAAGGTCGAATTACGAACCGGTTTCTCATTCGATAAGATACACTCCAATCTGCGGAAACGTAAGGCCTTTCCATACCTACCCAATTTAATTGTGTTGAAATATTGGAATTAAAGCGACTATAGTATGCTGAAACCAATAAATCGGCCTGATTAAAGGTAAACGCATCATAAACCGATTGTGAGAAATTAATTTTCATCAACCCATTTATCTGTTTATGTCTGAATGGAATAGAAAGTTTCGCTTTCCTTTCTTGTTGTGCATTAAAGCGTGTAGCAAGCTGATCCTCAGCATAAATGGAGTAATCTAACTGAAATACGGCATTCTTCCAAAAATAATAACTCAGCAATGCTCTACCTCTAACTCCATAGGCGTATTCAGCATTTACAGTCAGACTGCTTAAGGGCTGAAAAGTTATATTTGCGAAAGGAATGAATGGATCTGTTGGAATAGAAGACAAATATTCCACACCTCCTCCAACTGTAATCATTCTATTTAGACCATAATTAAATTCTGCACGGCCAAACTTGCTTGAAATACTATCCTGCAATATTCCTCCCGATAAACTATATTCAAATTCTTTAATCGGCATGATGGTATAAGGCATATTTATCAAACGTTCTTCCGTTCTTTCTTCACCCAATGGGCCAAATATTTTCAGTTTTAAAGTTGTGTATCCATATACAAGGGGCACTTTAAAAGTAAATAATCCGGAAGCATCTGCTTTTGTATAATCCACCAGAACATCGTTTATATAGAGTTCAACCGTCCAGTTAGGTTCGGTATATTCATTGATGGTATAATACCCTTTGGCTTTGCGCACAGTAGTCGGAGAATTCCGAATAACTGCACCAATAATTGGCGAATTGACAAACGATATGGTACGATTGGATATTTTACCAAATTGAGCCTGTCGGATAAATTTCCTGTCATTATCGACCCACTTCCAAAGATAATTAATCTGGCGACTATCAAATTTGTAGGCATCATTATAATTTATCGATATATTGGCTTCACCAAAAAAGAGTTCCGTTCCTAAACTCAAACTGGCACTGCTATTTGCTGATTTGTTTGATGATTGGACTGAAGATAGAGACCAATCGAGCATCCCCAGTTTAAAAAAATGGTAATTCCGTCCAAAAACTGTATCTGCAATTATCTCGCCCTGAAGTTTTCTTATGCTATTTCTCTGTTTTTCGAGTCGCTGCAATTTAATAATAGGAAGTTCAAAATCCGACTTAAGGACAGCCATTAGTGATCGAAAATTAAACGTTAGGGTTATCCCAAATGCTTCAGCTAAAAGAGATGATTCGATATAAATAGCACCCATTTCATTGATCAAACCATCATGCGTATTGATTTTTTTCGAACCTACCTGAATTTCCTTTTTATTAAAGTCGATGGAATATGTTTTTTCCTCCAGTACAATATATCCATTAAAACTTTCTCTTTTTTTTCCGGCAACACAAGGGATACTCAGATTAGAGAATAACTCCTGTGTGTCAACATAGAGTAATTCATCACTTGTGAATAGAGAATTTAAATAAAAATTCCCATATCCTTCTAACATAACTAGTATCGGAATTTCATCAAAAACAGGTGTATTTTCATTGCTGATTTCTGTGATACTTTCTTGCGCCTGTGTTAATAAAGGAAAAGTGCAAATAATAAAAATCAATCGTACTTTTTCGAGCAAAAACGATCTGTCAATCTTCTTATTAAAATAAATAGTCCTGATAATATTCCCTAAATTATTGGGACTACTCATTATCTATTCCTGATTAAATACAATTGAAAAACTACCAGTATAAATTCCTGAAAGCGCTCCTCCCGGTACGTTTAATGTACCTCCAACACGAAGTGGAGTTATAAAATTACAATCACTGTTTGTCATAAAAAGTGCATTGTTCACCCCTTTTTCAGTGGGTCCAATTTCAAGCATAAGTGAACCGCCTTCGCTTCCTGTTAAAAAAGTAGTGGATTCATAAGAAATAATCACATTTCGACCTTGGCAAAGTTTAATTTCAAAAATGGCCGGTTGAGCTGTGGGTATAGTAGCTAAAGGGACGATATTACCAATGGAACTAATGCTGCCATCGTACCCAACCGTAATGGATCCGCCAGCGCCCCCGGTAACTGCAAATGTTCCAAAATGCAATGCCTGAGTGGGTATTACAGTAATAGTCTTTTGAGGTAAGCGAGGCTGAGCAACAGATAGTTGAATTGAAATAAACAGTGCAATTGCTATATACAATCCTCTAAAAAAACACTGATTTTTCTTTAAATTTTTCATACTAGATATTCCTATTTTTCAAAACTATCGCTTGCAAAACTAAGAATAAATTTATAAAAAAGATAACAATCTGTTGTGGATAAAATAAAGGCAAAATATGCCTTTTTTAAGCTGTTTGAATTTAGATTATCTTATTAAAGATCAATCTCTCCAAGCGCATACACAACGGTTTTATTATCATCGTTGCTAATATATTGCACTCTTAACTTCCCATTTTCAAGTGGAACTTCTTTCGTGTTAGTTAAACGCACAAGAATATTTCGTTTGCTTAGATTTGTATACACACTAATTCCTTTAACAATCCCAACTTCATAGGCTTTTCCTCTTGAAGGAATAAAGTCAATTTTAACATTTCCATAAACTGAACTGGTACCTGTTCTATTAAGGGTAAGTTTTAGATTTTGGTCAGCACCAGGAATATTCATAAGTGCAATATCACTTATTGTGGTGCTTACATTTAAATTTCCATTGCGAATAATAACCGGAATACTAATTCCAAAAACCGGAATTAATTGTACGTTTAATAAAGCTGAGGAATCCGCTTCACGACCTTCCATACCAAGTGGTTGGTAATTGGCTTCCGACCTGAAATATAAATGTGATCGATATTCGGCTTCTTGCATATCAGCGCCACGTCTGAATTGCAAAGTAACCGTTTGAGGTTCACCTGGAGCTAAAACTACAACACGTGGAAATACGCGTAAATAAGGATCAGCAAAAAACTGACCCGCCTCAGGTTCCATTATATTGATAAAACTTCCATCTTCCGTCATCTTTTTTTGAAGGAAGGAAATAGTATATGAGTTAGTATCTTGTCCTATATTTACTAGGTTAAGTCTTTCAGTTCTTTTATTGCCATCAAACACCACACGCTTTGGTGTTACTAACAAATCGCCCTGAGCAATAGATTGAATGCTTAAACCCAAAATAAAAATTAGAAGAATAAAATAATTTCTCATAATAGTAAATTTATTATTTATTTGATTTTATATGCTTATTTTAATTTGGCAAAATTAATAGGGAAAAGGTTCAAAACAAAACCTTTTCCCTAATAAATTTAATTGCTTAGTTATAATCAACTGTTACATCAAAAGAACCTGCATAAATTCCAGTTACTTGACTCGCGCCAACATTTAAAGTTCCACCAAGGGTAAATCCGGATGTTCCAGTTCCACTCAATTGACTTGTATACGATGAAGTATCGCCACTTTCATTCGCAAAACGTACGCTTAAAGCATCTATGATCATAGTTGCTGTACTTCCAATAGTCTCAGTTACTGTTATGGAAGCAGGAATGGTTAATGCATACCCTTCATTTTGTGTACCAGTTATACTAAAAGCTGCATTTGTAGCTGTAGGGCTAATAGTTGATGCTACAACTCCACCAGAAAATGATCTTGTGGTTGAGTTAGAAGGAAGAGTTACTGTTCCGGCAACTCCAGTCAAAACGTTGATAGATCCAAAATGCAAATCTGCGGTTTTACTAATTGTCATGGGCTTAATTAGTACTGCACCTGCAGAAGTTCCTGTTGCTGTTGCTGATGTTTGCGCAAATGATTTTGATGATACTACCACCAATAATGCTACAGCTGTTAATAAAATTAATTTTCTCATAGTTAAAAAGTTTAGATTAATACTTAATTTTTTTTTGTAAACGTTTAGATAATATTGTTTGATCCAAATATAGAACCTCTATTTTCCATTTGATTTTTTTTACCAACAAGTTGTTAACATGCAAATGTGAATAAGGACAAAGACAATATTTATAATTTTACGAATATATATATCTGATTTACTGTCTTTTAGTAAATAATT
>CAYPOW010000089.1:0-2990 GCA_964412145.1 uncultured Draconibacterium sp.
AAAGAAAGGATCTCCTATGAATCAAATAGAATTAATCAGAAATCTTGCTCAAAAACTAGGCAAATCTCAGGTCGAAACCAAGCAATTGCTGGATAGTTCAATTAAGATTATTTCAGATATTATTGATCAGGATATCCCACTTTCAATTCCAAACTTGGGCACTTTCAATACACATCTCACTAAAAAAAGGAAATCTTTCAGCCCTTTTCACAATCAATATTTCATCTTCCCGCCTAAGCGGATAATCAAGTTTCGGCCGAGTATATCCATTTTAAATGAGTTAAAAACCAAAAAGATCTCCTGATGAAAGAAAAAATAACTTTTACAGATCTAATTGATAAAATTGCATCAGAAACTGGCGCAACAAAGACCTTAATTCACGACTTGCTCAGCGAAACGGTTGCTTTAAATCGCGAAAGCCTCGAAAAAGATGGCCATCAAAACATTTCAGGCTTCGGACGCTTTTCCTTAAAATGGCACAAAGCCAGAACAGGACGTCATCCTCAAACCGGTGAAATTATCACTATTGAAGCTCATAACACGCTGAATTTCAATCCGCAAACTTCTTTAAAAGATTATATTAATCGTAAATACGCTCACCTGGAAGCAGAACTTGTTGAAACAAAAAAACCCATAATTGAAAAAGAGGCCTCCAAGACACCCATTCCAGGGCTAACTAAAGAACCCTTTGTAGAGCAAGTCAAAGCACCACCGATTGTAGAGGAAGTCAAAGCACCTATTGTTGAGGAAATCAAAGAACCTATTGTTGAAGAAGTCAAAGAACCTATTGTTGAAGAAGTCAAAACACCTATTGTAGAAGAAGTCAAAGAACCTATTGTTGAAGAAGTCAAGACACCTATTGTAGAAGAAGTCAAGACTCCAATTGTAGTTGAAAAAGAAACTCCTTTTAAAAGCATTGAAGATGAAAAGCCTGTTGCTGCTTCAACTCAGGAGCCAATTTTAGAAAAAGAAGTAATTAAATCCCAAAAGAGAATAATCTCTGAGGAAAAACGATCACCGTTTTTTTCAAGAGAAACAAAAAAATCAAATAACCAATACTTTTGGCTTTTTATACCTCTTCTATTGATCATTCTTTTTTTCTTGTTTTGGTTAAGTTTGGATGACTCGCAAAGAATTGATTATCACAACACTAAAGTCAAAGATAATAATACTACGACTGAGAAAACAATCATCCCTGTCACAGAAAATAAAGATCAAACCATAAATCAGAATAAACCTACTGAGGAAGCAAAAATTGTTAAATCAGAATCTACTGCACCTGAAATAATAAATACATCAGGATTCCCCGAATTAAGATATACAGTTCAACCCAACGATTATTTATACAATATTGCCAGAAAACACTATAAGAAAGAAAGCCTCTGGCCTTTAATTTATAGTGCAAACAGAAATTTGATGCAAAATCCTGATCTGTTAGCTCCTCCCGGGAAAACTCTTATTCTTCCTGGATTACAGGGAACTCCTGAAAATCTTAGTATGCAAGACAAAAAGGACTTAGCTAAAGCGTATATGGAAGTCTATTTCTTTTATAAAGATAGCGACAGCGAAAAAGCTGTATATCATCTTTGGGTGGCTAAAAAACTGGATACCAGCATTATGGAAGGCTATTCCAATAGCATCTATTTCAAGGATATAGAAGCAGTCAATCGCTTTAATGGTAAACTTGTATTTTGACAAAATAATTGTGAATTAGCAAGCGCATATGACGACTTCAACGATAATTTAGCAAGCGGAATTGGCTCAGCATTCGCCATTCTTACTTATGAAATAATTGTTTTTAATAAAGGGAATAATAAAACCAATCAAATATAATATAATTGTCTGATAATAAAGATAATAGAGTCATTTTTTATAACTCGTATTTCAAAAGTTTATGTAATTTTATTCTTTAAAAGTTCATTATTATGAGAAATATTAATTCAAAAATAATAACTGTTTTATTATCAGTGTTATTCATAGCTACAAGTTGCCAGCGGGTTCCTATTAGTGGAAGAAAACAACTGAATTTATTGCCGGAATCGAATATGGTAGCGATGGCTTTAACATCCTATAAAGAATTTTTAAATGTACATCCACGTTCGAATGATGTTAAAAGCACACAAATGGTTAAAAATGTTGGCGCCAATATAGCCAATGCCGTAGAACGTTTCATAACTGAAAAAAACTTGGGTGAAAGAATTGCAGGCTTCGAATGGGAATTTAACCTTGTCCAAGACAATACACCCAATGCCTGGTGTATGCCCGGCGGCAAAGTAGTTGTTTATACAGGTCTGTTGCCCATTGCTTCAAACGATCATTTATTAGCTGTGGTAATTGGTCATGAAATAGCACATGCCATTGCCCGACATGGCAACGAACGTATGAGTCAGGCTTTGCTTTTGCAGCTGGGAAGCATTGCTTTGGATGTAGCTTTATATGAAAAACCTGACCAAACACGTATACTCTTTCAGCAAGCGTATGGCGTTACAACTCAATTGGCCATTGCTCTGCCCTATTCACGCAAACATGAAACGGAAGCAGATCAGTTAGGCATGATTTTTATGACAATGGCTGGTTACAATCCTGAAGTGGCAATTGAGTTCTGGCAACGTATGGTTAGTTCAGGAGGAAATAAACCACCCGAGTTTTTAAGTACGCATCCAAGCGATGAAAAACGTATCCAAAATTTAAAAGATTTTTTGCCAGAGGCGATGAAATATTATAGAAAATAGAATAATATAAGAATTCCTGATTGCTTCAAAAAGAAAGGAGTCAAAAATCTAAATAAAACTTGAAACCTTAGATTCCATCAAATACTTTTTGAAATCGTTGGTGAGTTTGTGGATAATGCCTCCCATTATGCATTTATCAAATGGACAAATAGGACGGTCTAAAGGGCAATCTTGTAATTCGATTGGGCCTTCAACGGCATAATAAATATCGTAAAGTGTAATTTCGCTTGCCTCTTTTTTCAAAACAAATCCGCCTGC
>CAYPOW010000089.1:3090-12039 GCA_964412145.1 uncultured Draconibacterium sp.
GTTTCGTGGATACGAGCAAAAGAACGTACCAAAACAACTTTAACACCCAAATTACGAGGCTCCATAGCAGCATGCTCACGACTGGAGCCTTCGCCATAATTTTCATCACCTATCACAATAGAGCCCATACCAGCTTCCTTATAGGCCCGTGCAACAGCAGGAACTTCACCTTTTTTACCATTCAATTGATTCACAACTTCATTGGTTGCTTCTCCAAAATAGTTAACTGCCCCAATCAACATATTGTTCGAAATATTATCGAGGTGACCACGGAAACGTAACCAGGGACCAGCCATGGAAATATGGTCGGTTGTACATTTTCCTTTGGCCTTGATTAACAAATTCATTCCAATATAATCTTTTCCATCCCAGGGAGTAAATGGCGTTAAAATCTGTAAGCGATCAGATGTAGGGCTAACAGCTATATTAATTCCACTTCCATCTTTTGCAGGAGCAACAAAACCATTGTCTTCAACAGCATAGCCATTTTTAGGTAAGGCATCGCCAGTAGGCTCATCCAACATTACTTCAACACCGTCTCTGTTTACAAGTTTATCTTTTAATGGATTGAAACGCATATCTCCGGCAATAGTCATAGCCGTTACCATTTCTGGTGAAGCCACAAAAGCATAAGTATTTGGATTGCCATCGGCACGTTTGGCGAAATTTCGATTAAACGAATGGATAATTGCATTCTTTTGTCCTCTTTCAGCTCCTTCGCGCGACCATTGTCCAATACAAGGTCCACAGGCATTGGCTAAAACAGTTCCACCTATACTCTCAAAAATAGCAACCAGGCCATCGCGAGCGACCGTATAACGTACTTGCTCAGAACCAGGAGTAATTTGAAAATCGGCTTTCACTTCCAGATTTTTATCAGAAGCTTGTTTTGCAATTGAGGCAGCGCGACTAATATCTTCGTAAGAAGAATTTGTACAAGAACCAATCAAACCAACTTCCATTTTGGTTGGCCATCCATTTTCTTCAACAGCTTTGGCAAATTCAGAAATGGGTGTTGCACGATCTGGCGTAAAAGGGCCATTCATGTGTGGCTCTAATTCATCAAGATTAAGTTCAATCACCTGATCGTAATATTTTTCAGGATTCGCATAAACATCCTCATCTGCTCTTAAATAAGCAGCCATTTTATCGGCTTCATCAGCAACATCTGCGCGATCGGTAGCACGAAGATAAGTGGCCATTTGTTCGCCATAGGCAAAAATTGAAGTAGTAGCTCCTACTTCAGCACCCATATTACAAATAGTTCCTTTTCCAGTACAAGAAAGAGCTTCTGCACCTTCTCCAAAATATTCAACAATGGCACCCGTTCCACCTTTAACGGTAAGAATGCCAGCTACTTTCAAAATAACATCTTTAGCAGCAACCCAGCCACTTAATTTTCCGGTTAATTTAATTCCAATTAATTTGGGAAATTTAAGTTCCCATGGCATACTGGCCATCACATCCACAGCATCGGCACCGCCAACACCAATAGCAACCATACCCAATCCACCAGCATTAACTGTATGAGAATCAGTACCTATCATCATTCCGCCAGGAAAAGCATAATTTTCCAAAACAATTTGATGAATAATCCCTGCACCTGGTTTCCAAAATCCAATGCCGAATTTATTTGACACAGAACCTAAGAAATCGTACACTTCTTTATTGGTTATTTCGGCAGTAGCCAAATCTTCGTTAGCACCAATTTTTGCCTGAATAAGGTGATCGCAATGAACAGTAGAAGGCACTGCCACTTTTTCTTTTCCGGCCTGCATAAATTGCAAAAGAGCCATTTGAGCAGTGGCATCCTGCATTGCTACACGATCGGGATTGAAATCTACATAAGATTCTCCACGTTTATGAGTTTGCGTAGGTATACCTTCGTCGAGGTGAGCATAAAGAATTTTTTCAGTATAAGTTAGAGGTTTTCCAACCAATTTGCGAGCAGCATCAACGCGTTCGGCCATGCGTGCATAAACGCCCTTAATCATATCAATATCGTATGCCATTTTATAAAATAATTTAGGTTTTGGTATAAAGTCTTAAAGTCGAGTGCAAAGGTAGTTAAAAGCTAAAAATTATTATGCATAAATTAAGATCTAATTTTGCATAATTTACTAATAAAGCTAATTCGTTATTTAATGTACTAGACAAGTTTTTATTCAAAACATACCAATTAATCCACAATACTAAGTCGTTGGATAAAAAAATTACTTTTTTGTCTTTTTAGGTTGATAAATTTTTCAATAATTGTTGATATACAAGCTGACTCTTTTCAAGTGGGCGATATGCTAATAGTGAGTTCTTCAGATATTCGAATCCTTTGCCCATAGGGCATTTATATCAATAGAATAATAGTCAAAGGATTTATATTCCCAGTCAGGGGATTAAGAGGCATAGACGATTTTGAACAGTGAAAACGTAATGAATGTACAATTGGGTATAGGTATTTGCCATAAGCTTCTCCTTTCAGGTTTATGTCCTCTGGACAATAATTCTCTATACAGTCGATTTTCTATTGAGATTGAAGCCCTACGGGCTATATTATTCGATCAAATTTAAGTAATAATATTCAGTATTAGCAATCAAAAAATATTCAACATCTAGATAAGTATAAAAAGAGCGTTTAATAAATATCTACGGAGGTTCTTTGGACAAATATTGAAATAGCCACTAATAATGTAGTTAGGTTAGAGCAAATAAATCAAGTTTCAGATTTATTTTAGTAGCTGCTTGTAATCTTTTGGTTAGCTAAACGTCAGAAAGAACAAGTACTAAACTTATGGAAATTTTAAAAATTAACCAGCTCACCAAACACTATGGTAAGCTTACTGCCGTAGATAAATTGAATGTTAGCATAGAAAAAGGTTCCATTTATGGAATTTTAGGACCAAATGGTAGTGGAAAAACAACCACATTGGGAATGATTCTGGATATAACACGGCCCAGCTCAGGTTCGTTTACATGGTTTTCAAATTCCGACCAAAACGTTAATCGTCAAAAAATTGGAGCCATTATTGAAACCCCCATTTTTTACCCATACCTATCAGCACAAAAAAATTTAGAGATATTTTGCCAAATTAAACGAATTGAATTCGCTGATATTGAACGCGTTTTAAAGATTGTTGAGTTGTACGACCGCAGGAAAGATACCTTTAAAACTTATTCTTTAGGCATGAAACAACGATTGGCAATAGCTGGAGCTTTGCTTGGCGAGCCAGAAGTGCTAATTTTCGATGAACCAACGAATGGGCTTGATCCTCAAGGAATTGCCGAAATTCGCAATCTAATTATCAAAATTGCAAAGCAGGGAATTACGATTATTCTAGCGAGTCATCTATTGGATGAAGTTCAAAAAGTTTGCAGTCATGTGCTTATTTTAAAAAAAGGGAAAATGCTTATTTCCGGCAAAGTTGATGATATTTTACGCGAACCCGATATTTTTGAAGTCAAAGTGGACAAACCCGAAAAACTACAGGAACTGATTGCGAATTCTGAAGAGCTTAGCTTAGTCCAAGAACATAAAAATTTATTTGTAGTTCAGTTTAAAACAGATAGCAACGGGGTGGAATTAAATCAGTTTCTCTTCGATAATAAATTGGTTGCCAGTCACCTGCAGAAACAAGAAAAATCTTTAGAATCCTACTTTTTAAATCTTATTGAACATGCTTAGACTCTTAAAAATAGAACTCATTAAAGCCTTCAATTTTAAAGCTTTGTGGTATTTATTTCTGATATATATACTCGCTTTAGGCCTTATCCTTTTTGGTGTTGAAACTTTTATAAACGATATTATTGGCGATGGAGGAAGAAACCTTCCGATTACACTTCCAAAAATGTCGCTCTACTCCTTTCCTCTGGTTTGGCACAATCTTACTTATTTATCTGGTTTTTTAAAAGTATTTCCAGCTATTATGATTATTATTCTGGTGACCAATGAATACAGTTATAAAACTATACGACAGCAAGTTATAACAGGATTATCGCGTAACGAACTTTTCTTAGCAAAACTCAGTTTTCTTTTTGCAACGGCTGTTGTGATGGCACTAATAGTCGGTATTTACGGTTTTATTTTAGGACTGCTCCATACAGAAACACTAGAGTTCAAAACAATCATTGAAAAATCACAATTTTTACTGGCGTATATGTTGGAAGTATTTGCTTATTCCTCCTTTGCCTACTTAATTGCCACTATAGTAAAACGGTCAGGTTTTGCTGTTGGCGTGCTTTTGCTTTGGGCTTATATAGCAGAGCCGATAATAGCTTATAAACTTCCAGACGATTTCGGCGATTACTTACCTTTACGAAGTATAGGGAATCTTATTCAGATTCCAAATAGTCAATTAATGAAAATTTTTGGAATTGAATTTCAGGAATATATTGCTTCAACAGACGTGATGATGGCTTTAGGATATACTTTGCTTTTCAATTTAATTATTTGGATAATTTATCGTAGGAGTGATTTGTAATTATCTGTTATACAATATTTTACAAAATATTTTTTGAATATAAAACTCTGATAATCTTAGCAAAACCCCACCAAATATAATCTATAAAATATTTGCAAAGGACAAAGCCTTCCGTTATCTTTGCAATGTAGAATTCAAAAAGAGTATATGGAAGAAGCAAGTGTTTTGATTTCAGGAATTGAATACAAAATAAAAGTACTCGCTGAAAACAACAAAGCTCTTTTGGAAGAAAACGCAAAATTAAAACAGCAAAATTCAGAGCTAGACAATTTGGTTCAAAAGCAGCAAAACGAACTGAATTCTTTAGAAGAGAAGGCCGCTATTTTAAAAGTATCGAAAACCTTTGGTTCGGATACAGATAGGCAAAGTGCCAAAATCAAAATAAACGAACTAGTGCGGGAAATTGATCAATGTTTAAATCTTTTAAATAAATAGAATGTATAAATGGACGAATTATCAATAACAATAAATATTGCCAATCGTCCTTATCGTTTAAAAATAAAAAAGGAAGAAGAGGAAGTTCTTAGATCATCTGCCAAAAAAATTGAATCCTTATCGAATGAATATGCTAAAAATTTTCATTTCAACGATTCGCAGGATTTAATAGCAATGGTAGCCTTACAATTAGCAAATAACTCTTCCACCTTAGAGAAACAAATTACTTATCGCGACACGGAAATGACAAAGAAACTGAAAGATATAGATGAGTACTTAAATGAAAAAATAAAGATTTAAATTCGTTCTTTGAATAAAAATATACCGCATAATTCAGCTTGTTTGTAAACTCAACATTTTACAAATTAGGGTAAAGCTTAGGAATTTAAAAACAGGCCTCAACCTTCGGGTTTCATTTATTTGGACAGTGGACGTTTGATGATTTCGGCAACCTTATACATTCCGTATGGGGTTTACTAAACTCCGAATTATGCGGTTTTTTTTTATCCCGACTAATAATAAAACTAAAACAATGGAAAGTTTAACTATGATTGCTGTTGCTTTGGTTTCTCTGGGAATTGGTTTTTTTCTTGCAAGTTATTTTGTTAGAAAATCCATAGAGCGCAAAAGCATTAACATTTTAACAGAAGCTCACGAAAAGGCGGAAATATTAAAGAAAGAAAAAATATTACAAGCCAAAGAGAAATTTTTACAACTTAAATCCGAGCACGAAAAGTACGTGCTGGAAAAAAATTCAAATCTTAATAAAGCCGAAAACCGAATAAAACAAAAGGAAACAGCTTTAAATCAAAAACTCGAAGACGTAAATCGCAAAAATCGCGAAGTCACAACCATCAAAGATAATCTGACAAAGCAACTGGATATTGTCACTCAGAAAGAAGCTTCGGTTGAAAAAATGCACCAGCAACAATTGGAGCAACTTCAGGCTATATCAGGATTATCTGCCTCAGAAGCTAAAGAGCGAATGATAGAAGCCATTAAAGACGAAGCAAAATCGGATGCAATGGTTCATATCAGCGAAATAAAAGAAGAAGCCAAACATACGGCCAATCAGGAAGCTAAGAAAATTGTAATTGAAACTATTCAACGTACTGCAGCTGAATATACAATTGAAAATACAGTTTCTGTTTTCCCACTCGACAGTGATGAAGTAAAAGGTCGGATTATTGGTCGTGAAGGTCGGAATATTCGAACACTGGAAGCTATGACTGGTATTGAAATTATTATTGACGATTCACCAGATGCCATTATTCTTTCAGGATTTGATCCTGTACGACGCGAAATTGCACGCTTATCCTTGCACAAATTAGTTACTGACGGACGTATTCATCCTGCTCGTATTGAGGAAGTTGTGAATAAAACAAAGAAACAGGTTGAGCAGGAAATTATGGAAACCGGTAAACGTACACTTATCGATTTAGGTATCCATAATATGCACAACGATTTGGTTAAAATGATAGGGCGAATGAAATACCGCTCCTCTTATGGCCAAAACCTTCTGATGCACTCCATTGAAGTCGCCAATTTAAGTGCAACTATGGCTTCAGAATTAGGCTTAGATCCTAAGAAAGCAAAACGTGCAGGATTGCTTCACGATATTGGAAAAGTGCCTGAAAATGAGCCTGATTTGCCACACGCATTGTTAGGCATGAAAATGGCAGAAAAATTCCGCGAAAGCGCAGAAATTTGCAATGCCATTGGTGCTCACCACGACGAGATTGAGATGACTTCTCTCCTCTCTCCTATTGTTCAAATATGTGATGCTATTTCTGGTGCTCGTCCAGGCGCTCGTCGCGAAATTGTTGATGCTTATATTCAGCGATTGAAAAAATTAGAAAATATTGCCCTCGAATACGAAGGCGTTGTTAAAACCTATGCTATTCAAGCTGGTAGAGAATTACGGGTAATTGTTGGAGCCGACAAAATAAACGACAATCAGGCAATGGAATTGAGTTATGATCTTTCTAAAAAGATTCAGGAAGAAATGACGTATCCAGGCCAGATTAAAATTACTGTAATCCGCGAGACAAGAGCGATTAACTACGCGAAGTAGACAAATACGGCTGCTACTTTTTCTATTTGAAGGAGTAGCAGTTTTTCATTTAAGGCCTATGCTACGGATAATCAAATCTTTAATAAAACAATACATTTTTTGGCTATTAGTGTTCGCCTTTGTGCGCATGCTTTTTCTTTTGGTTTATGCTCAAAGCATTTGGCTGGAAGGAATTGCTTTTAGCGAAATACTATCAACTTTCTATTATGCTTTGATATTAGATAGTACCACGGCGTCTTTCTTTCTTATTATCCCTTTTTTTATTTTGTTTTTACAAACTTTGATAAGCCCTCAATGGCTGAATAATCTGAACAAAGTTTATACGGGAATAGTATTATTTATTTTTGTATTGATAAATGTGGTGGAGTTTGGGTTGTATGCAGAGTGGAGAACAAAACTCAGTTTTAAGGCTTTTCATTATTTAAATCATCTTGATGAAATTGCAAACACAGCTCAAACAGGACAAAGCATCCTTCTCCTATTGATTTTAGGAGGATTAGTAGGAGCAGGTATTTTTATATACAAGCGTTATTTTTTTATATCCATTCTACGTATCAGAATATCGCCAATTGCTTCCTTATTTTTTCTGCTATTTGGTTTAACAATTCTATTTACGATGGCCAGAGGCGGTTTTAAAAATAAACCAATCAATCAAAGCGCAGTCTATTTTTCTAAGCATCAAATCTTAAACAATGGGGCTACAAACTCTGCATTCAATTTATTTGCAAGTGCCTACGATCATATTAAGAATGCAGGCAAAAATCCATTCCTTGAAATGCCTTCTGAAAAGGCGCAATCAATTGTAAAACAGTTACTTATTCAAGGTTCAGATAGCATTCCCAAAATCCTGAATAATACTCAACCCAATATTGTTTTACTGATTTTAGAAAGTTGGTCGGCCGATCTGATTGAAAGCTTAGGTGGAGAGCCAGGCATTACTCCTTTTTTTCATTCGCTGGAAAAAGAGGGCTTACTTTTTGATAATTTCTATGCCAGCGGATCCAGATCCGAACAAGGTATGCTTTCTATATTCAGTGGGATGCCAGCTCATCCTATTTCATCCATAACAGTTCATCCTGAAAAATATAGTGGACTACCAAGCTGGATTCACCAGCTAAATGAGAAAGGCTATCTCACTTCGTTTTATTTTGGAGGACAATTAATTTATGGCGATATCAAAAATTATATTCTTTACAATGAATTTGATAGCGTGAAGGAAATTTGGGATTATGATCCAATTATTCCAAGAGGAAAATTAGGCATACACGATGAATTTACTTTGCTTGATATGGCAAAGGATTTAAATCAGTCGAAAGAACCTTTCTTTTCTGCACTTTTTACGATGAGTTCTCATTCGCCTTACGATCAGCCCAAACCTGATATTGAGGCACTTCCATGGGGCAATAACGAACGCAAATATATCAACTCCGCTTATTATACCGATCAAAGTTTAAAGAAATTTTTTGAGAAAGCCAGACAAAGTTCCTGGTACGAAAATACACTATTCCTTATTGTAGCCGATCATTCACACAATAGCTATCGTAATCACCTTATGCAATCAGGTGAATACAATAAAATTCCGCTGCTCTTTTATGGCCCCGTACTTAAGCCTGAGCTTCAAGGAAAGGTAATTACCCATTTAGGTTATCAGCCTGATATTGCTGCAACGCTTCTTCCTCAATTGAATATGGATTCTTCTGATTTTCAGTGGAGTAAAAACTTATTGGATAGCTGTTCAAGCCAATTTTCCTATGCTGCTTATGAAGAAGGATTTGTCTGGATTAGACCTGCCGGTCAGATTTCTTTCGAAAAACGTTTGAATTATTATTATAAAAACACCGCTCCCAAATCTCAATTCGATTCGATTAGTCAAGAAGGAAAGGCTTTTCTGCAAATGCTGTTTCAAGATTTTATGAATCGCTAATGGCTGTTTTCCAACTCACCGAAGACCTTGTTTTTCCTGACCCT
>CAYPOW010000090.1:0-11958 GCA_964412145.1 uncultured Draconibacterium sp.
GCGAGCTTAATATTTTTTACTGTAAAGTAAACTTGATTGGCATTCGATATTGAACACGTACGGGTTTTCCCCTTTGTTTACCAGGATTCCATTTAGGCATCATTTTGATAACGCGAACAGCTTCTTCGTCACAACCGCCACCAATACCACGAAGTACTTGAACATCAGTTACGCTTCCGTTGCGCTCAACCACAAAGGTTACAAACACACGACCGCTAATGCCGCTTTCCTTTGCCATACGAGGATATTCGATGTTATTACCAATAAATTTGTACATAGACGATTCACCACCCGGAAATTCAGGCATGTTTTCTACAACCAAGAAAATATGTGTTTCTTCAATTTCTTCTTCTTCCTGCACGAATTGAAATTCCTCCATCGCTTCATCTTCATCAAATTCGATGTCAATCTCAATATCGTTTTCAACCTCTACATCATCTTCCACTACATTAATAATGGTTACTTGTGGTGGAGGCTTGGGTGGTGGTGGCTTTACTTTCTGCTCTGTAATAGGAATAATCTCCTCTGGAGTATCATCCACAGCACGCTCCATATTGGAATATTCAACTTTGTCGTACGATTTGTATTCAAAAGAAAAGTACACCAAAGCCAACGCTAAAACAAAGCCAATTTCCAGGAACAAGGTTCTTTTGTTCTCTAAATTTGCTTTATCGGATTTTTTCTGTTCCATAATTCTGTTTTTTTTCGGCTTTAAACTTCTAATTTCGAACCGCTAAATTATTAATAAATTGCTTTCCTTCTCTTATTGTGGCAAAAAATCTATTTTAGCCACCGATGAAAAGAATTAACCTTCCACCATATTTCTATATGCATCGCTGCTCATCAAATCATCTAATTCGCTAAGCTTGCTCATTTTTACTTTAATTAGCCATCCTTTTCCATAGGGATCCTCATTCACCAATTCAGGAGTGGACTCTACGTCTTCGTTAAAAACAATAACTTCGCCCGAAACAGGCATAAACATATCCGAAACTGTTTTAACAGCTTCAATAGTACCAAATACCTCTTCCCTTTCCAGGGTTTCGCCAACAGTTTCAATTTCAACAAAAACTATATCTCCTAATTCAGATTGCGCGAAATCTGTAATACCAATTATTGCTTCTTCGCCTTCAACCAAGATCCATTCGTGATCTTTTGTGTACTTTAAATTTTCTTGAATATTCATGTCTATAAATTATAAATCAGCTAATTGTGTCTGTATTTTTCTTAAACTTTTCATCTCAACAAACCTATTGCAATAATATTAATATTTTTTGGTTTTATAAAGTCAACAACAAAGATAAATTCAATATATGTACAGAACCTAAATTACTTACTCTAGCAAATTAAAACAAAAAACATACCAAGAAATAAATTCTTCAGTATAAATAAATATTTTATTGGAAAAGGACCTTAAAATTTGCCCAAATTTGACTTTTCAATTGAGCAATACCAATCCCTAAACGATTGTTTGCCAGTATATAAACATCTTCAATTGTCTTTGAAGATGTATCGGTTTCAAGAAAGAGACGATTTTTTGGAATTGAATCAATACACTTATAGGCTTTTGATTGCTTTTGATTTAAATCAAATCCGAAAGAAACAAACATACCGAAATCAATTAATTCCTTTGCTAATTGTGGGCTTCCATTAAATCCATGTACTATCCAGGCTTGTTTGCAATTAAATTCCTGTCTGATTTGAATAAGTTCATTAAACGCTTTAACACAGTGCACAATTAGCGGTTTATGGTATTTTTCAGCAAGTTCTATTTGTTTTCTAAACGCGTTAAGCTGAAGATCAAAATCTGTTGAACATAGTTTATCTAGACCACATTCTCCTATCGCTAAAAACGAATCATCATTCAATTTGTTTTCCAGCTTTTCAATATCTTCAGTGAGCCTGTTTGCTTTAACATACCAAGGGTGGATGCCTTTGGAATAATAACCCTTTATTTTTGTGGCTGAAAAAGGCTCTCCAGAACGATCTATTATCTGAATAAGGCCTGAATCCCAGCTTGCATGTGTATGTATGTCTACAAAATTCAATTGAGTATCGCTTTTTACAAGTTTACAAAATTTAACTTAAATTGATATTTTAATTTTTAAGCGATGTGGTGAAAATTCCCTAATTTTGTTTCAAAGAGCAATTATGGTAAATAGCGGTACATTAAATTACATTATCAATCCCGAGGCTGAAGAAAGGCAAATTAGAAAAATGTACCGGTCTTTGCTGAAAGCGTGGCGCCCAAAAGAAGCCACCAAAGAAAGGGATAGAAAGCTTATTATCAAAGCATTTAAAGTTTCTAAAGAAGCACATCAAGGAATGCGTCGCCGCAGTGGAGAACCCTATATTATTCACCCTCTAAAAGTTGCGTTGATTTGTGTTAACGAAATTGGCCTTGGAACAAAATCGATTGTAAGTGCTCTTTTGCACGATGTTGTAGAAGATACAGATTATAGATTAGACGATATTCGTTCTTTGTTTGGCGATAAAATAGCTCAAATTATTGATGGTTTAACTAAAATCAGAGAAATTTTAGGTAATCAACCTGTAGAATCCATGCAGGCGGAAAATTTCAAACGCTTGTTACTTACACTTTCTGATGATGTTCGGGTAATCCTTATCAAGCTTGCCGACCGCTTGCATAATATGCGAACACTTGATGCCATGCCTCAGGAAAAACAGCTTAAAATAGCCTCTGAAACTACTTTTTTATACGCTCCAATGGCGCATCGACTAGGCTTGCATGCGATTAAAAGTGAATTGGAAGATTTGGCCTTACGATATACAGATCCTGCTGGTTTTCTGTCTGTTATTACCAATCTG
Organism: uncultured Draconibacterium sp.; assembly: GCA_964412145.1. GTDB lineage: Bacteria > Bacteroidota > Bacteroidia > Bacteroidales > UBA12170 > UBA12170. Next base: position 2,830 of record CAYPOW010000090.1, read on the forward strand.
CGCGAAACAAAAGATGAACGAGTTAAATTTATCAACGACTTTGTACACCCCATAAAAAAGGAGCTCGAGCGTCAGGGGATTAAATATCAGATAGCCGAAAGAGAAAAGTCTATTTCATCTATTTGGAGTAAAATGAAAAACAAAGGGGTGCCTTTTCAGGAAGTCTTTGATGTTTTTGCTGTACGCATAATTATCGATACGCCTTTGGAATCTGAAAAAAGCGTGTGCCTCAATGTATATTCCATAATTACAGACAATTATCTCCCTAATAGACAAAGATTTAGAGATTGGATCTCCACGCCAAAAGAGAATGGATATGAATCGCTGCATACGACAGTAATGAGTAAATCCGGACGTTGGGTTGAAGTGCAAATTAGGACAAAGCGAATGGACGAAATAGCAGAGAAAGGCTATGCAGCTCATTGGAAATACAAATCAAACGTACATAAAACTGAAAGCGGACTGGATCAATGGCTTGAAAAAGTGCGTGAATTACTTCAGGGAAACGATGCCGATGCTTTGGATTTTATGACTGATTTTAAATTGGACTTATTTTCAAAAGAAATCATGGTTTTTACACCCAAAGGAGAGGTTAAAAATCTACCTTTAGGTGCTACAGCTCTGGATTTTGCTTACAATATTCATTCTGAAGTAGGCAATAAATGCATCGCAGCAAAAGTAAATCACAAGGTTGTTGCTTTGGATTATGTTTTAAAACAAGGAGATCAGGTGCAAATTATTACATCCGATACGCATAGCCCAAGTGAAGAGTGGTTTAGCTACTTAAAAACCGCCCGAGCCAGAAGCAGTTTAAAAACAGCAATCAAAGAATTAAAAAAACTCGAGGTTGAAAAAGGCCGCATGCAATTGTCCATTATTTTCGGGAAAATTAAAGTTGAAAATACGCAGGAAAACAGATTAAAATTATCTGCTTATCTGAACTGCAACACGAAAGTGGATTTTTACTATAAATTAGCAAATGGATTAATTGAAGAGCATGTAATTAGAGAATGTTTTGAAAAAATAGAAGGTTTTAACTGGAAAAAATATATTCCTTTTTGGCGACCAAAACACGAATCCAATAAAAATTTACAAAGTATTATTCAGCAAGAAATAAAGAAAAATCCCGACAAACTTCTTTTGGATAAAAACATTAATGACCTTAATTTTAAAGTGGCTTCTTGTTGTAATCCCATTCCGGGTGATGATGTTATTGGTATAAATATGCAAGGAAAACCTATACAAATTCACCGCACCAATTGCGATACAGCCATTTCGTTAATGTCAACCTTTGGAAATCAGATTATTAAGGCAAAATGGAAGCAAGGAGAAAAAATTGGATTTTTAGCCGGAATTAAAATTATAGCCGAAGAATCTTTTGGTTTAACCGCCTCCATTGTAGGTTTAATTACCAAAGAGTATAATATCAATATGCGCGCCTTTCATATAGTCAGTTCTGGCGGAACTGCCAAAGGAACGATTACTTTGTATATTTCGGATAATAAAACTCTTCAAAAACTGATAAAAAACATCAACTCTCTAGAAGGTATTCTTTCAGCTGAACGCATTGATGAGATTAAAGATTATCATTAATCATGGCATTAAAATAATCCCAAATTTTATCGGGAGGTGGATTTGCTATTAGTAAAATATTTTCTTTTTTTACAGGATGAATAAGTTCTATTGAGCGAGCATGCAAATGAATGGATAAATCCAAATTTGGTCTTGCGAAACCATATTTTACATCTCCTTTAATTGGGCAACCGATATGAGCCAATTGGCATCGAATTTGATGATGTCTTCCCGTAAGTAACTCTATTTCAATTAAATGATATCTATCACTTTTACCAATGTAAGTATAATTCAATACTGCTTTTTTAGCTCCGATTATTGTTTCAGATACTACATACGATTTGTTTTGCTTCTCGTTTTTTTTGAGAAAATGGGTTAATTGCCCTTGAGTTTCAGAAGGAGCATTCTGCACAACGGCCCAGTATGTTTTTTTCAATTTGCGCTCTTGAAACAATTTAGACAAACGAGAGGCTGCCTTATCTGTTTTTGCAAAAATAACCAATCCGCTCGTTGGTCTATCTAAGCGATGGATTAAGCCTAAGTAAACTTCTCCTGGCTTGTTGTATTTTTCTTTTAGATAGGCTTTAATATGCTCTGTTAAAGGAATATCACCCGTTTTATCTCCCTGAACAATTTGAGAAGGCTTTTTGTTTATAACCAACAAATGATTGTCTTCGTAAACAATTCCTATTCCATGTTTATTTTGCAACAAATCCATAATTAGCACTGTTTTGAAAAACAAAAGCGCTCAATAACGTTTCTGTAAAACTGAACTATAATCCAAGCCAAAATTAATCCAAGCAATGCCCCTCCTATCACATCGCCAGGATAATGAACACCTAAATAGATTCTGCTGTATGAAACTAAGACAGCCCACAAAAAAAGACTGAAAATCAGAATTCTGTTATTCAATTTCAAGAATTTGTATAAAAAATAAGCCAGTGCAAAACTATTTGCAGCATGTGAGCTTACAAATCCATAATTACCTCCTAAATAATCATTTAGAGTATGAACTTGTGCTTTAATATCCGGAGAATGACTCGGTCTTAATCTTTCCACTCCATCTTTTATAAAGCCCGATATTTGATCGCTTAGAGCGATTAAAATGGCCAGTAATAATAAAATGGCGACTGAGCCCCAACCGTATCTCTTAATAAGAAAGTACAGAAAAAAGAGGTAGAGTGGAACCCAAATAAGTTTGTCGCTAAACCACCACATAATGACATCAAAAAAATGAGTGTGATAACTGTTTAAAAACAAAAAGATTTGCTTGTCGAGCTCGCCAAAATATTCAATCATATATGCTGGTTTTCAGAAAATAAAGACCATAATTTATCTTTTAAATTGTCAATGCCTTTATGAGCAATAGAAGAAATAAATACATGAGGAATATCCTGAAGGTCTGCACTAATCATTTCTTCCAACTCATCATCCAGTAAATCTGATTTTGAAATGGCCAGCAATCGTTCTTTATCGAGTAATTCGGGGTTGAATTGTTGTAATTCGTTTAGGAGTATTTCGTATTCTTTACGAACATTATCACTGGATGCCGGCACTAAAAACAATAAAACCGAATTTCGTTCAATATGTCGTAAAAACCTTAATCCAAGCCCTTTGCCTTCGTGGGCACCTTCAATAATTCCAGGAATATCAGCCATAGCAAATGATTGGTTATCGCGGTAGCTAACAATTCCTAAATTAGGGACTAGGGTTGTAAAAGGATAATCTGCTATTTCTGGTTTGGCGGCAGAAACAACCGATAATAAAGTTGATTTTCCAGCATTTGGGAAGCCAACCAGACCAACATCGGCCAAGACTTTTAATTCAAATATCAATTCTTTTTCCTGAAATGGTTCTCCAGGCTGAGCATAATCAGGAGCTCGGTTGGTGGGACTTTTAAAATGATCATTTCCCAAACCTCCGCGTCCTCCCGACAAAAGAACATGTTTTTCTCCATCTTCAATAACTTCACAAATCACTTCGCCAGTTTCAAAATCTTTACAAACAGTTCCAAGTGGTAGTTCAATGTATGCATCAGCTCCATCTGCACCCGAACTGCGAGAGCGCCCACCCTTCAAGCCACCATCTGCACGCAAATGACGAGTGTATCGCAAATGCAATAAAGTCCACATATTTTTATTTCCAATAGCAATTACATCACCACCTTTTCCACCATCTCCCCCATCAGGGCCTCCAAACTCAATATATTTCTCGCGTCTAAAATGCACAGAGCCAGCCCCACCTTTTCCGGAGCGACAGTAAATTTTTATGTAATCGACAAAATTTGAATTCATAGCAATTCTATTAAATAACAATGATTAACGACTGGTCATCAATGCAGTATCCATTGTATTTGACAGGCGTTCGAAAATTTCATCTTCAGTGCCATAACCATCAACACTAACAAATTTCCTCTGCTTTTCGTAGTAATCTCCAACCGCTTTTGTACGTATACCAAATTCGTCTATACGATTGATAATCAACTCCATATCAACATCATAAGGGCGTTTGTTATCCGTTTTTCCTCTTGCACTCAGACGTTTAAAACATTCCAGTGTCGAAAGTTCTAAACCAATGGCTATAGAAACACTTTGATTCATTTTTAATAATAAGCCGTCCAGAATATATGCTTGTGCAATTGTTTTTGGGAAGCCCTTAAATATGAACCCTTTTGCGTCGGGATGATCCTGAATACGACGTTCAATCATTGTAACAGCTATTTCATCGGGAACAATTTCTCCCTTTTCCATATAAGGAATTACTTTAATGCCAATCTCGGTTTTGTCTTTCACTTCCTTTCGAAGCATTTTTCCTGTAGAAATGTAAACAAGGTTATATTTTTCAGCCAGCTTCAATCCTTGAGAACCTTTTCCGGAACCAGGAGAACCATATAAAACTACATTGATCCAGGTTTTGCGCAAAGTTTGCTGAATAACTTCAGAAATGGACGAAAATATATCTTTAATTTTTCCGGTTCCTGTTATTGGCGTATATTTTCCTTTGGCCCGATAAAAATCAGCCACAGGTTTTGTTTTATTATCATATTCCTGCATTCTGTACTTAATAACAGATTCTGTGTCGTCGCTTCGTCCTGAAATTTTTGCGCGTTCCAGCATTCTGCTAACAAGTTCTTCGCGGGGAACCTCCAAACTTATCATACAGGTAAGTGTCGTTTGTAAACGAAGCATTAGTCCGTCTAAAATGTAAGCCTGTACTGTAGTTCTTGGGAAACCATCAAACAAAATTCCATTGGAATTTGTATTTTCTACAATACGCTTTTCTATTAGCTGTACAATTATGTCGTCAGAAACTAAACCTCCTTTTTCAATAACTGATTTTGCCTGCAGACCAAGTTTTGTGTTTTCCGATATTTCTCGCCGCAGCATATCTCCAGTTGAGATATAGGTTAAATCATACTTTTTAAGAAGCATTTTTGCCTGAGTTCCTTTACCCGCACCTGGAGGGCCAAATAATGCAATATTTAACATCTTTTATTCAAATATTTATTTGTAAAAAAAATATGTTTAATTATCCTGATCAATGACTTTATAAATACTTGGTAAATTCCTACCTAATCCATCATAATCAAGGCCGTATCCTACAATAAAACCATTTGGAATTTCCAATCCAATATAATCAATACTATAATCTTTTTCAAATGCTTTTGGCTTAAATAAAAGGGTTGCTATTTTTACATCAGCAGCCTGCAAATGTCTTAATTTTTGAATGGTATTTTCCATTGTAATTCCAGTATCGATAATATCTTCAACCACAATTACGTTCCGGTCTGTTAAAGCCTCATCTAAGCCTATAAGTTCACGAACAATATGAGTTGATTTTGTTCCGGAATAAGATGAAAGTTTTACAAAACTGATCTCACAATCAATCGTAATTTTTTTCAACAGATCAGAAGCAAACATAAACGCCCCATTTAATACCACTAAAAACAGAGGATTCTTGCCTTTATAATCCAAATTGATTTTTTCTGCCACTTCTGTTATGGCTTTTTCAATTTGCTGAGCATCAATAAAAATAGCGAATTGTTTATCGTGTATTTGTATATCTTTCATATTTAAATCTTTAAGCCATTTTTGCAATGAAAAAAAACAAAAACATCCCATACTCCGTCTAAACTAGACGTAACATAGAAGGTTCTTATATTAAATTTATTAAAATACGATTTTGAGGCTTCAAAGGTATCAATTATTCTAATATAGAAAAGAATTAATTAGCGCTAGCGGCTGAACTGTTGGTTAAATAAAATGAAGCTCTCCGCTGAAGGCGGTAGGAAAAATATGTCTATTTATCACTCGACTATACTCTGTATCCAATCGACTAAAGAATTTCACTTCACTACTTAAAGTCTCACAATTAAAAAAAACGAAAAAACAATACTTCTTATCAATTTACATTTCAGCTTTTTTTATCTGCCATTATGAAATAGTAATTAGTCGCAATTACCCATTGAAGTATATGGCAACCCAAAGAAATTTTAACTTTCATTTTTTAAGGATATTCTACAGATAAAATCTAATCCCAAAACAAAAGTTATATTCCTGAGATTTATCGCTATTTTTGGAGTTCAATTTAGATTTCTATGCCTAGCTATTTAAGTATAATAAAATCAGGAAATACCACGTTTACTGAAACTTCTTTCAGTAATCTAATGAAGAAACGAATCTATCATGTTTTATTGCTTTCGAGTGCTTACGATGCCTTTATTTTAGAAGACGACGGACGGATTGATGAGCAAATCTTTAATGAATATGTTTCTTTAAACCTTCGTTATCCACCTCAATTTATTTTAGTAACAGACGAAGATGAAGCTTTTAAGGCCATGGACGAACAAAATATCGACCTGGTTATCACAATGTTAAGCGCCGAAAAAGAATCTACTTTTGATTTTGCCGTTAATTTTAAACAAGAGTATCCAGATATTCCCATAGTTGCCCTTACTCCATTTTCAAGAGAAGTGTCATTACGATTCGACAAAGAAAAAACACAGGTTTTTGATTATGTTTTTAGCTGGCTGGGCAATGCCGATTTACTTTTGGCAATTATTAAGCTTATTGAAGATAAAATGAATGCCGATTACGATATTAACGAAATTGGCGTTCAGGCTATAATTTTAGTTGAAGATTCCGTGCGTTTTTATTCCAGTTATCTTCCCAATATTTACAAAATTATCTTTACACAGTCAAAACAGTTTATGCAGGAAGGCTTAAACGAGCACCAAAAAATGCTCAGAATGCGAGGCCGTCCTAAAATCCTGTTTGCTACCACCTATGAAGACGCTATTAATATTTACGAAAAATTTCGCAATAATTTATTGGGCGTAATTACAGATATGAGTTATAAGCATTACGGCATTCGAAATCAATTTGCCGGACTTAACTTATGTCGTCATATTAAAATGGACAATAAGTATGTGCCTTTGCTTATTCAATCGTCTGATGCAAATAATATTCTTTTTGCAAAAGAAATCAGGGTTGGCTTTTTGCATAAACACTCCAAAAAATTACTCCGCGATTTGCGCCATTTTATCATAAAACATTTTGCATTTGGCCCCTTTGAATTTATCGACCCCAACACACACAATGTGGTTGAAAAAGCAGTCGACTTAAAGGAAATGCAAGAAAAACTGTATTTAATCCCCGACACCTCCTTGCGTTATCACGTTATGAGAAATCATTTCTCAAAGTGGTTAAACGCGCGTGCATTATTTTCTATAGCAAGTATTTTTAAACGGGTTTCAGTAGAGGATTTTGAAAATCTGGATGAAGCCAGGCACTTTCTTTATCAAAGCATACTCAACTTTCGCATAAGCAAAGGACGAGGAATTATAGCCGAATTTGATCGCGAGAGCTACGATGAATACCTTATTTTTACGCGAATGGGAAATGGCTCCATAGGCGGAAAAGCACGTGGACTTGCATTTTTAGATTCGCTTATTAAGCGAAATAAGCTATTAAGTAAATACCCAAATGTTCTGATTAGTATTCCGCGAACTGTGGTTTTAAGTACTGATATTTTCGATGAGTTTATGGAAATGAACGATTTGTATAAAATAGCACTTGCTAATATTGATGATGAAAAAACCCTCAATCATTTTATATCTTGCCCCTTGCCTGAAAGAGTTCTGGAAGATCTAAAAGCCTATATTAAAGTCATACGAAAACCTATTGCAGTGCGTTCATCAAGTTTACTGGAAGATTCTCATTATCAGCCTTTTGCTGGCGTATACTCAACTTATATGATTCCAAATTTGCCTGATAATCCAGAGAAAATGATGCAAATGCTTACTTTGGCAATCAAGAGTGTTTATGCATCTACTTATTTCAGCTCTTCCAAAGCTTATATGATGGCCACATCTAATTTGATTGATGAAGAAAAAATGAGTATCGTTTTTCAGGAAATAACTGGTACACCTCACGAAAATGAATTCTACCCATCTTTTTCAGGGGTTGCACGATCGATAAACTTCTATCCTATTGAACCTGAAAAACCTGAAGATGGAATTGCAAATATTGCCATCGGTTTAGGCAAACAAATTGTTGAAGGCGGTCAAACAATACGATTTTCGCCTAAATACCCCAAAAAAATTCTACAGCTTTCTTCTCCCGATCAGGCATTAAAGGAAACACAAAAAGAGTTTTATGTTCTTGATTTAAATCCGGATAGTTTTTGTGCCAGCATTGATGATGGAATCAATTTAAAGCCTATTCGTGTACGCGATATTAATTCAGATTGGGGTTTTGACAAACTGATGTCGACTTACGATTTTGAAAACGATATTATTCGTGAAGGACAAGGGCACAAAGGAAAAAAAATAGTCACTTTTGCCAATATTTTAAAGCACCACACATTCCCTTTGCCCGAAATCCTTTCTGATATATTGGTCATTGGGGAAAAAGAAATGAATACACCCATTGAAATTGAATTTGCAGTTAATTTGACCAAAAAATCATCTGATCCTTCAATTTTCAATATTCTCCAAATTCGCCCTATTGTTGCAACAAAAGAATATATTTCCAAAGATTTGTCGGCTATTAAAAAAGAAGATGCAATTATATATTCCGAAGCAGCGTTGGGTAATGGTAGAATTAGTGATTTGCACGACTTTATATTTGTAAAACCAGAAACTTTCGACGCATCTAAAAGCAGGATTATTGCTGAGCAAATTAACGAAATAAACAAAATTCTAATCGAAGAAGAGCGTTATTACGTTTTAGTAGGCCCCGGTCGCTGGGGCTCAAGCGACAGCTGGTTGGGCATACCTGTTAAATGGCCCTATATTTCGAATGCAAAAATTATTATCGAATCGAGTTTAGAAAATTACCGTATCGATCCTAGTCAGGGAACTCACTTTTTTCAAAATCTGACTTCTTTCCGTGTAGGTTATTTTACTATCAATCCATTTATAAATGATGGATATTACGATTTAGACTTCTTAAACCAAATGCCTGCACATTACGAAAATGAGTATATTAAACATATTCGGTTTGATGAACCATTAAAAGCAGAAATAGATGGTAAAAACGCTTTGGGAGTAATTTA
>CAYPOW010000091.1:0-11905 GCA_964412145.1 uncultured Draconibacterium sp.
CTGAGTAGTGAAGGATACATAAATCTAATGATAAACCTCTTAATGATGGCCGTTCTGGCGGGTTTAGGCGAAGAATTACTTCTTAGAGGTGCTATCCAGCCATTACTAATTAAAATAACTAAAAATCCACATATAGGCATCTGGCTGGCTGCCGCTTTATTTAGTTTAATGCATTTTCAATTTTTTGGCTTTGTTCCCCGTTTGCTTTTGGGTGCTCTTTTCGGGTATTATTATTATTGGTCGCGTAGTTTATGGATTCCAATAATTGCTCATATTGCCAACAATGGCCTTATAGTATTATACACTTTTTTTATCGGCACAGGCAATTTTTCATCTCCTACAGGAGAGGTAAGCGTTGACGACTCACCTTCGGCACTAATGATTGTTCTGAGTATCTCATTAACACTTGCAGGCTTGCTTTTCTTCTATTTTGAAAGCTTAAAGCAAAAGAAAACCAAAATTTATTAGCTCATCGGTCTAAAAAACCGCAAATCATAAAGTGATAAAAACATAAAAAGGCTGTCTCTCAAATTAGAGGCAGCCTTTTAATTCTAAATAAATTGTTTCTATTTGATTTCTTGTTCTTGCTGAACAGAGTAATTAATTTTAAACGCCCCTACTTTACGTAGCTTTTGTTTAATATCAGTAACAATACCCATTTTAGTATCTCTATCCACTTTCAATGAAGTAATAAGGAATTTACGATCAGCCTCATCTCTTGCTTCACGCTCTTTAGCTATAAATTCAGGAATAACATCCACAGAACCGTAAGCATCATTCAATTGAATACGTGTATTTGTACCCAGTTTAGATTGAACGGGCTCTCCTACATATATAAAACTTACTAATGACTTCTTTTCTAGTTTTTGAACTTCTTTTGCTTCAGGTGAAGCTACTTTTACAAGCAACTCTGTTTCACGCATTACGGTAGTAACCATAAAAAAGAACAATAGCATAAAAATAATATCGGGCAAAGAAGCTGTTGAAATACCAGGAGTACTTTTTCCTCCTTTTTTCTTAAATCTTGACATATTTTTCTCCTTCTTTAATTATTTACTACCTATATTATCAGGTTCGGCTTCAGATACACGTGACGGAATAGCTGAACCAATGGCTTTCTTTTGATCCTCATTAATATCACTATATTTCTTTCCAAATTTTTTCAAAGAGAGATCATCTTTAAGCTCATTAAAAGCCTGAGCCAACTTATCTTGAACAGAAATATACATTTCGTATGAAGTACCACGGCTATTTTTCAAAGAGATAAGCCCCTTTGATCTGTAAACCGTACCTAGCAATTCTATTTCCTCTTGATAAATTTCTGGAAAATTAACATCATCAGGAACGTGAGGCGTCATAAACTCTTTGACATCTTCTTTCAAAGTTGAAAGATTGCCAGAGCGACCATTAATTAATAAACGATCGCTTTTGTTTATGAGCACATTCATTACGTTCCGAGTCTTGAAATCAGGTGGATCTTGAGTAGGATCAGGTGGAGGTGGCAATTTACGACCAATACCTGTATCTACATCCATAGTTGTTGTAACTAGGAAGAAGATTAGAAGCAAGAAGGCTATATCAGCCATCGAGCTCGCGTTTAATTCGGGTGTTTTTGCCGCCATAGTCTCTAAGTTTTATTATTTAAAAATGCTGGACACACTGGCATAGATAATCGCCAATACAGCCAATCCAAAAACAAAGTATGTATAAATCAAACCTGCTCCAACCAGAATAGAAGTGCTGGCAGAAGTCTCCATTTTCTCCAACTGATCAGGAGTAAATGAATTATCTGATAAAGCATAAGCAACAAACCAAAGAGCTACGACTCCGACAACTACAATGAGTGATCTTATAGCATCTTTTGGGTTAGCAAAAATTTGAATTATTGGGAAGAGAATAGCGAATAGGGCAGATAATCCAAAGGCAATAGCAGCCACTAGGAAATATCCATAAATAACATTATCCGAAGGTGAATCACCCTGATAAAAAACTGCAATTTGATATGCTGCAGCAATAACCATCAGGATAATTGAAACGCCTTTAAATATGTTTTTCAATAAATTATCCATATTAGTTTATTATTTACCTGATTTATAATTTGAAAGGATATCTACGAATTCAATAGTGCTATCTTCCATATCGTTAACGATACTGTCGATTTTAGCCACTAAATAATTATAGAAAATTTGTAAAATAATAGCAACGATCAAACCGAAAACGGTTGTTAAAAGTGCTACTTGAATACCGCTAGCTACAACTGTTGCTGAAATGTTACCAGCAGCTGCAATATCAGCAAAAGCGCCAATCATACCAACAACTGTTCCCATGAAACCAAGCATTGGAGCAAGAGCGATAAATAAAGCAATCCATGAAAGTCCTTTTTCTAAACGTCCCATTAAAACGCCACCAAAAGCAACGATAGATTTTTCTACTTGATCAATACCTTCTTCGTATTTGTGTAAACCTTGCCAGAAAATACTTGCAACCGGACCCTTAGTATCTTTACAAACTTCTTTAGCTGCATCAACACCACCATTTTGTAAGGCAGTTTCCACTTTATTTAGTAATTTCTTAGTGTTTGTTGTAGAAAGATTTAAATAAATAATTCTTTCAACTGAAAGAGCCAATCCAAAAATCAACGCTAACAATACAATTCCCATAAAACCAGCATTACCAGCAATAAACTGTTCTTTTAATACTTGATGGAAACCTTTATCTGCCATAACTTCTTCTTCTAGAGTAGCTACTTCTTCAGTAAGGGCCTCAACAGCAGTTGTATCAACAGCTTGGGTCAATTCTTCAGTTTGTGCCTGAGCATCTTCTTGAGCAATAACCATATTGGTAAAACCAAAAGATAATAATCCGGCCAATGTTAAAAAAGCAATTAGTTTTTTCATAATAATACAATTTATTTACAAAACTTCTATTTAATTTGTTTTCATTAGTTTAAAATTCCGCGGAGAAAGAGGGATTCGAACCCTCGGTACACTTTTGGCGTACACACGCTTTCCAAGCGTGCACCTTAAGCCACTCGGTCATCTCTCCTTTTCTCCAAAGAAACTTACGTCCCTTAGCGGCGGCTAAAATACAAAAAATATATTCTTAATAAAAAATGATTCTGTATTTTTTGTGTCATTTGCTCACTATTAATACGCTTTAACATACTTATACTTAGAATTAGTTCCAAAATGAATAGTTATTCAAATTCAAAGAGTCGAATTTTAGAGGTTTTTGAGCATTAAAGACGTTTTTCAAGTTTCATTTACATGCAAATAATGTAACTTTGCACCCTATTTTAACCCAAAATTTATTATGAAAACTATTGATTCAATCAATTTCAATGGAAAAAAAGCCATTATTCGTGTTGACTTTAACGTTCCCTTAAATGACAAATACGAAATAACTGACGAAAGCCGTATCAATGCTACTATCCCAACAATAAAAAAGATTTTAGCTGATGGCGGTTCTGTTATTTTAATGTCTCACCTTGGTAGGCCTAAAACCGGCCCGGAAGAAAAATTCTCTTTAAAACATTTAATTCCAACGCTCAATCATAAATTTGGAACTGATGTTTTATTTGCCAACGATTGCATTGGCAATCAAGCAAAAATAATGTCAGAAAAATTAAAAACTGGTCAGATTTTGCTTTTAGAAAATCTTCGTTTCTATAAAGAAGAAACGAAAGGTGATGAATTGTTTGCTAAAAAATTATCTGAATTGGCCGATGTTTATGTAAACGATGCTTTTGGAACCGCACACAGGGCACATGCATCTACTACAATCGTTGCTAAATTTTTCCCCCAAACAAAAGTATTTGGCTATGTAATGGCTAACGAGATTGCAAGTATAAATAAAGTATTGCACAACAATAACAAACCTTTTACAGCCATTTTAGGTGGCGCTAAAGTCTCAGATAAAATCGGGATTATAGAAAACCTGCTTCAAAAAGCAGATCATCTTATAATAGGTGGCGGCATGATGTTTACTTTTATTAAAGCGATGGGAGGCGAAATAGGATCTTCTTTGGTTGAAATAGATTTGATAAATATGGCCAACGAAATCCTGTCGAAAGCGAAAACGATGGGTGTTTCTATTCACATTCCGGCAGATGCTATCGTTGCTGATAATTTTTCGAATGAGGCTAATCGCAAAGAAGTTTCTTCCTTTACCATCGACCCTGGTTGGATGGGTTTGGATATAGGACAAAAAAGCCGTCAAAACTTTAAAGAGGTCATTCTTAAGTCTGCTACTATTTTATGGAACGGCCCAATGGGCGTATTCGAAATGGAAAATTTTGCTGAAGGAACCAAAGCAATAGCAATAGCTGTTGCCGATGCTACTACAAAAGGAGCTTACAGTTTAATTGGAGGAGGCGATTCGGTTGCTGCCATTAATAAATACGATCTGGCTCATAGTGTAAGCTATGTTTCAACGGGTGGCGGTGCTATGCTAGAGTTTATGGAAGGAAAAGAACTTCCTGGGATTAAAGCCATTTTAGACTAACTTTAGCTGTTAGCTAAAAGCCAATAGCTAATAGCTAATGTCTTTTTTTCTTCTTCGTAATCTTGGCGTCTAAGGGATATTTGAGATTTTTAAATTTATAGAGCTCTCCTTTAACACTTCCAAATATCACTTCCGATTTGATTAAAATTGGAATGCGGTTTTTATCATCTGTTACCCATAAAAACATAGGGTATGGATGATCAAATACTTCTCCTTCAACAACCATCGGTTTAAATTTCATCGTATTAAACTTTCCCAGGCGTGTTTCAATAACTTCTTTGCCTTCATAAATGATAACGGAAGTATATAACGAATCGTCTAAATAAAAATCGATGGGGAAATTTCCACCAATCGGAACATTTGAAATATCGAGTGTGCGTGCAAAATAAAATGAAGAAACTAAATCCTGAACATTTTCACCAATTTTCTTTTCTTGTTTTCTGCTCTTTGCAATTCCATTTTTGTAATCAAATATTACATCATCATTTGCAACATAACCGCCTTCACTTGTTCTGCGCATAAATTGATAGGAACGGAAATCTGATTCATCAAACCAGCTTTCAAAACGATCGCGCACCTTATAGAAAAAATCCATTGATCCGATTGTATAACCCCTACCAACTGCGTGATATACAGACTTATCCCTCAACTTTTCATTAGATTTATCAACCTCTAAAATGGCTTTGCCCGCATATATTTTACCAATTATAGGTGCATCGTAATAAATGTAAAAAGAAAGTTCTTCGCCCGTTTTAAAAGGCAAATCTTGCGCTAAATTTATATTGGATTGAAAAACAAATACAGACAATAAAATTGGTGCCAAAAACAATTTAAAGGATTTCATACACTTCAATTTATCAATTTAAAATCAAAAATAACAATTTCCATGCCACAAGCACCAATATCATTGTTTTTATCTTGGTCATATATTTAAAGAAATACTACCTTTGTGCTCATATTACATCATTTAAAAAAATATTTAAAATGGTCAATAAAATATCATCAAAAACAGCTATCGAGCTGGAAGACAAATACGGAGCTCATAATTATCATCCATTACCCGTTGTCCTTGCAAAAGGTCTTGGCGCTTTGGTATGGGATGCAGAAGGAAAAGAATATTACGATTTTCTTTCAGCCTACTCTGCTGTAAATCAAGGACATTGCCATCCAAAAATTATTGAAGCACTAAAAGATCAGGCAGAAACACTTACCTTAACCTCACGTGCATTTTTCAATGATGTTTTGGGAGAATACGAAAAGTATATAACTGAATATTTTGGTTATGACAAGATTCTACCAATGAATACGGGCGCTGAAGCTGATGAAACAGCTTTAAAATTAGCACGTAAATGGGCTTATGATGTGAAAGGAATCCCTGACAATCAAGCCAAAATTGTTGTGTGCGCAAATAATTTCCATGGAAGAACTATTACTATTATTTCCATGTCGACGGATCCAGACGCCTACAAAGGTTTTGGACCTTATACGCCAGGTTTTATAACCGTACCTTACAACGATCTGGATGCATTAAATAAAGAACTGGAAGATCCAAATGTAGCCGCTTTTTTGGTGGAACCTATTCAGGGTGAAGCTGGTGTGTATGTTCCTGAAGATGGATATTTGAAAAAAGCTTTTGATGCTTGTAAAGCGAAGAATGTGCTTTTTATTGCTGATGAAGTTCAAACCGGTATTGCAAGAACAGGAAAATTATTGGCTTGCGATCATGAAGGCGTTAAACCAGATATTTTGATTTTAGGAAAAGCCCTTTCTGGAGGAGTTCTTCCTGTATCGGCTGTTTTAGCTAACGATGATATTATGTTGGTTATTAAGCCTGGTGAACATGGTTCAACTTTTGGCGGAAATCCTCTGGGAGCAAAAGTTGCTATGGCCGCTCTTAAAGTAGTTAGAGATGAAAAATTAGCTGAGCGCGCTGAATCTTTAGGTAAAGTATTTCGCGATGCAATGAGAGCAATTGATTCTGATATGATAGAATTGGTACGCGGTAAAGGCTTGCTAAATGCGATTATTATTCGCCCTAAAAATGGAAAAGAAGCTTGGGATGTTTGTGTGAAAATGGCCGAAAATGGCGTGTTGGCAAAACCAACTCACGGACATATTATTCGATTTGCTCCACCTTTGGTAATTACCGAAACACAATTACTGGATGCCGTTAAGCGTATTGAAAAGTCAATTTTATCTTTTGAATAAAAAGTTTTTAGAATATTTCAACTCCTTATCAAAAATAAGGAGTTTTTTTTATTTTAGAAAGGTCCTAAAACAAAGAAACCGTTGCAGGGGATGCAAGCGGTTTCTTCAGCATATAAACACATTTAACCAAATAAAAAAATATGAAAAAAACTACAACTCCTAGAAGTTATGTCTTTCCTTATTTAGACTCTGTAAAAATAGCATGATTTGATGCGGAATGCAAGTTTTTAACATTTTTTAATTATTCAGGATGCTGAATACCTGTTTTATTTTATGATTTATATTCAATCAATTCATTATTAGTTGTTTATAGATAAAAGTACACAGCGCCTAATTTTTAAAAATAAGCTTATTCAGAGGTAGTTGCTATATAAACGTCTTTTCAGCCTTCAGAAAATTATTCAAATAAAATAATTTTCGTCTTATTTTGATTTTCAGCACCTAAAATTAATGTTTTTTTTCTGCTAGATGGCGCTTTCAAATTGACGTAAAAATCGTATGTCATTTTCAAAGAAAAGGCGCAGATCTTTTATTTGATATTTAAGCATGGTAATGCGTTCTATTCCCATTCCAAATGCAAAACCTGTATATTTTTCCGAATCGATTCCTGCATTTTCCAAAACATTGGGATCTACCATACCACATCCTAATATTTCAACCCAGCCTGAATATTTGCAAATATTGCATCCTTTGCCTCCACAAATATGACAAGAGATATCCATTTCAGCCGAAGGCTCAGTAAATGGAAAATAAGATGGGCGTAAACGAATTCCTGTGTTTTCACCAAACATTTCCTTGGCAAAATACATCAGTGTTTGTTTTAAATCGACAAAGCTTACATTTTCGTCGATATATAATCCTTCTACTTGATGGAAAATACAATGTGCCCTTGCCGAAATAGCTTCGTTGCGAAACACCCGGCCCGGAAAAATACTTCGAATAGGCGGCTTGTTGTTTTCCATTACGCGAACCTGAACAGAAGAAGTGTGTGTACGCAATGCAATATCAGGTGATTTTTCTATAAAAAACGTGTCTTGCATATCTCGTGCAGGATGCTCTTCAGGAAAATTAAGTGCAGTAAAATTATGCCAATCGTCTTCTATTTCCGGTCCTTCCTCCACTGTAAATCCTATACGTGAAAATATTTCTATTATCTGATTTCGGACCAAAGAAAGTGGGTGGCGTGTTCCAAGATCACGATTCACGGGAAGACTTAAGTCGCGCCCTGACTCCAGGTGCTCATTCATTCCTTCTAAAATCTCTTTTGCTTCCTCCACTTTATCGATAACTGCATTTTTTAGGTCGTTTAATAAAACACCCATTTCTTTTCTTTCTTCAGCAGCAACCGTTTTGAAATCGGCAAATAATGCCGGAATCAGTCCTTTTTTTCCAATATATTTTACTCGAAAAGATTCTAAATCGTCCATTTTATCAAATGCAACCGACTTTATTTCTTCAAGATATGATTGTATTTTTTCTCTCATCTCCAATTAATCTATTATTTCAATTTTCATCCGCACTTTTTCTATTGGTCTGCTTCCGGCAACAGGTGTAGCGGCAATTTTATCCAACACATCCAGTCCTTCAGTAATTCTTCCATAAACAGTATAAGCCCCATCCAAATGTGGCGTCCCGCCGATGCTAGTATATATTTCCTTCTGTTTTTCGTTATAATGAAATTCTGCAGGTGCTTCTCCATTCGCAAGCATTTCCTTGTAAACATCAATCTGCGATGCTTTCAATCCTTCCACATCTTTTGCTTTCATCAAAGTGTCAATTTTATACAGCCATTTTTCATTACCCGGAAACAGGATATAATTCTCTATGGCTTTTTGTTTGTGTTTCGCATTAATTTTTTGCTCAATAGCTTCCAACTGACCCAAAGTCATCACTTTGCCCTGCACAATATAAAACTGCGCAGCAGAGCTGGCTTTTGTAGGATTTTCTTGATCACTTTCGCGAGCAGCTGCAAGCATTCCTTTTTGATGCACATGAATTTCCGGAACAAATTCAGCCGGAACGGTATATCCAGCATCTTCTCTTCCATCGGCATTTTGCCCACCCTGAATCATAAAGTTTTTGATGACACGGTGAAAAAATGAGTTTTCAAACCAAGCTTCATTCGTTAATTTTACAAAATTATTGCGATGCATAGGCGTTTCGTTAAACAGCTCACCTTTCATATCGCCCAAAGGGGTATGGATTACAAACTGTATTCTCTTTTCCTGTGCCTGAATGGATTTTATTCCCGCAAAAACCAAAACAAAAACAAGAAGCAGAATCCAAGACTTTTTTAATTTCAAAGCTAATTTATTCATTTAAATTTCTATTTTGGAAACAATTTCAGCTGTTAAAGTGCTGAATTCTTCATGCGTAAATGATAGTTTTGGTTGTTTAAAATCAATATCGTAAACCGTATTAATTGGTATTAGATGTATGTGAGCATGAGGTACTTCCAAGCCCAGAACGGCAATTCCAATACGCTTACAAGGCACAACAAGTTCTATAGCTTTGGCGACTTTTTTTGCAAAAACCATCATTTCGCCCAAATCTATATCCTCAACATCAAAAATATAATCGATTTCATTTTTGGGGATAACCAAAGTGTGCCCTTTTGCCAAAGGATTGATATCGAGAAAAGCGTAAAACTTTTCATTTTCTGCAATTTTATAGGAGGGTATTTCTCCTTTTACTATTTTAGAAAATATTGTTGCCATAATACGATTTATGTTCTTGTGACTTCAATGACTTCGAAAGTGATTTTTCCTGCTGGAATCTCAATTTCTGCTTTATCACCTGCTTTTTTGCCTAATAAACCTTTGGCAATTGGAGAGCTCACAGATAATTTCCCCTCCTTTAGATTTGCTTCGTTTTCAGGAACCAACGTATAGGTCATTTCTGCTCCATTTTTAAGGTTCTTTATTTTCACTGTAGAAAGAATTAACACTTTTGATACATCCATTTTAGACTCATCAATTATGCGTGCATTTCGCGCAACTTCCTGAAGTTTAGCTATTTTCATTTCAAGCATACCCTGTGCCTCTTTGGCTGCATCATATTCTGCATTTTCCGATAAATCGCCCTTATCACGCGCTTCGGAAATTTGTCTTGATATAGCAGGCCGCTGAACGCGAATCATTTCATCAATTTCATCGCGCAACTTTTTCAATCCTTCTTCGGTAAAATATTTTGTTTCAGCCATAATATGCTTTTTTCAATTTAATATAACAGATAAAGACTCTTAAAATTATAAGAGTCCTTAATATTTCGCAGACTTCAGCGAATTAACCTAAAACAGGCTAAAGGCTAAAGTTCTTTTCTCTTATTGATTTGATTTTCGACTTTTTAGCCAATGCTATTCGATGACAAAAATAATATAAAAAAGAAGAATTATCCAATTTCTCAGCAAGATAATGATAGAAACTGAACAATAATGAAATTTTATGCCTTCATGTCGGTTGTCAAATTTATAAATTAGTTTATCTTTGAACTGAAAGAGTTTCTTTTAGAGGCAAACAGCCCGGAATTTTAGTTTATGGAAGATTATAAAAAATTATTGACCGATTTGTATTCAATTTACGATCCTGAAAGGGTAAAGCAAATTGATTATTTTCTTGAAAAATACAAAGGTCAGGAAAAGCAATTTTATACACGCCAAAAGGAAAATTACGAGAATAAGAAACCTGTTTCCGACAGCAAAAAAATCATTGAAGAAGCGCTGGCACGAATAAAAGCACGGTCAACCGAATCGGCAACAGACAAAGAACCTAAGGAAGAAGTGAAAGCTAAACCTGAGGAATCTGTTGATATGCCTAAGGAGAAAAAAGAATTTAGCACTCCTGAGCCAATTGTGGATGCGGATTTTGTTGCATCTAAACCTGTTATCGAGAGCGCTTTTATCCCTCCGAAAGCAAGTGTTGAAGATACTTTTATAGCACCTCCTGTTGAAAATACGATTAAGAGAAAGCCTTTTAAAATTAGCTCTGAAGATTTTGATGACAAGCCTTTACGGAAACCCTTATTTGAAGAGGAAGATAAATTTGGTGCTCGAAAAAAAACGACGCCTCCCTTTTCAGAAGCTTCAAAACCTGCCCAAGAAGATGTTTGGTTTAGTAATGATAAATCTGAATCAACGCCAAATCCCATAGATATTGAACCAGAATCGGTAGCTTTACCTAAAAAAAATTATTTCTTAAATATTTTTGGGATGGTTTTGCTAGGCGTAATTCTTATTTCGATTGTGTTTTTTACTTTTTTTAATGCTCCTGAAAAACAAGCCGTTGGAATAGTTAAAAAACCAAGCGTTACTCCAACTGAAAAAACTGTTGATGCGTCGCCAAAAGAAACAAGCATCCCAATTGAAAGCAAGAAAGAAATAGTTGAAGAAACCAAAGTCCCGAAAAAAACTTTTTTGGAAAAACTTAAATCGGCCTTTATTAAAAAAGAGCCTGTAGTCGCGAATACAAACACGTCGAAATCCTTCGAAGAAGAAAAAGCGCTTTTTGATAAAAGCATTCAACCTGATATAAATAAAACAGGCGACAAACCTGATATTGAAATTACTGAGAAGGTTAAAGAAACTGCGGCCGAAAAAATCGTAATTCCAGTCACTAAAATAATTGAAGAAGAAAAAGCTCCAGCTCAAAAAACTCCTGAATTAAAGACAGTGCCTATTAGCAAAAATGAGCCAATCTCTAATTTTAAAGGAGCACGCATAAATAAAAACGATTTAAACTTACCGGTTTATTTTGTTGCCTGTTATGCCGTAAAAACAGAATCGTATGCGCTTACAAAAGTAAATCAGCTCAAAGCAAAGGGTTTTGACGCTTCCTATTATTGGATTCCGGATTTTGCACCTTATGGAAATAAGTATTTCAAGGTAGTTATTGGTCCT
Organism: uncultured Draconibacterium sp.; assembly: GCA_964412145.1. GTDB lineage: Bacteria > Bacteroidota > Bacteroidia > Bacteroidales > UBA12170 > UBA12170. The sequence continues at coordinate 11,606 of CAYPOW010000091.1, forward strand.
TTTTCAACCCAAAGAGAGGCAATGAGAAAGCTCACGCCAGTGCAGGAAAGAGCAGAGTTTGATGCTTATGTTTTACAATTAAAATAAAAAAAGCGGTATTACCGCTTTTTTATTCTTTATCCTTTTTTGACTCTTCTGTGTCATCATCGGAAATGCCTTTTTTAAATTCCTTAATTCCGCTTCCAAAACCTTTCATAAGTTCCGGGATTTTCTTTCCTCCAAAAAGCAAAAGTATAGCGATTACGATTAAAGCTATCGACCAAATGCCGGGAATGGCTAACATTACAAACAATTCCATAA
>CAYPOW010000092.1:0-11680 GCA_964412145.1 uncultured Draconibacterium sp.
ACATATTCCATAGAAAAAACACTTGAGAAGCATCAAAATTGCATATTTGATTTCGGTGCTGGCAATGCTGTATCTGGATGTGATTTTGACTTTGATCGTATTAAGCAGGCTTTAAATCCATACGAAAATGTTGTCTTTTTAATTCCAAGTGCTGACAAAGAAGAATCATTAAAATTTATCTATAAGCGTCGGGAAATAAAACCAAGTCACAGAGAACTAATTGAATATTTAGTTTTCAATCACTCAAATTCTAAAGTAGCAAAACATACGGTTTTTGTGAAAGACAAAACTCCCGAAGAAGTGTGTAATGATGTATTATCAATTTGTAACTTGACAGAAAAAATAGAATTAAATACTTATAGCAAAGGCTAATAAAATATGGCAGTCCATACACCGTAGACAAACGGGCAGGCCGAGTAAACTTTTTTGTCGCGGGACAAAAAAGTAAACCGAAATGCTGCCAGATTTCATAGCCAAACCATTGTGGTGCATTAAAAACAACGACAATCAGATAATTTGTAGATAATATTTGGATATTCATAAAAACTAATATATTTTTGTATTCAAATAATATACAGATACGAAATGGATAAATATATAAATAAATTAAACTTTGATTTTCAAACAAATCAGAAAATATTAAATCTGATTTCTCAAATTGACTTATACAAAGGCAAATGGAATAGTATTGAAAAACAAGAGAATATTTACCTAAAAGAGTTGCGTAAGATTGCAACAATTGAAAGCATTGGTTCTTCAACAAGAATAGAAGGCGGAACTCTTACAGACAAAGAGATAGAAGACCTTTTGAAGAACATAAAAATAACTAAACTTAAAACAAGAGACGAACAAGAAGTTGTAGGTTATTACGACACATTAGAAATAATTTATGAAAACTATGATAATATAAAGTTGTCGGAAAATTACATAAAACAATTACATCAAAATTTATTACGACATAGCGATAAAGACATAAGACATCGTGGAGAATACAAATCTCTTTCAAATAAAGTAGTTGCCAATTATCCAGGTGGAATACAGAAAGTAATTTTTAATACAACAGAAGTTCATTTAGTTAATAGTGAAATGAGCGATTTGATTAGTTGGACAAATAGTCAATTTGAAAATAAAGAAATTCATCCTTTAATTATTGTTGCAAATCTTGTTTATGAATTCTTATCAATTCACCCATTTCAAGATGGAAATGGAAGACTGTCAAGATTATTGACCACTATGGTTTTACTGCAAAAAGATTATTTATTTATTCAATATGTATCCTTTGAAAACTTGATAGAAAAAACAAAAGAAGAATACTATCTGGCATTAATGGAAGGCCAAAAAAACAGAAATAAAGAAAATGAAAACATATTCAAATGGACATTGTATTTTCTAGATAAATTGAGTGTGCTAACACAAAGACTTGACGCAAAATATGATGTATTTAAATCAAAAGGTGGATATTTGAATGAAAGACAAAAAGAAATAAAGGAATATTTAAAAGAAAATCAACCTTTGAAAATATATGATTTAGCAAAAAGATTTGATAATATTAACATCCATACGATTAAAAAGGATTTACAATATATGAAAAAGGAACAGGTCATAAAGAGTGTAGGAAAAGGAAAAGGAACTGTGTATATAATTGAAGATAAAGAATAATGCACCACAGCAATATACTTACCGTTAGCAAGTATTAAAGAAATGAATACAAAACAATTACATATCGCACTTATCTTTTTGATGCTTTTTTTGAGTAGTAGTGCAATTGCACAAAATCCAAAAGCGAAATGGGAAAAGTATAAACATATTGAACAATCAGGATTTTCTAAAGAGAAATTATCCATTGCAAAAGCGTATTATGACTCATTGAGTTCTTCAGCATTTCTGATAATTCAAAATGGAAAAGTAGTTGCTGATTGGGGTGATATTAACAGAAGATTTATAATACATTCTACTAGAAAAGGAATTCTTAATTCCTTATTTGGCATTTATTCTGAGAATGGCACAATAGACTTAAATAAAACTATTGGAGAAATTGGAATCACTGATAAAGATTCATTATCTGAACTTGAAAAATCCGCCAAAATAATTCATCTTTTAAAAGTTCGTTCAGGAATTTATCATAAGGCAGCTGCAGAACCAAGTTGGGTTGATGATTATAGACCTGAGAGATATAGCATAAAACCAGATTCTTTATGGTTTTATAATAATTGGGATTTTAATGTATTGGGGACGATTTTTGAACAATTGACTCAAACTTCAATTTATGATGCTTTCTACAACGATATTGCAGTTCCTTTGCAAATGCAGGATTATAGAATTATGGACGGAGAATATTACTACGAACTGGAATATTCAAATCATCCCGCTTATCATTTAAAGATGTCTGCCAGAGATTTAGCAAGATATGGTCAGCTTTTTTTACAAGAAGGAAAATGGAATGAAGAACAGATATTTTCAAAAAAATGGGTAAAAAATAGCACTTATCCTATATCAAAACACGGAGGTGGAGGAAAAATTGGCAGATGGTATGGTTTGTTATGGAATGTTTCTGAATATTATCAGGATTATGAAATGTATTATGCAGCTGGTGTTGGCGGGCAGTTTCTTGCGATTTTTCCGACAGAGGATTTAATTTTGGTAAACCTTTCCAACACTTATCAAAAAGACAAACTATATGATAGAGAAATTGTTAAATTATTCGATTTAGTTTTAGCTGCAAAAATTGATAAGCCATTAGATAGTCCTGAATTAATCAAATTAAAGACAAATTCGAGAATCCCTGAAAATTTATATGGGCAAAAATTGAACTATTCAAAATATATTGCTGATTTTACTATTGACGGTGAAAAAGTTTCAATAATTGAACTGAATGGTAATTTAATAATTAAGGATTATTATATGAAATTAAAATTATTTCCTATTTCACAGAATAGATTTTTTGTTGAGGATATAGAGAAATACCTGAATATTGAATTCGATGAAAAAGGTTTTGCTAGAAGACTGAACTATGATTATTTTAATAAATAACGCCTGCTAATTATTTTTATGCCTTTAAAATAAGCGTCTCGTCTTATGTGCTTTATAAAAGTCTGTGTATATTTGATGTTATCGTATTAACGGCATTTATTTAAACAAGTATAAATAGAAATAAAATATCAGGGATTAAGCGTTTTTTTCGTTTTTACGACTGATACACAGTATATAAATGCATTAAGCCTAAAGAGAATATAAAAACAATGTAATTATACACACACCTTAGGCACAAGCTGAAAAAAGACCAAGAATGATAAATTTGCTAAGATAAAATATTGAAATGAAAAGCCAACGCACAAATTGCACATTTGGTTTTTTGCCGACACATAAAAATGCCAACCCGAAAAAACCAAAAGAGCAATTTCTTGCCAATGCTCGGACAAGAAACTATACTTTTACTCGAAATTAAAAATTAAGGAATTAAAATGTCAGAAGACCAAAAGAAAATACTTGAAACCCAATTATGGGGAATTGCAAACCTATTAAGAGGGAAAATAAGTGCCGATGATTACCGAGATTATATTCTCGGTTTTATCTTTTATAAATACTTGAGTGAAAAACAATATTTGTATGCTAATGGATTACTTGAAGGCGAAGAGGTTACCGACTTCAAAAAGGTAACTGACTCTGAAGCTTTGGGCGCCATAAAAGAAGAATCGCTTTTAAAACTTGGTTATTTTTTACTTCCCAAAGAATTATTTTCTGAATTGGCAAAAAAAGGAAATGCTGATACCGAAAGCGAGAGTAACTACATTATTGAAGATTTGCAAGCCGTAATGAACCACATTGAACAAAGCACTCAAAACACAGAATCGGAAGACGATTTTAACGCTTTGTTTGAGGATTTGGATTTAACTTCTACCAAAATTGGGAGAACAGTTGGCGCAAGAAATGAGGTGATTGTAAAAATATTAAACCATCTCGATAAAATTGATTTCCAACTTCAAGATATTGAAGCCGATGTTTTGGGTGATGCTTACGAATATCTTATTGGAAAATTTGCGGCCGGAGCAGGAAAATCAGCAGGGGAATTTTATACGCCTCAGCAAGTTTCTAAAATACTGGCAAAGATTGTAACTACCGGAAAAACAAAACTAAAATCGGTTTACGATCCTACCTGCGGCTCGGGTTCTTTGCTTTTGCGTGTGGCCAAAGAGGTGGACGATGTAAGCGAATTTTTTGGACAGGAACTTAACCGTACCACCTACAACCTGGCGCGTATGAATATGATTTTGCACGATGTGCATTATCGGAAATTTGACATACGGCAAGAAGACACTTTGGAGAATCCACAACATATAGATATGCGGTTTGAAGCCGTTGTTGCCAACCCTCCTTTTTCTGCACATTGGAAAGGAGATGCCAACCCGCTAAATAGTACCGACGAACGATTTAGCCAGTACGGAAGACTTGCACCCGGCACCAAAGCTGATTACGCATTTGTGCTACATATGATACACCAATTGGCAGACAATGGAACAATGGCAACGGTGGTACCTCACGGCGTTTTGTTTAGAGGAGCAGCTGAAGGTGTTATCCGTAAATATCTGATAAGTGAGCTTAATTATTTAGATGCGGTAATTGGATTGCCTGCCAATATTTTTTACGGTACTTCTATTCCAACTTGTATTTTGGTATTTAAGAAATGCCGTGAAGTAGATGATAATGTTGTTTTTATTGATGCCAGTAGTGATGAGCATTATTTTAAAAACGGAAACCAAAACGAGTTGCGTGATGAAGATGTTGCAGAAATTATAAGTACGTATCGCGCAAGAGAAACAAAAGACAAATATTCCTATGTAGCCACCTTGGATGAAATTGCTGAAAACGATTACAATCTAAACATACCACGCTATGTGGACACTTTTGAAGAGGAAGAGGACATTAATTTAAAAGAAGTTGCAGAACGTATCATTTCTTTTGATAATGAGCTTGGAGAAGTGAATGCAGAGATTCTTGGTTTTTGTAAAGAGTTAGGCATTGTTCCACCTTTTAAAAATGAAGAGGATGGCGAATAATATGATACCAAAGTTGCGGTTTCCTGAGTTTGAGGGGGAATTGAAGTTAAAAAAGTTAGGCGATGTAACAACATGGGCGTCAGGAGGCACTCCTCCAAAGGATAAAAGCAGTTATTGGAATGGTGATATACCTTGGATAAGTGCATCAAGTATGAGAGGATTAGAATATTCCGATTCGAATTTAAAAATCACAGAGGAAGGATTAAATGCAGGTTCTAAATTAGCCCCAAAAGATTCAATACTAATTCTAGTCCGTGGAAGCATGTTATTCAATAAGATCCCAATTGGGATTGCAACAAGAGATGTAGCTTTTAATCAAGATGTGAAATCTTTGATTGTAAATAATGAAGTAATTACAAAATATATCCTCTATTGGTTTTTTCATAAGGAAAGGAAAATATTAAACAAGGTCACAGGAACAGGTATCGGGGCAGGCAAATTAGATATGTCAGACTTAAAAGCTCTAAAAATTTCTATTCCACCAAACCCCGAACAAACCAAAATAGCCACTTTCCTTACCGCCATTGACAAACGCATCAATTTACTGCAAAAAAAGAAAGCCGAATTGGAGCAATACAAAAAAGGGATTATGCAAAAATTGTTCTCTCAGGAAATTAGGTTTAAGAAGGATGATGGTAGCGATTTTCCTGATTGGGAAGAGAAGAAGTTGGGGGAGGTGTTAAATTACTTGCAACCTACAAAATACTTAGTCTCTGATACGGAATACAAAGATGAATATGAAACACCAGTTTTAACAGCAGGAAAGACTTTTATATTAGGGTATACAAATGAAATTGAAGGGATTTTTTCAGAAAATTTACCAATAATCATTTTTGACGATTTTACAACAGCTTTTAAATTTGTTGATTTTCCATTTAAGGCAAAATCATCTGCAATGAAAATGTTAATACCAGCAAATGAGAATGTAAATATCATGTTTGTATTTGAAGTAATGAAAACAATTAAGTTTCCACTTGCAGAACATAAAAGATATTGGATTTCTGAATATCAAAATGAAAAAATCTCTTATCCGCACAAAGATGAACAACAAAAAATCGCCAATTTCCTATCATCCATAGATAAATCTATCGAAAGTATTGGCAAACAAATAGAGGCATCAAAAGAATGGAAACAAGGCTTATTGCAAAAAATGTTTGTTTAAAATGTTTAAAATATTGCTTTTATGGTTGACAATTTGTATATTTACAGTAGTTTTGTCAACCGTAAAATAAATTGTTATGAAAACTGTATTTGCATATCGACTTAAATCTGCCCGTATATTAAGGGGTATGAGTATAAAGCAACTTACTGATAATTTAGGAATTAGCAAACAAATGATTTCTAAATATGAGTCTGGAATATCTTTGCCGGATGGAAAAAACTTAATTTCATTAGCCAATCTTTTAAATGTAAAACCCGATTATTTTTTTACTCCTGCCAGTGTTTCTCTGGAGAATATTAAATTTCGCAAAAAAGCTAAAAGCAGCAAAAGCCGAATTGAAAGCATTAAGATTAATATTTTAAACCAGATGGAAAACTATCTGTTAATTGAAGATATACTATCTGTGGAATCAGAATTTTCTAATCCAATAGAAGGTAATTTTATTAGCCACATTAATGATGTTGAAGATTTGGCTATTCAGTTAAGAGCTAAATGGAATATAGGAAATGATCCTATTAACAATGTTATAGCCCTGCTGGAAGCTAATGGAATAAAACTTGTCGAAATTGATGAAGTTACTGAAACTTCTTTTGATGGGCTTTCGGTTTTTGTAAATGATAAATTCCCGGCTATTGTTGTAAATAAGAATTATGAGATGGAACGTAAACGATTTACTCTTTTTCACGAATTGGGCCATTTATTGCTTAATATCGACAACAAGTTTACTGATAAAGAACAGGAAAAAATTTGTGATCAGTTTGCCGGTGCAGTTTTATTGCCTAAAAAAATATTAATACAGGAGATAGGAGAAAAAAGACAACGCATAAGTTTAACTGAACTCATAAACTTTCAAAAGCAATTTGGCATAAGTATTCCAGCTATTATGTACCGTCTTGTTAATTTGGGAGTTATACCCGAAAGTAAGATTAAGAGGTTTTATATTAAACAAAACAGTAATCCTGAATTAAAGAAATTGGTTAATCAATCTCGTTTTTTAGGTGATGAGAAATCTGAACGGTTCAAAAGACTTGTTTATAAAGCATTATCGCAAGATATTATATCCATTAGCAAGGCATCATCCTTATTAAATATGGATATTGGTGCAATTCAAGAACAATTAACAATAATTTAGTCCTAGATGAAGATAGTTGTTAATGACGCAAATATTTTAATAGATCTGATTTCAATTGATTTGATTAATGCTTTTCTCAAATTGGATTTTGAATTTCACACCAATGACTTAATAATAAATGAGGTAAGAGAACACCAACAACTACTAATAGAAATCATTGAATCGAATAAACTAATTGTATCAGAAACAAAGGCGGAAAATTTTACAGATATTATCGCCTTAATGACTAAAAATTTAAGTTTTGAGGATTGTTCAATTTGGTATTACACAAAAAAAGTTAGGGGAATTTTATTGACTGGCGATTCCAAGTTGAGAAAGTCAGTTGAAAACGATCATATTGAAGTAAGGGGAATATTGTTTGTTTTTGATATGTTAGTAGAAAACAGGATTATCACTGAAATTAAAGCTATCGAAAAATTAAATGAATTGATGGCAATTAATAACAGACTACCGAGGCAGGAAATTCACAAACGATTGCTTTTATGGAAAGCTAAATAATAGAATTATGACTACTCAACCCGAACAAATCTTAGAAAATAATCTTGTTACTCAGTTGCAAAAATTGGGTTATAAAAGTGTAGTCATTAAAGATGAAAAAGACTTATTAGCTAATTTTAAAACGCAACTTGAAGTTCATAATAAAACCGAACTATCTGATACTGATATTAAGCAGATATTAAACTTTATCAATAAAGGTAATATTTTTGAACGCGCCAAGATTTTACGAGATAGGGTGCCTTTTACTAATGACAAAGGCGAGCATAAAACCGTTGAGTTAATTAATCAAATACAATGGTGTCAGAATCAATTCCAAGTTACTCAACAGGTAACAATGGAAGGCAAGTATAAAAACCGTTACGATGTTACCATACTTATCAATGGTTTGCCTTTGGTTCAAATTGAATTAAAAAGAAGAGGATTAGAACTGAAAGAAGCCTTTAATCAAACTAATCGTTACGAAAGGCATTCGTATTGGGCGGGGCACGGTTTATTTCAATTCATACAAATCTTTGTAATCAGTAATGGTGTAAACACAAAATACTTTGCCAATAACCCTTTAAAAGCACGTACGTTTAAACAAACATTTTATTGGAGCGATGTTGACAATAAACTTATTACACAACTCTCCAATTTTTCGGATCTATTTTTTGAGCCTTGTCATATTTCTAAAATGATTACTAAATATGTGGTTTTAAACGAATCGCAAAAAATATTAATGGTGCTTCGTCCTTATCAATTTTATGCTGTGGAGGCCATTATTGAAAGGGTTAAGAGTACAACAAAATTCGGTTACATTTGGCATACTACAGGTTCCGGAAAAACGCTGACGTCATTTAAAACAGCTCAAATCCTTACTAATTTGCCACAAGTCCATAAGGTGGTTTTTGTGGTTGACCGTAGAGATTTGGATTATCAAACTACTAAAGAGTTTAACAGTTTTAGCAAAGGGAGTATTGATGGAACAAACAATACCAATACGCTTGTAAAGCAACTGATTGGCGACAATAAATTGATTGTTACCACTATTCAGAAGCTAAATACTGCCATTAGTAAAAAAAGGTATTTGGAAAGAATGGAAACGCAAAAAGACAAGCGTATTGTTTTCATTTTTGATGAGTGTCACCGTTCGCAATTTGGTAAAACACACGAAGACATAAGAAACTTTTTTACCGAATGCCAGATGTTTGGTTTTACCGGCACCCCTATATTTGAAAAGAATGCAGGAAAAAATGAATACGGAAAACGAACCACATCAATGCTTTTTGATAAGATATTGCATAAGTATGTCATTACTGATGCAATTAGAGATGAGAATGTTTTGAAGTTCTCGATTGAATACATTAGCACTTTCAAGAAGAAAGACCATATTTTAGATATTGATGTTGAAGCTATTGATGAAGCTGAGGTAATGAATGCGCCGGAGCGATTGAATAATATTACAGATTATATCATTACCAATCATAACCGTAAAACACATAGCCGATCATTTACAAGTATTTTCGCTGTTTCGAGCATTGATACTTTAATTGCGTATTATAAACTGTTTCATCAGAAAAAAGAAGATGGTTTGCACAATTTACGTTTAGCTACCATCTTTTCCTATCAAGCAAATGAAGATGATAAAGATGCTGTAGGTGCATTTATTGATGATGAATTTACCTTTGAACCAGATCAGGAAATCCTAAATATGGCTGCTGATCCACAGACAAAATACAACAGCCAACATTCAAGAGATTATTTGGAAGATTTTATCGGGCACTACAATAAACAATTTAGCACCAATTATACTACAAAGGACAGTCAGAGTTTTTACAATTATTATAACGATGTTGCCAAGCGTGTAAAGCATAAGCAGATTGATGTTTTATTGGTTGTAAATATGTTTCTGACAGGTTTTGACAGTAAAACACTAAATACACTTTACGTAGATAAAAATTTAAGGTATCACGGTTTAATCCAAGCTTATTCGAGAACAAACAGAATTTTAAATGAATTAAAATCACAGGGAAATATTGTTTGTTTCCGCAACTTGAAAGGAGCCACAGACGATGCTATTTCGCTTTTTTCAAACATCAACGCCAAAGATGAAATTATAATGCAACCGTATGAAGATTATGTTGCGAAATTCAACCAGGCATTTATTGCATTATTACAAATTGCTCCAACAGTAAATAGCGTAAATGATTTACCAAGTGAAAATGAAGAGTTAGAATTTGTCAAAGCATTTAGAGAACTAATGCGGCTTAAAAATGTATTGGCAACCTTTACGGAGTTTGATTTTATTGATTTGTCAATGGAGGAGCAAAATTTTGAAGATTACAAATCTAAATATCTCGACATATACGATAAAGCAAAGTCGTTACATCAAAAAGAGAAAGTATCGATTTTAGGCGATATTGATTTTGAATTGGAATTGATTCACAGAGATGAAATAAATGTTGCATACATTCTGAAACTCCTTGCTAATCTGAAAGATTCAACAGAAGAAGAACAAGAGAAACAAAAAAAAGCTATTCTAGAATTGATTACAGGTGATGCAAGGATGCGTAGCAAGCGAGAATTGATAGAAAGGTTTATCCACGAAAACTTACTTGAAATAGACGATTCTGACAATATATCTGATGAATTTGAGAACTATTGGAGCAAAGAAAGAATTTTAGCTTTGGAAAAATTGAGCCTAGAAGAAAATTTGGATTCTGAAAAATTACAGTCCGTTATTGGAAACTATATGTTCACGGAAAAGAAACCCCTCAGAGATGAAATTATCGGAATGATGAATACAAGGCCAAGTCTGAAAGAAAGGAAAACTGTTGCGGAAAGAGTAACGAACAAAATATTAGGCTTTGTAGAAACATTTATAAACGGAATAACAAGACCATAATGAAAGCCAACCCTAAAGCCATACACATTTGCAATTCACAAGAGCCAACGCTTGACCAAAAATTGCAGAAGAGTATGTCTTGCCAACGCACCGTAAGAAATGAAAATTGTAGCAAATTTGAAAGATAAAATGATTGAAAACAAAGGGCCAGTTGGTAACAATGTATAAAACATTGGACGTCAGGTGGTTATTCAAACATTCTACCACGCATCAAGTTCGGTGTATCTGGACAGGAAAGTAGCTCCGAAATCCTCAACGTTTCATACCACCAATCGTTATCAATAAACCTGAGAAAAACACAAAATTTGCATTTGACGTACAATCGATATGTATTTGCACGTAAATAATAGGGCAATGGAAACAAATCTTTTTCAGAAAGAGCTTCTAATTGAGATAAAAAAGCGAGGAATTGACTTTATACATTTTGTTGACATATCACATCTGACCTTAAGGGACAAAATAAAGGATATCCGACAGCAATTTTAATAGGATCCCCTGACAGAGTTTCTAAACCCAAACCCCTGACAGGGTTTCAAACCCTGTCAGGGGTATACTTGCCTGAAAAAAATACTCCCACACGTTAAAGGAACGAAAAGGAGTATTCGTAATCCATATTTAATCACAGGATGACACTGAAGCAAAAGATAAAAGCTTTGAAGCCATCGACTTCTGGATGCGTGAATTCGTCGTGGTAGCAAAAATTGCTTTGGAAGATCATCCGCAGCTATTGGAATCTATCGCTTTATTTGTGAGGAGTTAAACCTTATTCCTGTAGGTTAAAAAAACCAGGCCAGATGGCAATTCTATTCAAGTGCTTAGGTTCCCTGACAGGGCTTCAATCCCTGTTAGTGTACTATTATCTTTTATTAAAGAACTGCTCGAAATCAACAATCCCAAATAAATGAGCAGAGGTTAGTAGAATAATGACAACAATAACCCAACGCACAAAT
>CAYPOW010000093.1:0-11573 GCA_964412145.1 uncultured Draconibacterium sp.
GGGTCTTTTTACTGATAACAGAAAAATCTGCCAGATAATCTGCCAGACAAACGGACAATAGGTGTAGTATATAGGAAAAATAATGACTTTCTGAATCTTGTAATGTAGTGAATGATAGTCTGGTGGAGTATATGAGAAATATCCCTATTGTCCTTGCCAGTCAAACGCTCTAGCCAACTGAGCTAATCGCCCCAATGAGGCGACAAATATAAAAATTATCTCATCTGCAAGGCTTTAACTCCACAAAAAGCTCTCTCTTAAAAACAAATAAAGTCATCCATTATTACTTTCTGCCAGATAGCTGAAGTAAATCCCAATAAGGGTGCAGAACTATAAAAATTTTCAAAAGTAAACCTCAAAAATATCATCCTGAAAACGACTTCCTCCTCCACCTGACTGGAGGTTTATATTGAATAATCTAGTGTTACCGATTAAAAATTTCCACCATTAAAATCAGTTATTTCCCAATATACTCCCCTACTAAAAACGGATCTCATCAGAATCCACCTAAGGACTTAGGTTAATAAAAATTGATGAAGGCAGCATTGAACAATGCTCTTCTTCTAATCCTTTAGTAGATCATTTGAAATCCAATCTACAATGAAATGGGAGCTCTAAAAATTAAGATCTTTGGAGAAAGTGTGAGTTTTGCTTTGCATCTAGATAATATATCTAGTTTGTAAGGATATTTATATGTACTTTTATGTTTTAAAAGAACTCAACCTTTTTAACTATATGCTGCGTTTAATGAAATTCCATCTGAAAAAGATACTTTTGATATTATCGTTGTCAATTCTCTTTAATGCATGCAATAAGTTTGAAGCCGTAGAACAAAAGCCCAGCTTAAAAATAGGGGTGATGCTCCCGTACTCAGGAGAGTATCAGTCTGACTGGGATAATGCCCTTGATTGGGCAGTTGAAAATATCAATTTATCAGGAGGGATCGCCGGACATAATATTGAACTCGTAAAAAAAGACATTGCCAAATATGATCTTATATCTGTAGCTGAGGAATTTATTGCTGATGATGATATTAAGGCCGTCATTGGACCGCTTACTTCCTCTCATGTTTTTGAGATTGCTCCTAAATTTATTTCCGGACGTAAAATATTGATGGCACCTGTAGCCACATCAGCTAATATTTCAAGAGCATTTGCCGGTAAAAAATATTTTTGGCGTTTAGCAGAACCTGATATTTCGCAAACAAAAACATTATTACTCTTGGCACAAGCGGGTGGTGCCCGAAGTGTTGGTTTGATTACGGAAAATTCACCTTATGGTGCTTCTTTCGAAGATTGGTTTGGCTATTTTGCTACTGAACTGGGGCTAGAAGTTTCAGGCATTCATGTGATGCAAACTGCAGATACCCTTGAATGTGATCATGCCTGGGAAACTTTGATACAGGAAAAACCGGATGCGGTTATTGCAGCTTTAGCTTCTCCCGCACAGAATTCGGCTTTGGCGAGGTGTTATCGCTCAAATGGTCAACAAAGCAGATTGCTTTATTCAGATGCTGCATGCTTGCCTAATTTAATATCTGATTTGGGATCTTGGGCTGAAAATCTGGAAGGTATTACACTTACTTCAAATCCTTCCTCCGGATTTGACATTTCTTATAAAGTACGATATGGAAATTATCCAGATGCGTTTTTGGCGCATATGTACGATGCCGTGATGTTGCTTTCTTTAGCTCTGGAAATTTCAGATGGTGAAGGAGAAGAAGATCTTGCTACTGCTTTAATGACACTTGTTTCTGGTGATGGTGAAGAATGTAGCTGGCAGAGGGATGAGATTGCTGATGCCATTGCTTTGTTACGAGAAGGCATTTACCCTGATTTAAAAGGAGCTAGTGGATCACTTAATTACGATGATCTCTATTTTACAGATGTTACATCCTCAACCTATGGGCACTGGCGGGTAGATGCCAGGCAGTTTGTGATTACCGATTTTTATACCTCCGATGGAAGTGGCCGGATCAGTTCAACTTCTGCAGCTTATCGGATAATTGCGAATGAACGACAAGATTTTACGGCCACAGGAGCATGGCCTGAATTGCAGTCCAAAACTGATAATTATGCTTTTTTAATGGCTACTTCAAAAGGATGGGACAATTATCGGCATCAGGCTGATGTGCTACATACTTATCAGTTGTTAAAGAAAAATGGATTTGATGATGATCACATCATTTTAATACTTGCAGACGATCTGGCAAACGCTGCCTCAAACATACTTCCCGGAGTGGTTCGTAATGAAGTGGGAGGTGAAGATTTACATGAAAACGTAGTTGTGGATTATAAACTGGAAGAGATAAATAGCGAAGACATCAAAAATATCCTAACAGGAACATCAACAGATCAAACTTCCAATGTGTTTTCAACAACATCAACCAATAATATTTTTATGTTTACTTCCGGGCATGGGTCACCTAGTGGCATGGTTTTAGAGTCCAGTAATTTGGAGTCTTTATCTCCTCAATATTGGCAATCTGTTTTTGAGGAAATGCATCAAAATAATAATTATCGTCAAGTGTTTTGGGCGCTAGAGGCCTGCTATTCCGGCACCATTGGCGAAGCTATTTCAGCTCCAGGAGTGATGCTGATGACCGGGGCCAATCCTTATGAAACTTCAAAAGCTAATTTCTATGATTCAGAATTAAAAGTATGGTTGGCCGACAAATTTGCTTTTTCAATCAATAATACCATTTCTGAAGCTCCTGAAAGTTTATTTCCAGAACTATATGAAAAGAGTTATTTGTATGTAAACGGTTCACATGTATCCTTTTATAATTACCAAAAATTCGGAAATATTTACGAAACAAAACTTAGCGATTTTGTAAAACGATGAAACAAAAAACTACCATATTAGTACTGATAATCTTATTCTTTTCGGCATGTAAAAAAGAGCCTGTCATTCAAATTTATAAGCCCGATTTCGAAGTTTTTGTTTTACTCCCGGTTGAAGGTTTGGGTGACCGTAGTTTTGTTGATATTACTTATGAAGGTGTTGAAACAGCCTTTATTGATTTTAAGTTCAGAGTGAATTATATCGTTCCTAAAAACCTTGACGAAGCTAAAAGTTGGATAAATGCCTTAGCTGATTTAGAAAGAACAGATGGATTAAATACATTAGTAATTATTGCCGGAAACCAATATGAGAATAGTCTTAAAGCATTGAATGGTCATTTTGGATCGCATAAAATACTCTTTATCAATGGCAGTTTTGATGAAAATGAAGGACTAGCTTCAGTGACCTATCAAACCTTTGCTCCATCCTATATCGGAGGCTATTTATCTGCCCAATTAAAACCCAATTGCCGAGCGATGGTCATTGCTGGTTTTGATGCCCCTTTCTATAAAGATTTTGACCAAGGCTTTAAACAAGGAGTGATAGATGCCGGAGGAAGCATACATGAGTCAGCCTATATCAGTAATGATTTTTCTGGTTTTGCTATGGCTGATTCGGCTTATCGTTTGACCGAACAATTATTGTCCGAAAATGATCTAATATTTGCTTTAGCCTGTGGATCGAATATGGGCATTATTAATGCAGCCCGAAATTATTCTGAGCAACGTTATGTTATTGGACTTGATTCCGATCAAAGTTGGATGGGATTGAATGTTGTTACGGGTTCTGTCATTTCATTGATTGGTGACGATATTTATAATTATATCGAGGCGTTTTCACATGGAACTTTCGAATCGGGAGATTTTATACGAACGATGGAAGATGGGGCTACCACCTTTTTAATTAATGAAATTGTTATGGGAGATGCAGGAATACCCGAAAATTTGATTCAAAGATCCATCCAAAAAGAAAAAGAGTACCTATTAAATAGAGATTCATTTTCTAAGTCATCCAACTTTTACAATAAGAAATGATCTATTAAGCCTTGTTGTTATGTAAATAATGGCCAGGTGTTTCTCCTGTAAATTCTTTAAATACTCTAAAAAAAGTGGATCTGGAATTGAAACCTGAATCCCTAAAAACGGATTCAATAACCTGACAATCGGGGATGGTTAAAAGTAATGCTTTGCTTTTTTCAACGCGATAAAAATTAACAAAGGAATAAAAACTAGCATGGCCTTCTTCGTGGACAAATTGTGTTAATTTATATTTTGGAATACCCAACTGTGTAGCTGCTTTTTGTAGATTCAAATCTGGGTTTAAAAAGATGCCCTGCTCAATAAATCGCTTCAAACATTCGCAGTTTTCTTCTTCCTCTTTTACACCGGATTCGATAGCTGCAGGATTATTTTCAA
This sequence comes from uncultured Draconibacterium sp., assembly GCA_964412145.1. Classification (GTDB taxonomy): domain Bacteria; phylum Bacteroidota; class Bacteroidia; order Bacteroidales; family UBA12170; genus UBA12170. Next base: position 4,260 of record CAYPOW010000093.1, read on the forward strand.
ACATAAATTTATCACTCTCGGTATAATAAAGCACAACAAATAAGAAGAAATAAAAAGCATAAATAATCAATACCAAAAACATAGATAAGGATGCAAGAGGATGATTATATATTCCAAAAATTGCCATGCCCTCAAACAAGCCCATCACTATAAAAAGATAGGTGATGCCTTTTAACCAATTTATGTAATTAAAATTGATTTGCGATAAAACTAATTTCTGCGTATGGATAACGCTTCTTATCAATGGGATAGTAAGTAAACTATAAATAATCCATTGACCCATACTTACTACTCGTGCTACAAAAGATAATAAAGTATAATAAAAATTGCCCTCCCACACCGTGCTGAGCGCCTCTTTAATATCAATTTGATTGTTATTTACAACATCATTTGCATGACTGTATGCTATTACAAAAGTAAAAATCGTATCCAGAAAAAATGGAACAAAATGCCATATATCATTTCGTTTCCACGATTTATCCTCTTCAAACAAGGTCTTAATAAACAAAAAATTTAAAGGGATAATAAACACTTTTATGGGTCCCGTAATCCATACAGACCATTCAATACCAATATTATAAATATAAATGCTGGGAGCCAGATATAGTAGTGCTCGCAAAATAAAACTCAGCGATAAATAGTGGGTTTCCCTTTGCTTATTAAAAAAGGCGATAGCTATTAAGGCGATACCAAAAAATAAATATAAGCAGAGTAAAATTAGAAAAAATGGAGCGGCCCCTTTCATTAATGTTTGGTAAATTACGGTTATTAAAGTAGGATATAAATTTAACCCTTTTTTCGCCACTAACAACTTTTACCTGAGATTTTAAAAAATCATCGGTCTCCTTTGCTCCAGTAAAAACATGCTTACCAAAAGCCCGAACAGCACTATGTATTAACACGGATTCAGACCCCTATTTTATGATTACATGAGCCCAAAAAAAAGCTTGTTTTTAGAGGTTAAATTAAATATGCGTTTCAGGGTGATCACAAATTTTACTGGAAACGACTGATTAAAATCAATAAAAAGCCAACTAATCAGTGTTTTCGCATTATTGAGACTTGTTTTCGGTCTATTGGGACTGCTATTTTATAGATGTTTCGTTTTACTGTATCTATCTTTGATTTTGAAAGAACACGCTTATAAAAAAGTATTATGAAACCAAAAACTATAGCAATTCTGTTTGCTGCTATATTTGTATCTGCTTGCGCTAAAAACGAGCAAATAACTCACAATCAAATTTCTTTAGCCCAGTCAATTCGAGAATTTAATGCATTGAAAGAAATTAACAATTCAACTCTGCTCTCGCGAATTTTAACACCCCTAAATATTGGATCGCAGCGTATGCTGTGGATATTTTCTAAAATATCTATTCCCAATCGCCTAAACCCGAAATAAATCTATCGTCCTACTAGCCACTAATAAAACAGGACAAATAATAAAATACAATTAACGAATTAATATTACAAAAAAAACAAAATGAAAAAACTACAAACATTGCTCATTATCATTACCGCAGCCTTGTTTTTTACAGCCTGCCAAAAAGAAGAATCAGTTGAAATTTACGACAGCATTTCGGGAGTACTCACTGCCGGCGAAAATGTAACTGCCGATGATTTATCCGGCATTAAACTCTATTTAGGAAAATTGCAGGAGGGAATTGACCCGGCCAGCTTTACTTTAAAAACAGGAAAAGTAGAGACAGCAACGACTCAGACGATAAATACTGATGGCATTTTTACATTTAACAATCTTGCAAATGGGAATTATGTGTTGCTTGTAGAGCCGGGTTATACATTTCTTGAGCACGAATACTTGATTGCAAGCATCGATGGAGTTTCAGAACCCAAACCTATTCAACAAAGCGTTTATCGTACCGAACCTGATAATACCCCAATTAGCGCAGATCCATTTATTATTCAACAAGTAACTTACGCTTATATGGGTTTTATGGACCCCTATTTTGTACAGGAGATTGAAATTCAATGTGTTGTAGATAATCAAGCTAATCTCAGCGATTTGAGTTTGAATTTATCTACTTATACAAGCGATATAGAAAAAACCACTACAACTTTCCCTATCAATAAAGAGGGTCAAACCACTATAGTTCTAAATGTTTTTGACGTGTTAGCACATATTCACTTTTCACACTTGTATCAAGACGAAAGCCAAAATTTTATGGATGAATATTTGTATTATTTTGGAGCAAATCAGAACGTAAACGATTTCGAAATAGAAGAAAAAGTAAAAATAGGATCTCTTAGTAATAAAAATATTAAAATAGTCTTTCACAAAATTGAAGACAGGAATTATAGCATAATATTGAGTGATGAATAAATGCATTTTTTTGAATTACACTGCATCTTCAGTGCAAGAAAGAGTTACGATCAAAGTTTTAAATGCGATGCCAGAAAGTGTAAAATGACAGAATTAGCAAATTCTTAAAAGCAATTACATAAAAATAACTTAAAATACACTAAAATGAAAAGCCTACAAACACTAATTATTATTCTCGTGGCAACCCTATTTTTTACCGCCTGCACAAAAAATGAAACACCAGAAACATTCGATAGCATTTCGGGTGTGCTAACAGCAGGTGAAAATGTAACATCCGATGATCTTATTGGCTTATCAGTGTTTCTGTGCCAATTTAAAAATGATGAGGACATAAGCAATGCGAACCTAGACGCCTCAACCTTCGATATTATTGACATGATTATGCTCGATGAAAAGGGTGAATTTGAGTTTGTAAACATGAGCCATGGTAATTATTTTATTGGTTTAAATGGATTTATTTTCCCAACAGATTCAATTTGGCGCTTTCGTTTCGATGGTACCGAAGCCTTAAATATTAAACAAACAATTGATAGGAACCCTGCGGATAATTGGACTGGGATATTCATGCCTTGCACTAATTATTGGGCATGTATAGATATGAAAAATTACTCAGGCCCAGAATTAACATTCATAAGATTATACGGATCTAATTCTGACGTTGAATCAATGACGAATGATTATACTGTAGAAACTATTGATGGGGCAATTCAATGTATGCCGATAACTGCTGGTGTAGAGTATGTTGATGGGGTAATTAATATCGCATTCGGTTTTAGCACCTCGTCACAATGCATAAATAGAGAAAGAAATGATCCAACAGATTTTATTTTGGGATTTGCAGATGGGAAGGGAGAAACCCTTTATTCTGAAAATATTCATTTAAAAAGGTTCTCAGGTGATGGCAATTGCGAAGGTCTGCCTCAAACCGTTGGACAAACAACAATCTCATTCATTCCGGGAACTGGTTATGTGCTAACGAATATTTAGATTTAATTTTTATGAAACGAGCATATTCGCTATAAATACAATCACGGATGAATAATCATATGCGAGTTCCATCCGGCCTTATAAAACAAATTATATTCGGATGAAAAAAAATATTTTATTACTTCTTGGCCTTATCCTATTTTTCGCAGCTTGCGAAAAAGATGAACCCTCAAACTTATGGACTATTTCGGGTGAAGTACGAATGCAGGATGCTCAGGTACCGGAAATAACGACTCCTTTAGCAGGAATCAAAATTTATTTGCTAAAAGCACCTTTTACCATGGATTCGCTTAATTGGTTTACAAAAACCGATATTCTGGATTCTGTTTTAACCGATGCGGATGGTTTATACAAATATAATCAATTATTACCCGGTGACTATGTTGTAATGGCCACCGACACTATTGTTGGTTATAGTTTTGATTGGACGAAAAGCCCAGACCCTGTTGGCTTTACGGCTGAAAATGCCCAAAAAGAATACACCGTGAATTTTACTACACTAGAACCAATTATGGAAAATTCAGAATCCATGATGTTCACTTTTAACCATTCTGGTGATGTCAACATTTGTAAAGACGTATCCATTACTTCGCGGTATAGAATCAGATTTGGATGTGGATGGTGGTTTAGTGAGCCATGCGATTGGTGGCCGCAACTTAATGGCTGGGCTCAAAACTATCCGATAGTTAACACTACTTTTAATAAATCTTCTGATATTCCACAGTTACCGCCATTTGTTCCTTCTTTATTTTATGTCCACAAGGAAACCACTAATTCCATTTATGAATACGAAAATATTTTTCTAATTCGCTTTCGTACTGGTACTATATCACCCCTTAATGTGAATGGTATAGTGGCCACAGACATGGATACTGTCTATACTATGACTATTTCAGGCGATGATCTTAGCGACGAAAATATATACGATGTAATATGGCATTTAGACAATGTTGAAGTTACACGCACAAATTAACTATTTAATAACCACGTATATTAATTTGATAGAATGAAGAACTCAAAAATAACAATTATAAGATCAAAGAATATTATAATTCTATTTCTAATACTTTCAATTAGTGCTTGTAAAAAAGACGAAACAGCTGAAAACTTCGACACCATTTCGGGTGTGCTTACCGCCGGCGAAAATGTTTCGGTCAATGATTTGGCTGGTATTGAAGTTTACCTAAGCCGTCTGCCCGATTCAGCCGATTTATCACAAGGACTCTTTTATGCTAAAAATATAGAGTCTATTCAGACAACAACAACACTTGATGCCAATGGTGCTTTTTCTTTAAAGGGTATAAAACCGGGTAATTATGCCCTAGCAGTTCAACTGGGTTACCTTTTATATAACGATACCATACTAACATTTAATTTTACTGCTGACAAAGAGTATCAGGTACAAAAAACCATCGATAGATTAATGGTAAATAATACCCCTTTTCCTCCTATTGTTGAAGTTGGTGGCTTACTCTATATTTACCCAAAATTTTATCTGGAAAATAATAGTTCCGATTATAGTTTTACTATGGATGTAATTAAAGTTATTGACGATACTAGTGGTGATCGTATCGGTATAACTTCTTTTCCATTTACAGATTATGGTTACGACGGGACCTATATGGATGAACAATACGATTGTGAATATCGTGATGCAACGATAATGATATTTAATTATAACGGTGTCAATACTGATGCAATCGTAGGGCCTTATTCTATTCAAATGGAGTTTTCAATTTATGATAATTCAGGCCAATTTTTAACTAAAATAACTTCACCCCAAATTAAGAATCACCCCAAAGACCCCTCCGCTGTGCCTGTACACCATGTGCTAGACTATTTAACAATAGACTTTATCCAAGACGAAGAACCATCACTTTGGCAGAAATTGTTTGGACATTCTGATTGTAATAATAAATTTGGTCATTTTTATATCTCAACCAATCAATAAACTAAAGAAATGAAAATCATTAAATCCCTATTAATTATCCTAACGGCAACTTTTACTTTTTCAATGACTGCAATGGGAAACACAGCCGAAAAAACAACAAAAACATTTTTGCAAAAACAGGAAGTGCAGAAAGCCATTCAAAAATATTTGGCAGCCGAAAATACAGCAACAAGCAATGAAGAAAATGTTGGCTTGTTTGATTTTTTTGATCAAATAAAAGCGCTTAAGAAAAGCGATGCAAAACAAACGAATCTTAAGTCGGCATTGTCCAACACTAACCAGCTCGACAGCTTGCTAGTTGAACGTTGGAATGAAAGTACTGGAAGTTTGGAAATTTCCCAACTGGAAATATGGACTTGGTTCGAGAATGAATTGGGTGAGTCGTGGGAATTATACGATTTGGATAGTATTTCCACCCAATGGGTTCCTAATGATAAAGAAGAATATGACTGGGATATCGATGGAAATAAAATTCTTCATATCGATTATGATCCAGATACCATTAATGGTGGCTGGATGATTAATGGTAAAGAAAGTTATACTTATGATGCGAATAATAATATAATAAGCTACTTACTTCAGTTTATGAATCATAATTTAGAAACATGGGAAGACAATCGCATGCGTAATTTTACCTATGATACTAATGGAAACGAAACAGAGAGTATTTCTACTATTTGGGATACTTTAAGCAATGCATGGGTAAATCTCGATAAAGGAGTATCTAGTTATGACGAAAATGGCCGCCTGTTAAAAAGTGAAATTTTTGAATGGGATACCACGCAAAATGATTGGATCTGCAACATGTTTATGCGAAGTGAATATGACGAACATGGATATGAAAGTTTAATGGAAATAGCGATTAATGAGTTCTTCTTGCGCTTTTTGAGTGAAACTATCTATGATAGCATTGGAAATAAGTTACAAACCATAAGTTATAGTTGGGACTTTGATCAGAATATTTATTACAAAAGTTTAAAAAATGAATATGCCTATAATGAAGATAATATGCAAAGTAGGTGGTCAAATCTTTCATGGAATGCATCGGACAGCAGTTGGGCGATTAATTGGCAAAGAAATTATCAATATGATGAGCAAACAAATCTGATTTACAGAGATGCGTATGCTCCTTCGGATTCAGCAGATACCCTCATGCCCATATGGAAAATTGATTATGTGAATAATTTGGATGGTAACCCCATTTTAACATATACAATGAATTGGGAACCCACCAAAAATGAATGGGTAAATAGCAATCAGGAACACATTAATTACGATGCTGAACAACGACAAAACTATTTTGGTCGATATTCTTGGGATACCGATGATAATAAATGGATTCCCAGTTATGTTGAAATTAATGAGCATGATTCTTACGGAAATTTTTTGTTTCATTCCAGACAAAACTTTGATAAAGAAAAGAATCAGTGGGTGGATGAATTTTCAGATGAATATAGTTATGATTTAAGTATTGAATTTTCAAACCTTTCTTATCCATCGGCATGGCCTTCAGGATGTCTTTCAAATTTGTATCGTTTTGATAATTATATGCATACAATGTTGCAAAAGACATATTCGGAGCCCAAAAATAACAGCTTGGAGATAACAGAAAGATTAACTTTTTACTATGCTCCAATCATAACAACCGGAAGACTCGAAATGCCTGAAACTGAGTTTAAAGTATTTCCAAACCCAGCCATAGATTATGTGCAGTTTGAACTTGAAAACGCTTCAATACCCAGCATTATTGAAGTTTATGATTTACAAGGTCGAAAGATTATTTCAAAGATACTTCCAGCAAACAAACAGATTGCTATAAGCCATTTGAAAACGGGCGTTTATGTGTATAAACTAACACAGGGAAGTGAAGTAAAACAAGGAAAAATCATTAAAAAATAAAAATATATAAAATAGTACTCCTTATCCTCACTGCAGCCCTTTTTTTTACAGCCTGCAATAAATAAGGAAGAAACCGCAATTTTAATAGCATTTCGGGTGTCCTTAGCACCGGCGAAAATGTAAGCGCCGACAATTTGAA
>CAYPOW010000094.1:0-5955 GCA_964412145.1 uncultured Draconibacterium sp.
CTGAAAAAAAATCTTTAGGTTTTCTTTTTTTAGACCTTTGAAATAGTCACGTATCCTTATCGATAATGATTGAATAAACATGGAGATTGTACTGACTATTTTCATTTTTATATGGTGCAAGTTGGTGCAAAATTAACATTACTATTAATGATTTTGAAAACGAGTTGACACAAAATCATATCTTATTTCTTCTGATGTAAGTAGGATGGGCATTTTCATCCAATATACTTTTATCAGCAGGGAGTTCTGTTTTCCAATAGGCATTTTCATTATCTTCTTTTTCATCTTCTTCGTCCCAGATGTAAACCTGTGGTTTTGGTCCCTGATTGCGGTAGAATACAGCCATTAGAATTCCAGCTATAAATCCAAATAAATGGCCTTCCCAACTGATATTCTCTTTTGGAAAAAATTCCGGAAAGAATCCCCATATCAGACTGCCATATAAAAATATGATAACCAATGAAACGGTCATTAATGTGGTACTCTTCCTAAAAATGCCACTGAAAAACAAAAAAGCAGCAAAACCATAAACCAGGCCACTTGCTCCAATATGGATGGCCTCACGACCGCCAATCCATAACCACAATCCACTTAAAACATATATCCACATAACAACCTTCCAGGCAATTTCCTGATAGAAATAGAAAATAAATCCACCTAAGATTAAAATCGGACCGGAATTAGATATTAAATGAGCAAAATCGGAGTGAATCAAGGGCATGGTCAATATTGCCGGCAAATGAATTAAATTGCGAGGTAGAATGCCCGCATTTGCAAAAGACAGATCAAAAATAAGCTCAATTATTTTTATTAGCCAAATTACGATTATAAAAACAAGAGGATAAAAGAAGGCTTTCAGTAAAGTATTTCTTTCCTGATTTTTTTCACTGTTTACCATTTATCAAAATTAAAAAAAAAGAGGCATCAGCCTCTTAAAATCTTAACCTAAATAAACTTGGAGTAATTTACTACGTGAGGAATGTTTCAGCCTACGGATTGCTTTTTCTTTAATCTGACGCACTCTTTCGCGCGTTAAATCAAATTTATCACCTATCTCGTCCAAAGTAAGTCCATGATTTAAGCCAATACCATAGTATAGATTTATTACATCGCGTTCTTTTTCAGTGAGTGTGGCCAGCGATCTTTGGATTTCTGCATTTAATGATTCATGCATCAGAGCATCGTCCGTGCTGACGGCCTCATCCGATGTGATAAAATCGACCATTGTTGTATCATCATCTGTGGAAATTGGTGCATCAATAGAAATAGATCGGCTTGAAATACGCATAGCAGAATCCACTTTATTTTGGGTGGTTTCTAAACTATCAGCAACTTCTTCCATAAATGGAGCACGATTTAATTCCTGCTCCAGCTTGGAGATTGTTTTTTTTATTTTATTAATGGAACCTACTTGATTCAGAGGCAGTCGGACAATGCGCGATTGCTCTGCTAAAGCTTGTAATATTCCTTGGCGAATCCACCAAACGGCGTACGAAATAAATTTGAATCCTCTTGTTTCATCAAAACGGCTAGCCGCTTTAATTAAACCTACATTTCCTTCATTTATTAAATCAGGTAAGCTAAGTCCTTGATTTTGATATTGTTTGGCTACGGAAACTACAAAACGTAAATTGGCTTTAACCAATTTATTTAAAGCTATACGATCTCCTTCTCTTATAAGCTGCGCTAATCTCACCTCTTCATCTGGCCCAATTAAACCTTCTCGACCTATATCAGTTAAATATTTGTCGAGTGAAGCATTTTCTCTGTTGGTGATGGATTTATTAATTTTTAATTGTCTCATTTATATCTAAAAGTATTAACTACCTAATTATCAGATTATTCCATTTTGAATCTTAGCAAAAATACAATATTAAAACGAGGATTCCAAAAATATAGTATGAGCCAAGATGTTAAAAATTACTAAATCATTTTTTGCTATCTTTAATTAGACTGATTCTAAACAACTTAATTTTTGCGTGGAGTTTTTTTTGAATTACGGAAATTTTTAGGATTTTTCCTTTTTATACTTTTATTTGATTCATAAGAGGGACCTGCTTCAAATCCTTCGGGTAAAGGGATTTTGAATATTTCTTTTTCAATTAATTTTTCTATTTTTTTAAAACGATAAATATCATCCTCATTTATTAGAGAAATAGCTAAGCCTTCACGTTCTGCTCTGGCTGTCCTGCCAACCCGATGCACATAATCTTCAGCTTCAGCAGGGATATCAAAATTGACAATTAAATCAATATCATCAATATCAATTCCTCGTGAAACTATATCGGTAGCAATCAGCACTTTATGCTTACCATTTCTGAAATCAAGCAAAATTTGTTCCCTTTCACTTTGCTCAAATCCTGAATGAATTCCTTTAGCTGCTATTTTCTTGGCCCGTAACCGTTTTACAATTTCATTTACAGTCACTTTTCTACTACTAAATATAATGAGCTTATTATCCACCTTATTTTCCAGCAACTTTTCAAGCAGATCAATCTTTTGATTATTATGTACAAGATAAGCAGCCTGAACAATTTTCTCAGCTGGTTTTGCAATGGCAATACTGACTTCTTTTGGGTTGGAAAGTATTTTTACAGCTAATGACTTAATTTTTACATTCATAGTTGCCGAAAACATCATATTTTGCCTTTTCTCCGGCAACTTGCTTATGATACTTGAAATATCAGGCAAAAAGCCCATATCCAACATTTTATCAGCTTCATCCAGAACAAAATATTTTAGGTTAGTCAAATCGACATAACCTAAATTTAAATGACTAATCAATCGGCCAGGAGTGGCCACTATAAAATCGGCTCCTTTTGTTAGCGCCTTTTTTTCGTAATCCCAATTGCTACCATCTCCGCCACCGTATATAGCAATAGAACTCAATTTTGCATAATATGCGAATCCTTGTAGTTGCTGTTCTATTTGATGAGCCAATTCACGTGTTGGAGCAATTATCATTGCTTTTACGCCATCCGCCTTTGGTTGAGCCAAGATTTGATTGATAATTGGCACTAAAAAAGCAGCAGTCTTACCTGTGCCTGTTTGTGCAAAAGCCATCAAATCATGTCCTTCTAAAATAATTGGTATGCCTAGTTCTTGAACAGGTGTTGGATTGTCAAAACCCATTTCGTATAAGGAGTCTTCTAACTCCGGAAGTAAATTAAAATTGTCGAAAGTCACTTTTATATTTTATATTAAGCTTGAATAATTTTTTGAATAAATGAGCATCTGTTGGCTGAAATCTTCAGGATAGTCTATTTCTATATCAACCATCGTATATCCTTCAAATACAGGTGAATAATGAGGATTTACAAAACCTGCATACGGTGCGATATGTAATTTTTCCCATCTTTCCAGCACTTCTTTGTGCAGATCTTTTTCAACTTTTACACCGTAATTTTCGACCAGATTTTTTGCTGCATTATAATCTCCAGCTGATTTAATTCGCTGGACTTCTTTCAACAGCATTCCAAACAATGAACTAAGTTTATAATAATCGTGGATAAGGAAATAGGTTTTACCATTCTCCTTAATTCGTTCAATTACATTGTCATTTTTTCCTTTTTCGAAAACCCATTTTGCAATAAGCTGTCTATTTCGCATATGCGATTCTTCAATATTTTTCCCAAATTCCACACGTACCAATTGAGTCAATAAAGAGGAGCGGATAAAAGAATTGTATTCGCAAATGCCTACTTTTTCGTCGGGCATTAAATTCAATTCAATAAGTTTCTGATCCAATGCAAAATAAAGAGCTACTAAATCGGCTCTGGCCTCTTCAATAGTGGAAGCGTAGTTTTTAAGCATTTCAGCAGGTTCAGCAATGCCATTTTCCAGTTTACCAGAACCATGTCCAATAATTTCGTGTAAATCGACATGGAGTTTTGACGCTATATTTCCATAGGTTTTGTCTAAAGTGATTTCCAACTCGTTATAGGCAAATTCTTCAATTACTCCGCTGTTTTTACTTGCTAAATCGTAGGCGTCGATAATATTGCTTATTGAAACTGATTTGGAGCCATGTTCCGCTCTTATCCAATCCGCATTAGGCAAATTAACTCCAATTGGTGTAGCAGGAGAGCAATCGCCAGATTCCATTACAGCAAAAATTGCTTTTGCCGTCACGCCATTTATTTTTTCTTTTTTATGCTTAATGGAAGTTGTTGAATTTTGTTCAAACCAAATGGCATTGTTACTTATGGTTTCAGCTCTTTTAGTAGATTCCTCATCTCGGATTGAAACCAATGATTCAAAAGTTGCTTTTCTGCCCAAAGGATCACCGTAAGTTTCGATAAACCCATGAATTAAATCAACGGTCGATTCAGTATCTTCTAGCCAGGCAAGACTGTAATTATCAAAATCGTTCAAATCTCCGCTTTTATAAAAATCGATCAAACTTTGAAGCGCTTTCTGTTGCTCCTTATTTTCAGCAAATGGAACGGCTTTTTCTAAGTAAAAAACCATTTTGCCGATTGCGGCTGAATAATGGCCATCAATCTTATAGGTCAATTCTAAAATATTTCCGTTTTCCTTGATTAGCTTAGAATTTAAGCCCAAGGAAATTGGTTTTTTGCTATCGGTTTTTTTTTGATTTTTATAAAATTCTTCGGCTTCTTGCTGGCTCACATTTTCATAAAAATTGCATGCCGATTGTACCAGTAAATCCTCTTCAGTATTTAGGCTTACTCTTTTTGCATCTTCGTTTTTATCGAAAATAAGTTTTGCGAATTCGTCTATAAATACAGATTCTGATTTGTCTTTAAATAGTTTATAATCAGATATATTTGAATTTAAAAGCAAATCTTTGAAATCCTCCTCTGAACAGGATGGGAAAAATTTATCCATCGAATAATGGTGGTGAATTCCGTTCGAAAACCAAAATCGTTTTAGATATACCAAAAAAGCGAGGAAAGTTTCACTTTCTCTATTTCCCTGATATGTTTTGTATATGTTTTCAAGATTATGGCGGATAAGCAAATTGAACTTGTAATTTTGATCGTAAATAATATCGCGTCCCCATAAAGCAGCCTGAGATAGGAAATAAACCAAACGCTTTTTGTCGAAGCTTAAGTTTTCAAATCCAGGTACTTGGTACCTTAATATTCGGATATCGGCAAATTGCTCTGTTTGTATTTTAAAATCAGTCATTCGAATTGATATGTTGTAAAAATTGTAGAATAGAGAATGAAACAAATTAGGGTCTATCAATTTGCAAAGGTACAAAAACTAAAGGCTTTTGAATTTAAATTATGGCAAACAGAAAAAAAGATTAATCTTCATAACAAAAGAATCAACACTCAAAATTCAAGTATAAATTTTATTTTGAATTATTACTTAGATTTAGATTGGAACTAATATCCTTATTCCGATCAAAACTTCCGTAAAGCCTGCCGATTTTCATCTTAGTTTTTATTGTAAAAGATCCATTGGTTTTAAACTGTATAAATGTAGGAAAAGATTAGACAATTTTCCTAAATTTGACCAGAAATTATTTAATATGCCAGATTCGCAACCCAATCAGTTCCCTTTGGTTTCTGTTATTACAATAAACTACAATCACTCCGACATTACAATGGAATTGATTGAGTCCTTATCTCAATGTACGTATCCCAATATAGAGATTATAGTGGTGGATAATGCATCACCTGCTGATAATCCTGCTAAGATAAAAGAAAAATATCCACGAATTGTTTTAATTGAAAGCGTTATTAACTATGGTTTTGCCGGTGGTAATAATTTGGGCATTATGCGTTCACAGGGTGAGTTTATCCTTATGTTGAATAATGATACAGTCGTAGAACCTGATTTCTTGGAGCCACTTGTAAAAAAATTTCAGGAGCATCCTGAATACGGCGCCATTAGCCCTAAAATTAGATATTTTGATAAAAAAGACACGTTTCAGTACGCGGGTTTTACTGAAATTAACAAATGGACAATCAGAAATAAAAC
>CAYPOW010000094.1:6055-11502 GCA_964412145.1 uncultured Draconibacterium sp.
TTAAAAACTTATTATCTAACTCGAAACAGGCTCGTATTTATGCGTAGAAATATACATGGTTTTAATTTTCTGATTGCTTTATTATATCAGCTAATTATTGCGATTGGCAAAAATGGAATCGTGTATTTAATTAGGGGAAGAGGGAATCTGGCTAAATCTTATTGGTCGGGAATATTATGGAATATTAAAAATATTTTTAATAAGGAAATTTTTGATAACCCCAGATTGTAAAACTTTTTTGTGCCCAAAGAATTATTCGACTTTCTGTAAAAATGTAATTTTATTATTCCTTCCTCTTTTTTTTTGTAATTTAGGGACGTCGTATGAGTTATTTTGCTTCTCAAAAACAGGAATTAAAAGTATTAATTAATGATAGATAAACCACTTGTTTCTATAGTTTCAGTGCAATATGGACATCCAGAGGTAACCCTTGAAATGTTGAATTCGCTGCAACAAATTTCTTATCCGAATATTGAAATAATTATTGTTGATAATGCCAGTCCTGAAGGGAACCCTGATATTGTAAAAGAAAAATACCCAAAGATTATTTATATCAAAAGTGAGAAAAATTTAGGATTTGCCGGAGGAAATAATTTAGGATTTCAAGAAGCTAAAGGGAAATATATTTTAATGCTTAATAACGATACGGAAGTAGATCAAGGATTTTTAGAGCCCTTGGTCGAAAAGATGGAAAAGAATCCCAATTTAGGAATTGTGAGCCCGAAAATTAGATTTTTTCACAATCCTGATATAATACAATATGTTGGTTATGAGAATATTGACCCTATTACCCAAAGAGGCGGTGCGCGAGGCTGGGAAGAAAAAGATATAGGCCAGTACGAAGAAGATGTAGAAGCTGCAGCAGGTCATGGAGCAGCTATGATGATTCCTTTAAAGGTAATTCGGGAAGTAGGTTTAATGTCAGATATTTTCTTTTTATATTACGAAGAATTAGATTGGGCATACCGCATTCGAAAAGCTGGATATAAAATATGCTATGTGCATAATTCGCTAGTGTATCATAAAGAATCAGTTTCAACAGGTGGTCGAATTAGTGCCTTGAGGGCTTATTATATGACAAGAAATCGCATTTTGTATCTAAGGAGGAACTTTACCGGATCAACTTTTTTCCTGGCTCTTTTGTATCAAATGTTTGTTGCAGTACCTAAAAATATAGTCTCGAGTGCATTGAAAGGCGGTCCTGAATTTATTAGAGCATATAGCAAAGGTGTATTATGGCATATATATAATTTTCGTGCTAAGAAAGTGCATTATAGTCCTAAATTAGTAAATAAATAAACAAAAACTCATGAATATATTTGTAACATTTTTGGCAATTCTCCATTGGATATTATTTGCCTATCTTGCAACAACTGCATTGTATATTTTCATTTTTGCAGTGGCCGGCTTGCTTCCTTATCGAAAAAAAGTGGCAAAAGATAAACGTCAGCGTAAATTTGCTATTCTTATTCCTGGATACAAAGAGGATGATATTATTGTGGAGGTATGTCGCGATGCATTGGAGCAGGATTATCCAAAAGATAAATTTGATGTCGTTTCAATTGCCGATTCGTATAATGCAGACACTTTAGTTGCTCTGCGCGAATTGCCAATCAAAGTTATTGAAGTCTCCTTCGATAAAAGCACGAAGTCTAAAGCCTTGAACAAAGCGATGGAAGTATTGGGCGATGAGTACGATGTGGCCTTGATTTTAGATGCTGATAATTTAATAGCTGATGATTTTTTAATCAAAATAAACGAAGTATTTCAGTCAGGGTATAAGGCAGTTCAAGGGCATCGCGTAGCTAAAAATTTAGATACTGGTTTTGCTATTTTAGATGCTATTTCAGAAGAAATAAATAATCATATTTTTCGAAAAGGATCACGTGTTTTGGGCGTTTCTTCAGCAATTATTGGCTCGGGTATGGCTTTTGAATATGGTTTCTTTAAAGATATGATGAAAGATGTGCATGCTATTGGTGGATTCGATAAAGAAATTGACATAAAAATGTGCAGCAACAATATTACTATTGAATATGTTCATGATGCATATTGTTACGACGAAAAAGTTCAAAAAGCAGATGTTTTTCAACATCAACGTCGCCGATGGTTGAGTGCTCAATTCGTTTATTTTAAGCGATTTTTTATACCTGGTTTTGTTGCTTTAATTACGAAGGGAAATATCGATTATTTCAACAAAGCATTTCAGACTTTTCTTTTCCCGCGTATTCTATTGTTAGGTTTTTCAGGCATTATTTTTCTTATCAGCTTGTTTTTCTTTCCACATCCTATTGCAATTGTCTGGATAGCTTTGTTTATCATTGTTTTCGTAGCTCTTCTACTCTCAGTACCGGGAAAGTTTTATTCATTAAAAACACTAAAAGCTTTGCTTTTACTTCCCAAAGGCTTTTTCTTTATGTTTTTATCGTTGATAAGAGTAAAAGGAGCCAACAAACAGTTTTTACATACAAAACATAGCAGCAGCGGAACAAATGTAAAAAATCAAAATAAAAAAGTATGATTGTAGGTAGAGATATTATTGTTATTGGTATTCAGGCCTGGGACATTGAAATTGGAAGCAATTGTAAAAATATTGCAGAAGAAATGTCACGTTTTAATCGCGTTTTGTATGTTAATTCTCCTTTGGATAGAAATAGCAGAAACAGCGGGAAAGCGGATGCGAGAATCCAAAAACGTATTCGAATTAGCAAAGGATTAGAGCCTGATCTGGTAGAGATAAAAAAGAATATGTGGAATCTCTACCCGAAAAATATGGTCGAATCAATCAATTTTATCCCCGATGGTTTTCTTTACGATTTCATTAATAAAAGCCGAAATAAAATATTTTCAAACGATATTCAAAGTGCTATTGATAGACTTGAATTTAAGGACTTCATAATTTTTAACGATAGCTCCATGTTTCTTGGATTGTATATCAAAGAATTGTTAAAACCTCGTACTTATGTTTATTATATGCGTGATTTTTTGACCAAAAATCCGTATTGGAAAAAGCATGGCCTTCGTCTTGAACCTCAGCTTATCGAAAAAGCCGATGTGGTTGTAAATAACAGCGTTCTTTATTCTGAATATGGTGCGAGATTTAATAGCCATTCCTATATGGTTGGGCAAGGCTGCGATGTTAGCTTGTTTAACGATGAGAAAAATAATATACCCGAAGCAGAAGACTTTAAGGGAATAAAAAAACCAATCATTGGTTATGTTGGTTTTCTCTCAAGCAGGCGACTGGATATCGATTTAATAATTCATTTGGCAAAATCAAAAAAGGAATGGCAAATTGTTTTAGTGGGACCAGAGGATGATAATTTTAAAAATTCCGAATTGCATCAAATAGAAAAAGTTCATTTTCTTGGAAGTCGCGATTCTCTCGAATTACCCAAATACATCAAAGGCTTTGATGTTTGCATGAATCCTCAATTGATAAATGATGCCACTATAGGAAACTACCCCCGGAAAATAGATGAATACCTTGCTATGGGAAAACCTACAGTTGCTACTGCCACCAAGGCAATGGATTATTTTAAGGAAAGCACCTATCTGGCAACTACACATTCGGAATGGGTAGAAATGGTTCAGAAAGCTTTGGATGAGGATTCCGATCAATTGCAAAAAGCAAGAAGATCCTGCGGTTTAAGTCATAGTTGGGAAAATAATGTGAAAGAAATTTATAAATATATTGATGCTTTTGAAAAAGGCTGGCCAAATTAAAATGATATGGGTTTAAAGGAAAAACTAAAATCGGATCCACGTATTAAAAAATTGGTATTATGGATGATACAGCCAAATAGGAGACCGCGTCCACGTCTCTGGATTCGTTTATTTGTGAATCCTCTCATACATAAGAAAGGAAAAAATAGTTTGGTTCGAAGACGTCAATCACGTATAGATGTGTTTCCATATAATAAATTCACTGTGGGTGATGATACCATTGTTGAAAGTTTCACTACCATAAATAATGGAGTAGGAGATGTACTTATTGGAAACAGATGCCGTGTAGGAATTGGAACAGTGATTATTGGCCCTGTAACAATGAAAGATGGAAGCGGAACAGGTCAGCATGTATTTCTTGGAGGTTTTAATCATGGTTTTAAAGATGGGAACCAGAATTCGAGTACGCAAGCATTGGAAATAAAAGGAATTGTTATTGAAGAAGATTCTCATATTGGTGCAAATTCAGTGCTTGTAGCAGGTGTTACAATTGGAAAAAGATGCCAGATAGGCGCAGGATCTGTGGTTACAAAAAGTATCCCTTCGTATTCAGTAGCTGTTGGAAATCCGTGTAGGGTTATCAAACGATTTAACCTAGAAACTAATGAATGGGAAAAGGTATGATTTGTATTGCAAATCGCACTAAAAATAAATCAAATAAGCTATCTTTGCGCAAATTTTCAGAAGGATATTTTGTTTCCTTCTTACAGCTCTAAATTATAAAATCAGATGGCATTAACTTGTGGAATTATTGGTTTGTCTAATATTGGTAAGACTACCATTTTTAATTGCGTTTCAAATACAAAGGCAGAAATATCCAATTTTGCTTTTTCTACTAATAAATCGAATGTGGGAATGGTAAATGTGAAGGATCCCCGCCTTCAAAAAATTGAGGAGCTCATCCACGCTCAACGTATTGTTACGGCAACCGTTGATTTGGTTGATATTCCTGGATTAACAAAAGGTGCAAGTCAAGGCGAAGGTGTTGGAAATAAGTTTTTAGCCGATATTCAGCAAACCAATGCTCTGATACATGTTTTACGTTGTTTTGATGATGAAAACTTGCCTCATATCGAAGGTTCTGTTGACCCTTTAAGAGATAAAGAAATTGTTGATTTTGAACTGCAATTACGTGATTTAGATTTAGTTGAACGAAAAGTTCAGCGCTTGGAAAAACTGGCTAGGACTGGCGACAAAAGTGCCAAACATGGAGCAGAAGTTCTTGTAAAATTAAAAGCTCATCTTGAAAATATGCTCAATGTGCGTGATTTTGAGGTGAATGCTGATGATAAGAAAGCATTTATCAATGATATGTATTTATTAACAGATAAGCCGATGCTTTATGTCTGCAATGTCGATGATTCTTCTGCGATTTCTGGAAATAAGTATGTGGAACAGCTAGAGGCTGGAATGCAGGAGGAAAACCCTCAGATATTAATCATTGCAGGAGCATTAGAAGCAGAAATTGCTGAACTTGAAGATGCTGATGATCGGAAAGAGTTTTTGTCTGATGCAGGTTTATCCGAACCCGGCGTTGATAAATTAGTTCGTTCAGCCTATGATTTGCTAAAACTACAATCGTTTTTTACGGTTGGAGATAAAGAAAACCGTGCGTGGACTATCAAAAAAGGAATGAAAGCACCTGAAGCCGCTGGAGTAATTCACAGCGATTTAGAGCGAGGCTTTATTCGTGCAGAAGTAATGCATTATGAAGACTTTAT
>CAYPOW010000095.1:0-11465 GCA_964412145.1 uncultured Draconibacterium sp.
GCAATTAATTTGTCTTCTTTAAATTCGGAAAGAATCCTGATAACAGATTCAGTAGCGGTTCCTACGATATTGGCAAGATCTTCGCGTGACATACAAATACTGCCTTGTTTTTTATTTTCATCATCTTCACAATATATTTTACCTAGAATGAGTAGGGCCTCCGCTAAACGCTGTCGAACTGGGTTTTGAGCAATGGATAAAATTTTCTCCTCGGCTTCAAGTAAAAGTTTACTTAAATTGGTCATAAGATTTTCTGCAATCTTTGGGTATTTAGCAATAATTTCGAAAAAATCGGATCGATTCACAAAACAAACTGCAGAATCTTCAAGTGCCATTGCAGAAGCAGCATATTTTTCTCTTCCTAAAAGAGAGCGAATCCCAAGAAACATGCCAGGAGTTGCCAAACGGACAATCTGAGAACGACCATCTTTACCTTCTTTATAAATTTTGAGCTTTCCGCTTTGTACACAAAATATACCATTGGGATAAGCTCCTTCGTGGAATATGATTTGCCCTGCCTCATAAATAGTTGAAGTCTTTTTTTTATCAAGAAAGAACAAATCGTCGCGAGATATCCATGAAAAATAGGTTTCTTCTAATATCTTGCAGCTCATACAAGAACTATAATTATTCATTTTAACCTTTTATCCTGAAGAATATACACTTTTATAAAAAATATTAAATTCATTGTTAATATTTTAACGAAAGATACACTTTAAGTTTATAAAAGTCAAATTTTTATCTTATATTTTTTTTCTCAAATCAGATACTCACCTTTTTCAAATGTCTCATTCATAAAAAAAACCAAAAAAAAAGCCCCGGTAAATCCGAGGCTCTCCAATTCTATTTATCAAAAAAAATAATTATTATTATTTCTTTGATCCTAAACTAATATCTATACCAAAAGAATAAGCCCAGGTGTGTTTTGCATAAGTTTCTTTATAAGGAATAGTAGTTGCTCCATCCATAAGTGTATATGATTTGTCATAAGAAGCAGTGCTATATTGCGTATCGAATATACCAAACTGAAGCGTAAAAGTATCATTTATTTTATAAGCTGCACCGCCACCATAGGTATTGGTATTCAAGCTATAACTTAAATCATCCTGATAAAATTCAGTAACATTTGTTGTTGTATGTAAAGCACCAACACTTAATAATAATCTTTTAGCAACAGCATACTCAAAACCAATTCCATACTCTACGAAATTTCCATCAACAGTGGCTTTGCCAGCATCATTGGTAGCCCAACCAGCTTTTTCATCAAAATAAGTATGGTATCCTAAAGTTACATTAAATTTATCAGTTGCCTGATAAGCAACTCCAACAGATAAGAAAGCAGGCATATCAGCATTAGTCTCATTACCATCTTTAAACATATAGGTAGGATTTCCTGTTGCATCAATACCATCGATAAATCCTAATTCTACACCATTTAGATCTGCAACATCGTCGGTTAGAACCAATTCGGTTTTAAATTCATATTTAATACCAAAATTTAATTTGTCATTTAAAAAGCTAAGATTAGCTCCTATAATTGGAGTTATAGCAGATCCTGTTTGAACTACGTCAGCATCCTGATCAGCAGTAACAACATCCAAAAGAGCGGCATAACTACCTAACTGAGCTGAAGCAGTATTTAATTGACCTGCAATACCATAAAAAGTTTGCTGTGCTTGAGCAACAGTCATTGCATTTATTGAAGATTGAGGTATCCCCATTTGAAGTAAGCCTGCAATTATCCCCGCACTATAAGCAGCTGGTAACTGTGTGGTTAAATCAAGTGATCCATAATTTAGAGCAATAAGAGGATTCATTGCATCTCCACCACCAGTTGCTAATAAAGCATTTGCAGCAGCGCCATCACCATAGGCGCCAACATAAGTACCAGGAGCTAACGAGCCCATATCACCAGTATTAAATTTAACATCTCTAATGTATCCGTTATAGCTATTCTTAGCCATAATATAGCGGGCTCCTAAATAAACAGATAACCAGTCGTTGACTTCATAAGAAATGCCTGCCTGAAGACCAAAATAAACAGATTGACCTTCAAATAACATATTCATACTGTATCCATTTATAGAACCTCCTAAAGGAGCTAATGCTCCACCAAAAACGGGAACCATACCTGCAAAGGGAATTTCCATAGATGGTAAACCTTTAGCGAAAGTAGCACCTCCACCTCCTCCAACAGGATTAAATCCAAAAGAAAAGGCCATTTTACCTTTTTTATAAACACCATAAACACCAGGAAACATTGGAGCTGAAACAGTTCCTTCATAAGCTTGTCCATTCAAAAATGGAAAAGTACTTGTAATGTTCTGTGTCTGAGATAAGGATTGATTATTAATTGAAAAATGAAACCCATCAGATAATTTTGTTAATCCGGCAGGATTATAGAAAACAGCATCAATTCCTGTAGATGCATCACGAACAAGCATTCGTGTCCAAGCTGTACTCTGATTAGTATTTGTTACCAAACCACCTGAAAAGGCGAGAGTACTGGCTAGAAATAAACTTACAAATAGAAGTAATTTTTTATTCATTGCATTGGTTTTTTAGTTATTAATAAGCGAATATAAAAAATTTATGAATGCAACAACGCTTTGAAACAAAAAGATCTAGCCAGATTCTTGCAATTAACCTTCATTTATCTTTCCAATATACACTCTGGGGATATATATACATACATCTAATATTCAACCATTTAATTGTAGTTAATGATTAAATAAAATCATTCTCGAATATTTTTTTAAAAAAATATTCGGATGCAAAAAAATCCTTCGTGTATTATTTTATTTCGCTTCCGCTTTTTGTAGTGCTAAATGGAGCCACAAATTTAAGTGAACCATCGGCATCCTCTGCCATTAAAATCATACCTTGAGATTCTATTCCGCGAAGTGTTTTAGGCGCCAAATTAACTAAAACGCTGACTTGCTTTCCAATAATCTCCTCCGGTTGAAAATATTCTGCAATACCTGAAACTATGGTTCGTTTATCAATACCAGTATCTACTTTTAGTTTTAGAAGCTTTTTTGTTTTGGCCACTTTTTCGGCCTCTAAAATGGTACCAATACGTATATCCATTTTAGCAAAATCCTCAAAACTAATATTTTCCTTGGCTGGAGCTGCCATTACAGCTTTATTTTTATTGGCCTTCTTTGTATCCAATAATTTTTGAACCTGCGCCTCAATTACGTCATCTTCTATCCGTTCAAAAAGGAAATCAGGTTTTGGCAAAACGGTATTTTCTTTTAGCAAATCAATATCTCCAGCCTTATCCCAAGCGTATTTTTCAGTCAAATTCATCATTTCTTTAAGTTTGACAGCAGTAAAAGGCATAAATGGCTCAGCCAGAATAGACAGATTAGCACTTATTTGCAGAGCAATATTTAAAATAGTCTCCACGCGTTTTTCATCTGTCTTGATGGTTTTCCAAGGCTCTGTTTCGGTAAGATATTTATTTCCTAATCGAGCCAGATTTATTAATTCTGTAACGGCTTCGCGAAAACGATAATTCTCAATGCTTTTACCGATTTTATGAGGGTAGTTTTTCAGTTCTTTTAAAGTCTCTTGATCCAAAGCATTTAACTCGCCCCTTGAAGGAACTTTACCCTGATAATATTTTTGTGTAAGCACTAAGGTGCGATTTACGAAATTTCCGAAAATGGCCAATAATTCGTTGTTATTTTTTGCCTGAAAATCTTTCCAGGTAAAATCATTGTCCTTTGTTTCAGGAGCATTAGCTGTCAAAACATAACGTAAAACATCTTGTTTTCCGGGAAATTCTTCGAGGTATTCGTGCAACCAAACCGCCCAATTACGGGAAGTTGAAATTTTATCATTTTCCAGATTTAAAAATTCATTGGCAGGTACATTATCAGGCATAATGTAGGAGCCTTCCGCTTTCAACATAGCCGGAAAAATAATGCAATGGAATACAATATTGTCTTTACCAATAAAATGAACCAATTTTGAGGAATCATCTTTCCAGTATATTTCCCAATCTTTTCCTGTTTTTTCGGCCCATTCTCTACTTGCTGAAATATATCCAATTGGCGCATCAAACCAGACATAAAGCACTTTTCCATCAGCGCCCTGAATAGGAACTTTTACGCCCCAATCTAAATCGCGTGTTACGGCTCTGGGATGTAATCCATTATCAATCCAACTTTTACATTGACCGTAAACAGTTGGTCGCCAGTCGTTTTTATGTCCTTCTACTATCCATTCTTTTAACCATGCTTCGTATTTATCTAAAGGCAAATACCAATGTTTTGTTTCTTTCAGCTCAGGAACATTTCCACTCAATGCCGATTTAGGATTAATTAAATCGGTAGCATTTAAGGATGTTCCACAACTCTCGCACTGATCGCCGTAAGCTTTTTCGTAAGAACAATGCGGGCAGGTTCCGGTAATATATCGATCTGCTAAAAACTGCTTGTTTTCGGCATCGTAATATTGCTCAGAAGTCTGCTCAATAAATTGACCATTTTTATACAATTTCTCGAAAAAATCAGACGCTGTTTTATGATGAATGTCATTGGACGTACGCGAATAAATATCGAAAGAAATGCCTAAATCTTGAAACGATTTTTTGATAATTGTATGATATTTATCGACTATATCCTGAGGGTTAACGCCCTCGTTACGTGCCTTAATAGTGATTGGAACGCCATGTTCATCGGAACCTCCTATAAATAAAACATCTTCTCCTTTTAAGCGCAAATAACGCGCATAAATATCAGCAGGCACATACACACCTGCTAAATGGCCAATATGAATTGGCCCATTGGCATAAGGCAAGGCCGATGTAATGGTATATCGCTTGAATTTTTTCGGATTTTCAGCACTCATTGTAAAATTTTTTCGCAAAGATAAAGTTAAATTGCGATTTGCTCCCTTTTACTCTAACAGTTTTTGTGTAATGAGCGCTAACAGTGTTGAGAAATAGTATCGCGAATACCCTACTTTTATAAATTTGCGCCTTCCTTTTGATTAAGCCATTCCTTAGCGTATAATAAAAACGAAGGTTTACAGTCCCGAAATAGCGCTATTCTTCAAAATATTTACTAACTTTGAATACACATATAAAAGAATTTAAATTTATTGATTATGAAAAAAACTTTATTACTCAGTGTATTGGCTTTATTCCTAGCATCAAGCTTCACTTACGGACAGAGCACTCAAGAGAAGAAATCCTCTTTTTGGTTTGGGCCAAAAATAGGAGTAGATTTATTGACTCCAACCATCGACCAGGGCGAAATTGAGTCTCAATTCAAATCGAATTATTCGGCTGGTATCTTCATGCAATTTGGCAACAAGATCTATCTGCAACCAGAGTTTTATTATGTAATGCAAAAAGAACCGGTTTTCGTAAATGAAGAAATGACAACGGGTGAAACTACCGTTAATTCATTAAGAATTCCACTTATGTTGGGTATTAAATTAATTGACCTCGGGATTGTAAGTGGGCACATTATGGGTGGACCGACTGCCACTTTTTTTCTAAATGAGACCAACCCCAGCACGACGAATACAAGATCTAAAAACAGTTTTGCACTTCAATTTGGAGCAGGTGTTGATATTATTGGATTCATTACCCTGGATGTACGCTATTCGGTTGATTTAAATGATTCTATGGAGGAACAGTTTGATCAATTAAGCTGGGAGAGCGGTGTGAATGTAACGCTGGGTTTAAAATTCAGATAAGTAAAATTAAGATAAGTAAAATGAAGACGTTCAATGATTTTCTTATTGAACGTCTTTATACTAGCTTTATTTAAATCATTGTCCTAAAAAGGATGAAACCCTCATTGTACGCCCTTAATTATCGCTTGGGTTCTCTAAACATAAAAGCAAAAGGAATGGCAAGAGCAGCAAAAAGGGGAGTTAATTGAAATACACTTTGTAAGCCTATTCTATCAGACAGCCACCCAACAAATAAAGCGGCTATTGCACCTAAAGCAAAATTGATTGTCATATACATGCCATTCGTAAAACTGGGTCTTTCAGAATTTTTTTCTTGAACCAATGCTAATAAAACAGGACTAGAACCAAATATAAAAAATCCAATCAAAATAAGCATAACAATATTAAGTGCTCCAAAAGTGTAATTATATGCGAACATCAAAAAAGGAGTGGCTAGGGCTATAATAATCAGTGTTTTTCTCCTTCCTATCTTATCTGAAATTCCACCTGCAACCAAACTTCCTGCGGCTCCGGCCAACTCCAGAATGGATAAGGAATAGGCAGCCACCCACAAGCTTTCACCTTGAGAAGTCAAATAAACAGGCAAAAAGGTGATTAATAAACCACGGATCAATCCGCGTGTAAAGGAATACCCTATAAGGACCAAAAAGAAGCTTTTCAGCTCAATTAAAGTTTGTTTGATATTTAAATTAGCAGGAGGCCTTTTAAAATCTACATTTTTAAGTTTTCGCAAACGGTAAAACAAGATAACGGAAGCCAAAATACCTGCTGGTATTAATCGGTATGTATTTTCTAAACCCCACCACGAAACTGCCGAAACAATTACAATTGGACCAATGGCTCTAGCTAGTTCACCTGCAACCATATAAAAACTCATTCCAAGTCCTGTTTTGTCGCCTGCTACTTTCCGAATTAATACAGGTCCGGGAACATGAAAAAAAGCAGAACTAATACCCATAATAAATAGCAAGACAGCAAGTTGAGTGAAGGTTGACGCCAATCCTATCATACTCATACTGATAGCCGTAACTGCAGGAGTTAAAATGATAAAATATCTAAGTTCTTTTTTATCAACCAAAAGACCGATAAAAGGGTTTAAAAGAGAGGCTAAACGTTGTATTACCGACAAGATTCCGATCAGAAAAAAATTCAGGCTTAGTTTTTCTATTAAAAGTGGAATTAATGGCGCTAAAAAGGAAGAATAGATATCGTGCAATAAATGAGCAGCCGAAATATCAGCTACTTTGGAAAAATGAAATTTTGTTTTATTCAATTGATTTAATTTGATGCAATTTTACGGATTTTTCATTTAGCAATAAAACAATGAGTAATTTATGCATCAATCTATTTTTCCCTACCTTTGCTCGTTTTCAAATATAACGCTATGCGTATCTCCGTTGAAATTAGTTATTATCCTCTTCAGGAAGAATATATTCCTGCTATCTTATCATTTGTGGATCGCCTAAAAGAATACCCAAAACTGCAAATTGATGGCAATGGAATGAGCACGCATGTTTTTGGCGATTATAGCGAAGTGATGGAAGTTTTAACCAGAGAAATTAAAAAATCTTTTGATATTCCACATTCTGTTTTTATTTTGAAAATTATCAATTCCGATTTGCATATTTATCCTCCGTCTCATGAGTGAGTTATTCAGTTTCTTTGTAGAACCTTATCAATCAGCTACAACAGTCAATATTATTCTTGAATTTTTGGCGGCGCTTTTTGGCGTAATCAGTGTTTATTATGCCCGAAAAGAAAACATTCTCGTTTTTCCAAGTGGCATAATCAGCACGGCTATTTATGTTTATCTACTATCTCAATGGACTTTGTATGGTGATTTAATTATCAATATTTATTATACTTTAATGAGCCTTTACGGTTGGTATATGTGGGGGAAAATTATTGACGATCAGAAGAGCCATATCGCGATAAGCAGAACCAATACTGTAGACAAATTAAAGGCTGGAGGTATTTTTGTTTTCACTTCTGCTTTTGTAATATTCGTTTATCGCCATTACGATGTAATGCCATCTAAATTAAATTTTTCTGAAAGTTTTTATTATGCCTGGGAAAGACTTAGCTCTGGGAATCTGGAAGATTTTAGATCGGCAACTCCTTTTCTTGATACTTTTACAACCGGGATTTTCTTTGCTGCTATGTGGTTAATGGCCAATAAAAAAATAGAAAACTGGACTTTATGGATTGTTGGCGATATTGTTTCTATTCCTCTATATTTTGTAAAAGGATATGGCTTTACCGCTATTCAGTATACCATCTTCCTGGTTATAGCTATTTTAGCTTATTATAGCTGGCGCAAGAAGATTGAAGACTCTAAAAAGGAACTGAATAATGCTTAGGAAAATTGCTATAATAGGGCCGGAATCCACCGGCAAAAGTCGGTTATCAGAAGAGTTGGCTGCATTCTACGATACTGTTTTTTCACCTGAATTTGCCCGTGGTTTTCTCAATGGCCTGGGCAGAAACTATAATAGAAACGACCTACTCCATATTGCTAAAAAACAAGAAGAAAGCATTCAATCGATACAGTTGAAAGCCAAGAACTATTTTTTTTCTGATACGGAAATGATGGTTATTAAAATCTGGAGCGAATTTAAATATAAATCAGTTCATCCCTGGATACTCAGTGAACTTAAGAAACAAGATTTTGATTTGTATTTATTAACGGATATTGATTTGCTGTGGGAAAAAGATGAACTTAGAGAGCATCCTCACCATCGCAAACGTTTACTAAAACTTTATGAAAAAGAGCTCGAAAAAAGAAAATGGCCTTTTATAAAAATTAGCGGTCAGGGAAAACAAAGAACGCTCAATGCAATAAAAGCAATCGACGATTTCTTTCAGGAAAAATAATCCTTCTCATTACAACAAGGAATTTTTAATTTTGCAAAAAACAGAAGAATGGCCATAGTAGAAAATTTATTAAAAATCAAAAAGGAGATTCCTAAAAATGTCATGTTGGTGGCAGTATCCAAAACTAAATCAGAATCAGATATATTGGAAGCTTACAATGCAGACCATAAAATTTTTGGCGAAAATAAAGTACAAGAACTAGTAGATAAACACGAGAACCTTCCAAAAGATATCGAATGGCATTTTATCGGGCATTTACAAACTAACAAAGTAAAATATTTGGCTCCATTTGTTCATTTAATTCATGGCGTCGATAGCCTTAAGCTTTTAAAAGAAATAAATAAGCAAGCTGTTAAAAACGAGCGCATTATAAACTGTTTATTGCAGTTTCATATTGCCAATGAAATGGCCAAATTCGGATTTTACAAAGAGGAAGTTATCGAACTCTTGCAAAGTGATGATTTTAAAGCTTTGAAAAATATTCGAGTTTTAGGTGTTATGGGAATGGCTACTTATACCGATGATGAAAGTCAGATCCGTCAGGAATTTTCGAATCTGAAAAGTTATTTCGATGAAATAAAGGAGAAATATATTGTGCAGGATTATTTCTCCGAAATTTCGATGGGCATGTCTGCCGATTATAAAATTGCCCTTGAAGAAGGAAGTACCATGGTTCGACTGGGAAGCTCTATTTTTGGAATCCGATTTTACTCCAAATTTTAAATTTCTGATTATTACAAAAATTTCATTTTCGAAACGAAAAATCAAATTTTAATAGTTGTTAGTCAATTAACACCAGATTATCAATCGTTTGCAAAAACACAAAATTATTAATATCGACATTTCAATTTAAATCCTTTCTAAATTATCAATTGCCTGATAAATAAAGATTTCCGTTTCAGGGAATCAGGTATATTTTCAGTAATTTTGCATTGAATTTTTAAACAATCTAAAAATGGCTAAAATTAAAGGAGCAATAGAAGTAGATGTTGAAAAATGCAAAGGTTGCGGCGTTTGTATTCCAGCTTGTCCTACTGATGTTATATTGCTGGCAAAGGAAGTAAATGGCAAGGGTTATCATTATGCTTATATGGCAAACCCAGAAGCTTGCATAGGTTGCGTAAATTGCGCAATTGTTTGTCCAGATGGCGTAATTTCTGTTTACAAAGTAAAAGTTGCCTAATAATTTAAATCTTTAAAAAACACATAAGATATGGGTGAAGTAATATTAATGAAGGGAAACGAAGCGATCGCTGAGGCTGCAATTTTAGCTGGCTGCGATGGTTACTTTGGTTACCCTATCACTCCTCAAACTGAAATCATAGAGTATTTATTTGTCCAACGTCCAGAAGATCGTACAGGAATGGTAGTTCTTCAAGCCGAAAGCGAGATTGCTGCCATTAATATGGTATATGGTGCTGCTGGTCTTGGCAAAAAAGTAATGACTTCGTCTTCCAGTCCTGGAATAAGTTTAAAACAAGAAGGTATTTCTTATATGGCAGGAGCCGAATTGCCATGTGTTATTGTAAATGTTGTTCGTGCCGGTCCTGGTTTAGGAACAATTCAACCATCACAAGCGGATTATTTTCAATCGACTAAAGGTGGTGGTCACGGTGATTATCGTTTGCTAGTTTTAGCACCAGCATCAGTTCAGGAAATGGCTGATTTTGTAGACACTGCTTTTGAATTAGCTTTTAAATACAGAAATCCTGTAATGATTCAATCGGATGGTGTTATCGGTCAAATGATGGAGAAAGTAATCTTGCCTGAACAAAAACCTCGTATAAGTAATGAAGAAATTGTTAAACGTTACGGTGACTGGATTACGGTGGGAAAACCAAAATCTCGCGAGCGAAATATTATCACTTCATTAGAACTTGATCCTCACAGACAGGAAGCTAAGAATCTTAAGCTTCAGGAAAAATATCGCTTGATGGAAGAAAACGAAGTTCGATACGAAGCTATCAATTGTGAAGATGCCGAATACATTATCGTTGCCTATGGTTCAAGTGCACGTATTGCTCAAAAAACAATGGATATGGCACGTGAAAAAGGAATCAAAGTTGGAATTTTCCGCTTAATCACCCTTTTCCCATTTCCTAAGAAAGAAATCAATGCTTTAGCAGATAAAGTTAAAGGTTTTTTAGCTGTTGAAATGAGTGCCGGTCAAATGATTGAAGATGTTCGTTTAGCTGTTAATGGAAAAGTACCTGCTGAGCATTATGGTCGTTATGGCGGAGTTATTCACTCTCCTGAAGAAGTACTTGCTGCTTTGGAGCAAAAAATTATTGGAGGATAAAAAATGAATATAAAAGAAATAATAAAACCCGAAAATTTAGTCTATAAAAAGACAGAATTAATGACAGACAACCCACTGAGCTATTGCCCAGGTTGTGGTCATGGTACTGCCCACCGAATTACCATGGAAGTGGTTGAAGAGATGGGGATTTGGGAAGATACCATTGGTGTTGCTCCTGTAGGATGTTCTGTTTTGGCATACGACTTTATGAATATCGATATGACACAAGCTGCACACGGTCGTGCACCAGCTGTAGCAACCGGTATAAAAAGAGTTATGCCTGATAAATATGTCTTTACCTACCAAGGTGATGGAGATTTAGCCGCTATTGGTGGTAACGAAACCATTCACGCTTGTAATCGTGGCGAAAATATCGTTATCATATTTGTAAATAATGGTATTTATGGTATGACTGGAGGCCAAATGGCTCCCACTACGCTACCTGGAATGAAATCCTCAACGTCTCCTTATGGAAGGGATATTGAAAAAATGGGTCATCCTTTAAAAATGACCGAATTAGTGGCTCAATTACCTGGAACTTATTTTGTTACACGTCAAGCAGTTCATACTCCTGCAG
>CAYPOW010000096.1:0-3445 GCA_964412145.1 uncultured Draconibacterium sp.
AAACTCGATGGAGGAGCCATGTTTGGCGTTGTTCCAAAAGTGATTTGGAATAAAGTCTATCCGGCCGATGAAAATAATCTTTGTTCATGGGCTATGCGATGCCTTTTAGTAATTGATGGCGATCGTAAAATATTGATTGATAATGGAATAGGTAACAAGCAAGATCCGAAATTTTTAGGTCACTATCATTTGCATGGAAATGATACACTCGATAAATCGCTGTCAAAACACGGCCTCTCAACAGATGATATTACCGATATGGTGCTAACCCATTTGCATTTCGATCATACCGGTGGCTCTATTAAATGGAACGATGATAAATCAGCATTAATTCCAACATTTAAAAACGCAAAATATTGGGTAAGCAAAGCGCAATGGGAATGGGCTGTTCATCCAAATAACCGCGAAAAGGCTAGTTTTTTGAAGGAAAATATTATGCCTATGCAGGAAAGTGGTCAAATGAATATAATCGAAAATGAGGGTGAGATTTACCCGGGCTTCCTCTTAAAAATATACAACGGTCATACAGATGGACAGTTAATCCCACATATTGCTTACAAAGGAAAAACAATTGTTTATATGGCCGATCTTTTGCCTTCCACTGCTCACATTCCTTTGCCCTGGATAATGGCATACGACACACGTCCATTGATTACACTTGATGAGAAAAAAGTTTTTTTTGAGGAAGCAATAGCAAATGATTATACTTTGTTCTTTGAACACGATATTTTTAACGAATGTTGTAGTTTGAAGCAAACTGAAAAAGGAGTGCGTTTAAATAAAACTTTTACGCTTGAAGAATGGAAAAATTTGATTTAATACACAGTAAGCTAAACTATTTTTAACCAAACATATACGGAAAAAGTGGTTTATGCTTTTTTAAAATTCGAATATATTTGAGTTAAATTCGAAAAAATAGTATGCAAGCATAAGAAAAAAATTTTACATTTGACTGCTCAAAATTAGTAGGAATAAAAACAGAAAACAGTGTATCGCATAAAATCACAAATAGATGTAAATTCAGAAAGTTTCATAGCAAACAAAAAAGCATTTGCGAGTTTGCTGGAAACATATAGAGAAAGAACAGCTTCTGTAATAGAAAGAGGAAGTGATAAAGCAGTACAAAAACACAAGGAACGCGGTAAATTACTGGCTCGTGAAAGAATAGATCTTCTAGTCGATCAAAACACGCCTTTTATGGAGCTTTCGACTTTAGGAGCATTCGATAAGTACGAAAATCAGTTTCCTTCGGCCGGAATCATTACCGGAATTGGTGTAATTCATGGCAAAGAGTCGATCATTATTGCCAATGATGCGACGGTAAAAGGCGGGACCTATATCAAAGAGACTATCCGTAAGCATGTTCGGGCTCAGGAAATTGCTATGGAAAATCATCTGCCCTGTGTTTATATGGTCGATTCCGGAGGCGCTTTTCTGCCGGATCAGGCCAATGTTTTTCCTGATCGATTTGATTTTGGGCGGTTTTTTTACAATCAGGCACGAATGTCGGCAGCCGGAATTCCGCAAATTTCCATTGTAATGGGAAGCTGCACGGCCGGTGGCGCCTATGTTCCTGCTATGAGTGATGAAACGATTATAGTAAAAGAACAAGGAACAATTTTTATTGGTGGACCTCCCTTGGTAAAAGCAGCCACTGGTGAAGAAGTTAGTGCTGAAGAGTTGGGTGGAGCTGATGTTCATACAAGTATCTCCGGAGTTGCCGATCATTTTGCAGAAGATGATCGTCATGCAATTTCTATTTGCCGAAATATTTTTGAAACCATTGAAAATAAAGAAAAACAAAAAATAGATAGTATTCCAATTGAAGAACCTTTTTACGATCCAAAAGAATTGTACGGAATTGCTCCTGTCGATTTAAAAAAGGCTGTGGATGCACGTGAAATTATTGCTCGTATAGTTGATGGATCTCGTTTTCAGGAATTTAAAGCAAGATATGCTCCGACAATCGTTACTGGGTTTGCGCATATTATGGGATTTCCGGTTGGAATAATTGCGAATAATGGCGTGCTTTTTTCTGAAACTGCACTCAAAGGTGCCCATTTTATCGAATTGTGCACTAACAGAAATATCCCACTTATTTTTCTACAAAATATTACCGGATTTATTGTTGGCAAAGAATACGAACACAAGGGAATAGCACGCGATGGAGCTAAATTAGTTCATGCTGTTGCAAATGCCAATGTTCCTAAATTTACGGTTGTTTTTGGTGGATCTTTTGGAGCTGGAAATTATGCAATGGCTGGTCGAGCTTACGATCCTCGCTTGTTATTTATGTGGCCTAACGCTAAGATTTCAGTCATGGGCGGTGAGCAGGCATCAGATGTTTTGATTCAGGTAAAAAAGGATCAACTTGCATCAAGAGGAAAGGAAATGCCACAAGAAGATATCAATCAATTAAAAAAATCTATTTTAGATAAATACGAACACGAAGGCTCTGCCTATTATAGCACGGCTCGCATGTGGGACGATGGTATAATCGATCCTGTAGATACACGTAAAGTGCTAGCTATGGGAATTGCTATGTCACTGAGTAAGAAATGGGAAGATACGAAATACGGTATTTTTAGAATGTAATTTCTAAGGCAAAGTAAACCACAGATACACAGAGTCACAAATAAAGAAGAAAATAAAAAGAGACATCGTGTCATCGTGCCATCGTGGTGAAAATATTTATTGCATAAATACTTTATATGAAAAATTATAAAACAATAGAGCTTGAAATAAAAAATGAAGTCGGAATCATCTGGCTCAACAGACCTGAAATTCACAATGCTTTTAATGAAGTGATGATTGCAGAACTCATCGAAATGTTTAAGGGAATCAAGGAGAATGACGAGGTGAAAATTGTTGTTTTGCGGGGAAGAGGAAAATCTTTTTGTGCTGGTGCCGATTTGAACTGGATGCGCAATGTGGCAAACTATTCCTACGATGATAATTACAAAGAAAGCCTGAATCTTTCCAATTGTTTTTATGAGATTTATACTTGTCCAAAACCTACCATAGCCATTGTTCATGGTGCTGCCATTGGAGGTGCTAACGGACTACTTGCTGCCTGCGATTTTGCCTATGCCGATGAGAATACAACCTTCTCTTTAAGCGAAGTAAAAATCGGAATTGTCCCTGCTTGCATTTCTCCTTATGTAACTAAAAGAGTGGGAGAGTATGGCTCTAAAGAATTGATGCTGACTGGAAAAAGATTTAAAGGAAAAGAAGCAGCCTATCATCGATTGGTCAATAAATCATTGCCAACCAATCAAATGGAAGACTATCTTGAAGATATAATCGCTTTGTTGAAAACTAGCGGGCCAAAGGCAATGAGTCATTGTAAAAATCTGATCTATGACATTTCAAACAAACTGACTTTGCAAGAAGCCATTGGATATACAGCAAAAATGATAGCCGACATTCGTGCTTCGGAAGAAGG
>CAYPOW010000096.1:3545-11464 GCA_964412145.1 uncultured Draconibacterium sp.
GTTCGGATTATTAAATCGGCACAAAAAATGGGCATACAAACCGTTGCTGTTTATTCCAAAGTGGATGCCGATAGCTTGCACATTCGCCAAGCTGATGAGGCGCATTGCATTGGCGACACAGCTTTGGATGAAACCTATTTAAACATCGAGAAAATTATCGCGATAGCAAAAGAAACAAACAGCGATGCTATTCATCCGGGCTATGGTTTTTTAGCGGAAAATCCACTTCTTGTTCAGGCTTGCGAAAAAGCCGGAATCATTTTTATTGGTCCTTCCACTAAAGCTATCCAATTGATGGGAAATAAGATTGAAGCACGCGCCTTTGTCGAAACACTGAAAATTCCGATGACCAAAGCAAATACTGGCGATCTGGATCATTTGTTACAAGCTTCCAAATCAATAGAATTGCCGGTTTTAGTAAAAGCTGCTGCTGGCGGTGGCGGCAAAGGAATGCGCATTGTTCACGATTGGAATGATCTAAAAGATACGATAGAAGCAACCAGTAGAGAAGCAAAGGCCTATTTTGGAGATGGTGAGGTTTTTGTCGAAAAATATGTTGAAGATCCACGCCATATCGAAATTCAGGTGATGGGCGATAAGCATGGAAATGTAGTTCATCTTTACGAACGCGAATGTTCAATTCAGCGTAGATTTCAAAAAGTTATTGAAGAATCTCCTTCTCATACGCTGACACCTGAAGTGCGCGAAAAAATGGGTATCGATGCAGTGAAAATTGCCAAAGCAATCGGCTATTCCAGTGCCGGTACTATTGAGTTTTTAGTCGATAAGCATCTGAATTACTATTTTCTAGAAATGAATACACGTGTCCAAGTGGAACATCCAGTTACTGAAATGGTTACGGGTATTGATATAGTTCGCGAACAGATATTGGTCGCCGCAGGAAATACGTTAAGTTTTTCTCAAAACGATATAAAACAAAAAGGCCACGCAATTGAAGCACGTATCTATGCCGAAGATCCTGAAAATGATTTTAGGCCTTCTCCTGGTCAAATGACTTTATATCAAGAGCCGCAAGGTGAAGGAATAAGGATAGACAGTGGTATTGATAAGCCTGTTGAAGTGAAAAGCTTTTTCGATCCGATGATAAGCAAAGTAATTGCTTTTGATTCAGATAGAGAACTTGCAAGAAAAAAATTATTACTTGCTTTGGAGCACTACCATATTAATGGACTAAAAACCAATATCAAGTATTTGATGAGTATTCTGCAAAATGAAGATTTTATCAAAAATAAAATCGACACTAAATTTTTGGATCATCAATCAGAAAAGCTGATTCGATGGATACAGGATGAACGGAATACGATTTCGAAGGCGAGCGTAATTTGCGCTTTTTTGGCATATCAATTTATTGAAAATAAAGATGATACTATCTGGAAATCAATTGGTTATTGGCGGAACCGGATGAATATCAAAATTAATTTAGACGAAGAAGAGTACGCTTGTAAAATTATTGAAAGAAGCAATAAGGGTGGCCTATTCCAAATTCAAGATGAAAATTTTCATGTGTGTATAAAGGAGATTTCATTGCATTTTATTCAGCTTGCTATTAATCGTGATTGTTTTAAATTTACAATTTCAATAGATAAAGAGAATAATAGCATTATTGGACTTTCGGGCCATAATTTTGTACTTAGTCGTGAAGATGTATTATCCATTCCTGATTTTTATGAAACAGCAATGGTTGGTCAGGCAGGTGATACAGTAAAATCGCCTATGCCTGGAAAAGTGATAAAAGTTTTAGCAGAAGTTGACCAGACCGTAGCTAAAGGAGATATCCTTTTAGTTGTTGAAGCAATGAAAATGGAAAACAATATTTTAGCTTCACGCGATGGAATAATAGAGGAGTTGAATGTTGCTGAAGGCGAAATGGTTGATGGCAGCAAAGTGCTGATAAAATTAGCAGAAGAAATAAACTAGCATAAGTGTAATAAATTATACGCTTTAACAGAAATAAAACGACGAAAATGAATTTTGAATTAAGTCAGGAACAAGAACTTATCCGACAAACAGTGCGCGATTTTGCTGAACGCGAAATTAAACCATTGGCTCAGGAATTGGATGAAAAGGGGGAATTTTCATACGAGCTAACAAAGAAAATAGGCGAATTAGGTTTACTAGGTATGTATTTACCCGAAAAGTATGGTGGACAAGGATTAGATACGCTTTCTTATATTATTGCAGTTGAAGAATTGGCTCGCGTCGATGGCTCTCAGGCAGCTACATTAGCTGCTCATAATTCCCTTGGTATTGGACCAATCTATTATTACGGAACTGAAGAACAAAAACTAAAATACTTGCCTCAGCTATGCACAGGTGATGGAATATGGGCCTTTGGTTTAACCGAACCTGATGCAGGTTCCGATTCTCGTGGCAGCAAAACAACAGCAAAACTGAAAGATGGAAAATGGCGAATCAACGGTTCCAAAATTTTTATTACCAATGGAGCTTCTGATATTTCCTTAGGAGTTACAGTTCAGGCTGTTACAAAAACATTTCCTGATGGAAAAAAGGAATTCACCACCATTATTGTAGAAAAAGGAACCGAAGGATTTAAGCGTGTTCCAATGCATGGTAAAATGATGTGGCGTGCTTCTGATACTTCTGAATTGTATTTTGATGATTGTCAGGTTCCTGAAGAGAATCTTTTGGGAAAAATTGGAGAAGGATCTCATATTATGTTATCCACTTTGGATAATGGTCGCCTTTCTATAGGCGCGATGGGTTTGGGTTTGGCACAGGGTGCATTTGAAGAAGCTTTACGCTATTCGCAGGAACGTAAGCAATTTGGAAAACCCATTGGAAAATTCCAAATCAATGCATTTAAGCTGGCTGATATGGCTATGAAAATTGAACTTGGGCGTAATTTGCTCTACAAAGCCTGCTGGTTAAAGGATGAGAATAAACCATATGCGAAAGAAGCCGCTATGGCCAAATTGTACTGTTCTGAAATTGCTCGTGAAGTGGCCGATGAAGCTGTTCAAATTCATGGCGGTTATGGCCTGATGAAAGACTATCCTGTTGAACGTTTCTATCGCGATCAGCGATTGCTGCAAATTGGAGAAGGAACCAGCGAAATACAGCGTTTAGTAATTTCTCGTTATATTGGCTGTTAATTTTAATAATTTGAACCTACATGGGCGATATACACTTTTGTATATTTGTCTTGAAAAATAATAAATATGAATAAAGTTGTAAAAAACGCAAAGGAAGCCATTGCCGAAATGAAAAACGGACAAACCTTTATGCTAGGTGGTTTTGGATTGAGTGGAATTCCAGAGAATACAATTAATGCACTGGTTGATAGTGAATTAACGGAATTAACCTGTATTTCAAATAATGCCGGAGTAGATGATTTTGGATTGGGTTTGCTCTTGAAAAAGCATCAGATTAAAAAAATGATTTCTTCTTATGTTGGCGAGAATAAAGAGTTTGAGCGTCAGCTTTTAGAAGGTGAATTGGAGGTTGATTTGGTGCCTCAAGGGACTCTAGCCGAAAGAATACGTGCCGGAGGTGCTGGTATTCCTGCTTTCTTTGTTCCTGCTGGATATGGAACAGAAGTGGCCGAAGGCAAAGAAGTGCGTGAGTTTAACGGGAAAATGCATCTGTTAGAACTTGCTCTTACGGCTGATTTTGCCATTGTAAAAGCATGGAAAGGAGACGCGATGGGAAACTTGATTTATCGCTATACGGCCAATAATTTTAATCAACCAATGGCCATGGCAGGAAAAATTACCATTGCCGAAGTAGAGGAATTGGTTCCGATAGGTGAACTCGACCCTGATCAAATTCATACACCAGGAATTTTTGTTCAACGCATTTTCCAAGGTGTAGATTATGAAAAACGCATTGAATTTGAAACAACAAAGTAATTTGAAATAATTAGCAAGAAATATTGGGCGTTTTGACTTTATTTCTTTGTGAAACTTCGTGACTCTGTGGTAAAAATACAAATCATCACAGAGACAGAGTCACAAAGAGAAAAGAAACAAAAAAACATAAAAAATGAGTTTAGATAAAAACGGAATAGCAAAACGCATCGCGCAAGAATTGCGAGATGGTTATTATGTAAATTTAGGTATCGGAATTCCGACTTTGGTGGCTAATTTTGTTCCTGAAGGAATGGAAGTCATTCTTCAATCGGAGAATGGATTGTTAGGGATTGGACCTTTTCCGGAGAAAGGCAAAGCCGATGCTGATTTGATAAATGCTGGTAAACAAACAGTTACCACAATTCCTGGCTCGTCCTTTTTCGATTCTTCATTGAGTTTTGCAATGATTCGGGGAGGCCATGTCGATTTAACGGTTTTGGGCGCTTTTGAAGTGACTGACAAAGGCAATATTTCTTCCTGGAAAATTCCAGGGAAAATGGTAAAAGGAATGGGAGGCGCCATGGATTTGGTGGCTGCTGCTAAAAATATTATCGTGGCAACAACCCATACCGATAGAGATGGCAATCCAAAATTGCTCAAAAAATGTAAGTTGCCTTTAACCGGAGTTCAATGCGTAACAAAAATTGTTACAGATCTCGCTGTTATTGAAGTCACTGAAAAGGGCTTTAAGCTTTTAGAACGTGCTCCTGGCGTTGACGTGCAAGAGATTATTGACAAAACAGGTGCTCCTTTAATAATAGAGGGAGATATTCCTGAGATGAAGCTTTAAAAGTAAATACGTAAGAATTGTAGTTTTCCTAAAAAAGAAATTAGCGCATTTTTGTGATTTTGTGATTTGGCGGCACAAGAAATTGCCACTAAAGCACAACACACTAAATTTCACAAAAAAATAATAAATCAAAAAAGCCAAAAAAATGAATTATCCAAAAAAAGTAACCATAGGAGACATCACTGTTCGTGATGGATTTCAGCACGAAGAAAAATTTATTCCAACCGAAGCCAAACTTTGGACATTAGAACAGCTTATTTTGGCCGGCTTTAAGCATATAGAAGTATCCAATTTTGGAAATCCAAAAGGAATGCCTCAATTTAAAGATTGCGACAACCTTTTTAAAGGCATTCGGAATTCGAAAAAAGTTAAAGACTTAATCGAAGGTGTGAGTTTAACCGCCATAACGATTCGCGAAACCGCTGTTGAGAGAGCTATTCAGGCAAAATTAGAGGGTTATGGACCTGATAGGATTTTATTGATGGTATCCACCAGTGAGTCGCATCATAAAAAAAATTCGGGTTTATCTTTGAAGGAGTACTGGAAAATGGCCGAAGAATATATCAAAAAAGCCCACGATGCAGGAATCAAAGTCAATGGAACGGTGAGCACAATCTGGGGATGCCCGATTGAAGGCCCGACGGATATGAAAAAAGCCATTGAATTTGCACAGCGCTGGATTGATATTGGAGCCAATGATGTAGAACACGCTGATCACGATGGTTCTGCTTCTCCGGATCGCGTATATCGCTACTACTCCATGCTTTTGGATCATTTCCAAAAACCCGATAAGCACATAGTTCATTTTCATACATCAAGAGGTTGGGGCTTAGCCAATGTATTGGCTGCTTTACAGGTAGGTATGACTAATTATGAATCGGCTATGGGCGGAATTGGTGGACAACCTGCTAATTTCGTGAGTGGAGTGCCAGTCGCTGGAACAGGCGCTTATTACTACAAAGATCCAAATTTAGTAGGCTTGGTTTCTACTGAAGATATGGTTGTGATGATGGACGAAATGGGCATTGAAACGAATTTGGATATTGATAAGGTGTTAGAAATAGGAGCAATGGTCGAACGAATTGTTGGAAGAAGACTACGCTCGGAGGCCATAAAAAATGGCAGAATTCCAAAATCACTAACAGGAAATTAATTTCTCAAAAAAGGAAAAAATATTTTGCAGTAGCTCAGAACTTTTATATATTTGCACCCACTTTACGAAACTAGGTTTCGAGAGTTAAATAAATTTATTTAAATAAAAGAAAGCGAGTTATTTACTATGATTATTGTTCCGATTAAAGAAGGCGAAAGCATCGACAGAGTCTTGAAGAAGTTAAAACGTAAGTTTGAAAAAACAGGTGTTGTGAAAGAATTAAGAAACCGTCAGAAGTTTACAAAGCCTTCTATCGTTAAACGAGAGCAAAAATTAAAGGCAATCTACGTGCAAGGTTTGCGGGACGCAATGGACTAAAAATTGTGCAAGTAGTATTGAAAGCCATTAGGGTTTTTTGTAAATTTACAAATCCTAAGGGCTTTTTTTATGTTTATAACTGATTTCCTCAACTATATCGAATTCGAAAGGCGCTATTCAGTGCATACTATCAGCTCTTATAAAAAAGATTTAGAGCAATTTACTGACTTTCTGAATGATACATATCAAATAGTACTAGCCAAAGATATCGATTTTGTTTTTATTCGATCCTGGATTGCGCTTTTAATGGAAGATAAGAATAGCGCAAGGACTGTAAACAGGAAAATAAGCACGCTAAAATCGTATTTTAGGTATTTAGTAAAGACAGGTAAAATAGATCACAATCCGGTTCTGAAAATATCAGGGCCAAAAGTAAGGAAGAATCTGCCTGTATTTATTGAAGAAAAAAGCATGAATTTGTTGCTTACCGAATTTGGGAATCCAAAATCATTCGAAGAGGCACGTGACCGATTGGTCGTTGAGTTTTTTTACACAACGGGTATTAGACGTGCTGAACTGATTGGGTTGAAAACCAGCGATCTTAATCTGAATGGCAATCTTATAAAAGTATTGGGAAAAAGGAAAAAGGAACGTTTAATTCCTATTCACTCCAGCCTCCTTCCCTTAATAGATTCTTACTTAAGCTTTAAGCAAAATCTGATTTCAGCTCAGTATCAGGAAGTGTTTTTTTTTATTACAATAAAAGGCAAAAAGTTATATCCTAAGCTTGTTTATCGTATCGTAAATAACTATCTTAGCAGGGTGAGTACGCAAAAAAAGAAGAGTCCTCATGTGTTACGTCATACATTTGCAACCCATATGTTAAACCATGGCGCCGATTTGAATGCAGTGAAAGAACTTTTAGGACATGCAAATCTAGCAGCCACGCAAATTTATACGCATAACACAATCGAAAAATTAAAAGACATTTATAAACTAGCCCATCCAAAGGCTTAAAAAAGGAGGTTAAATGGACATTAACATTAATTCTATTCATTTTACGGCTGACAAAAAACTCAAAACACTCATTTTAGCTAAAGTAAACAAATTGACCACTTTTCACGATGGTTTGATTAATACTGATGTTAATTTAAAGCTAGATAAATCTGAATCAAAGGAGAATAAAATTGCCGAGGTTAAAGTATTTATTAAAGGCGGTGATTTATTTGCAAAAAAGCAATCAAATACATTTGAGGAAGCTTTAGACGAATGTATTGATGCTGTGCGTCGACAATTACTGAAACACAAAGAGAAAGAAAGAAAAATTTAATTGCACAAATAAATAAAAAATAATTAAAAAGCTTTGATAATAAGCCAAGAGTTTCTATTTTTGCAGTCCTTTTTGAAAGAGGGACTGTTTTTTTATGGCAGTTAGTACATTGATAGTATTGTTATTACTGTGTTTACAGTGTTTGCCGATGTAGCTCAGTTGGCCAGAGCAGCTGATTTGTAATCAGCTGGCCGGGGGTTCGAATCCCTCCATCGGCTCGATTATTGCTATAAGGCAAAAGTTTAATTCAATTTAAACTAGTACATACACATTTTGAATATATATTTTGGGGAGATTCCAGAGCGGTTAAACGGGGCAGACTGTAAATCTGTTGGCTAAGCCTTCGGAGGTTCGAATCCTCCTCTCCCCACAAGAATTGAAGTTCTTTGAAAGAAAGAATAAGGGAAGAAGAGAAACAGATTTATTTTGTGACTCACTAAGTCTTCGGAGTTTCGAACACGAAGTCTCACGAGCGAAGCGAGTAATCCTCCTCTCCCC
>CAYPOW010000097.1:0-11426 GCA_964412145.1 uncultured Draconibacterium sp.
ATATTGCAGTTAATAGAGGTTGTTCTGTGGATATGCCACGTAATTTGGCGAAGTCTGTTACGGTGGAATAACTCTGATAGGGGGTATTTATTTGAAAATTTAGGAGAGGTGTTTTTTACTTGTATAGTAGAAATCACCTCTCCATTGTTTTGGGTTCTTCCTCTCTCAAAGGAACAAGAAGAAAAGTATATTATAATAAGAAAAATGAAAGAGGATGGATTTACTTTTCTTGAGATAAGTGATTATCTAAATACTTCCGATTATAAACCTCAAAGAACTGATAAATTTACTTCTCAACAAGTATTTGGATTGTTTGATAAAATGAATAAACGAATTAAAAGGTTGGATAAAATAACTCCACCAATAATTTACAATTTTGGATTATTACACAATTTATCAAAAAATTAAATCACCATATCAAAATTCCAAGTAGAAAAAATACGACCCCCATATAAATCACCATTATTTAGGGTTTTGAAGAAAAATAGTTTTGGTATTTACGAGAAACCTACCTTTATTATAAATTATTATTTAACTTTAGTTTTTCTAAAAAGTATAAACGATGGAGACTCATTCTATTCTGAAATAGGTATATCTATCTATCTAACTGATTATTTATATTAGTATGAATATAAAGAGAGGAACAAGGATGTAAATATACATTCCAAAAACAATAAATTTTAAATCAATGTATTTTTATCTTATTATTCTTACCATACCAACATTTCTATTTTTGAATTGGGTATTCAAAAAATATATCAAAAATCAAAAACATAGAAAATTATCTACTATTATTGGAACTATTATTCTAACACCTATTCTATTCTATGGGATTATTTATATTTTTTTGAGTTATATTTTTTATGAACCACAATATAAATTTGATAAGGAAAAATGGTTCAGTGAAAGAAACAAAAGGTTTGAAATGAGAAATGATATAATAAATAGTGAAATTCTCATAGAAAAATCAAAAAACCAAGTTTTAAATCTAATTGGAGAACCAACTAAAGGTGATACTTCTGATGTATGGTCTTATAGACTCGGAATGGGTGGTGGTGGAGTTTTGTTTCAGTTTAATGAACTTGTAGTTACTTTTAAAAATGATACCGTGAGAACAGTGGAGAAATTAGAAATTATTGAATAAAATATAGTTTAAAGTTTCTTATTTTATATACCCTTTCCCTTTAATTCACAATATTTAGGAAAACACTAATAACCTGATACACCGTCATTTATATTAGGTTTATTCGTGATTTCGTTGTAGTTTAGTACTGAAAAATAAAGGGAAACACTATGAAGGTAAAATACAACTGAACTTCCACTATTAACCAGAACGGTGAAAGATTTAAGTTAGATAAAGAAAATTACGATTTAACACTTTTTGATAAAGAAGTGAGTGGGAAAGTTCCTTTTTCAAAAAGAGAAAAGGGAAATGTACTTATTCAACTCGTGGAAGAAGGTAAAGTGAAGGAGTTGGTAGTAGAAGAACTCTCTCGTCTTGGTAGAAATACTGTGGATACTTTAACTACCCTGAAATGGTTAGAAGAACGAAATGTGAATGTAGTTGTTCGTGGAATGGGTAACTTACAATCTTCTGTAAATGGAAAGAAAAACCCAATTTGGAATTTGATTACTTCTGTTATGAGTTCCCTTTACGAAATGGAAAGGGAGAACATCCTGGAACGAACCGAAATGGGTAGAAAAATGTATGTTCTGAATGGTGGTAAATTGGGTAGAAAAAAAGGAACGAATGAAAATATTAAAACGCTAGAAACCAGAGTATCGTAGGGAACCTGGACATTTGTAATTCCTAAAAGTAAACCCACAATTGGCACAAAGGCCACCAAAATAATCAGGTCGTTTACCGAAACCTGAACCAACGTATAATTTGGGTCGCCGTTGGTTAAATAGCTCCACACAAAAACCATTGCCGTACAGGGGGCTGCTCCTAATAAAATTGCCCCTGCAATGTATTCTCCTGCCAATTGGGGAGTTATAAAAGCGGCATAAATTTTCGTGAAAAATATCCAGGCAAAAAATGCCATGGTAAACGGTTTTATCAGCCAGTTAACGATAAGTGTCAGTATTAAACCTTTCGGGCGTTTGCCAACGTTTTTTATGCTCGAAAAATCAACTTGCAACATCATGGGGTAAATCATTAACCAAACCAAAATGGCAACAGGAATATTTACCCTGAACAGTTCCATTTTGCTCAATACCGCTACACTTTCGCCAGCAAAATTTCCGATAATTATACCTGCTCCAATACATAATGCAACCCAAAGTGTGAGGTATTTTTCAAAGAATCCGATTTGTTTTTTTGTTTCCATGACTATGACTTAGGTTTGATTTTTAAAACATTTTTAGTCCCATTTTAACAGCCATAATTAGTAGAATAATTGCAAGAATTTTTTTCACAATTTTAGGGTTCAATCGCTTTTGCATGAAAATGGTTCCAATAGTTGCCCCTGCAACACCAGCAAGCGAGGTTATTATTAATAATCGCCAATCAACTGCGCCAATTGTCCAGTAGGTAAGAAATCCGGATAATGAAGAAAAAGGAACAACAAAAGCAGTTATTGTTGTGATTTTTTTTGGATTAAACCCCATCATTAATAAAAGCGGAGAAATAATTCCACCACCACCTATACCGAGCATCCCCGATATTAAACCTGCAACAGCACCAATTAATGAAAGAGGAAAATAGGGAATATCTTCTCGAAAACTTGTTCCCTTTTTATTCTTAAAAAACAGAAACATAAAGCCTGAGAATAACAGGAAAGAAACGAACATTAACACTACAATATGTGAAGCAACGTATTTAGATAGATAAGCTCCAACACTTGCAAAAAGAAATGAAAAGATAATAATAGGAATGCCTAATTTAAAATCAAGGCGTTTGTTTTTAATGTTGTTAATGCTTGCTCCTGTTAAACTTATGGTGTTGTAAAATAAACCCACG
Organism: uncultured Draconibacterium sp.; assembly: GCA_964412145.1. Lineage (GTDB taxonomy): Bacteria > Bacteroidota > Bacteroidia > Bacteroidales > UBA12170 > UBA12170. The sequence continues at coordinate 2,963 of CAYPOW010000097.1, forward strand.
GGTTTTGCAACCGATAAAGGAATCCCGAAAGAATCCATAATTGGAATCAATATAATTGCTGCCCCTACACCTCCAAGAGAGAAAATAAGGGCAGCAAAAAATGAAATCGCTGCTAAATAATATTCCACAATAAGTTACAATTTATTTTTCTGAACAAGGAATACATACTCTTTTACCATCAATAATTTTTGATTGATTGTCGAATACAATCTCATTACATTTTGAGCAATTATGCCATTCAAAAGTTCCTTTCGGTAATTCCACATTTTTCTCGAAAATCTCACTTACAGAAAATAGCACATCTTCGTCCAAATGTTCCACATTTTCAATAAGTGGTATTACCAATTCGGGTTTAATATCTTTAGGTTCAACTTTTTGTTTTCGGAGCGTTACAAATTCAGAGTTCAATGCCTTTTCAAAAAACGCTGGTTGCATGGAGACTCTCACTGCTTTCTTTGTTTTTAAATCGACCAAAACAATCGCATTTTTCCCGTAATTTAATTTTTCTGCATTTCCTTTTCCATAGGTACAACCCGTTGAAGCCATTACTCCATCTAAAAAACATGCGGCAGCATGTGCCGGGCCATTTTCACAAAAAAGAAATAGCTCTTTGTTACTGGCTTTTTCAACACAAAGTTTTTTCATTGCGGTTAAACCTGCACGATAACCAATAGGCATTGCAGGACATTTGTGTCCGTGAAATTCAAATGCCCATTCTGGAATTTCAACTTTTTTATTTTCCATAATTTTTATTTATGTGTATCTTTTAAAATGATTGATTAAATGGTTAATTATATTGATAATTCATCTTTTGAAGGAACTTTCCCTTTCACAACAATCTCACCGTTAATAACCGAAGCAGTATTAGTCATTACACCAAATTGCATAATTTCAACTATGTCCTCTGCTTTTCTGATCAAAGCATTTACTCCAGTATTTTCAAAGGTTTTTTTGGTGGCTTTTTTGAGTGCTCTACATTTTGCACATCCGGTACCTGATACTTTAATTTTCATTTAATTAAATTACATTTTTCGCCTTTCGCCACAAGTCGAACAATGTTTAAATTTTTTTTAAATTCCCAGAAACTGTTTAAAAAGTTGTTGTGCTTCTTTCCAGTTTACCTGATTTATACAATATTTGATTTTGGGCGATTCTAATTCTCCCTGAATCAATCCGGCATCTTTTAATTCTTTAAGGTGTTGTGATAAAGTTGATTTTGCAATGGGTAATTCGTCGCTTAAATCGCCACTGTAACAGCAACTCTGGTTTGAAAGCAATTCCAAAACATACATCCTAACGGGGTGTCCCATTGCTTTGGCATATCGGGCTGTCCTAATTTGTTTGTGTGTAGTAACTGATTTGACATTCATCTGTTCGTAATTATGCGAACAAAGATAAAGGCTTTTTTTAAGTTACAATAGACGAATGTCATTTTTTTTCGCCAATCTTACTAAAATTTCAATTAGGGAAATAAGTAAAATTGTGCATTTAACAGATATTGAGACGATTAAATTCACTGCTATAGAATTTGCCTCGGGTTTGGAATGATTTCTAATGGATATTTCACATAGCTATATACAATGGTAAATGTCGATATACAATCAAAGGCAGCTTTGGGTTGTAGCGAACAAAACTGTCATTTTGCTTGATAATCGGAATTATTGCTAATTTACGAATTAAGAATTATATCAGCCTCTTCCTTTTGATAATCCATTATATAAGGAATTCCACTTATATTGCTCACTTCGTGTGTTAATGAAGCTATATCATCTCGTGTTATATACTCTAAAGCAAATTTTCGGGAACCGCTCATAAGTTGCTGAAGCCCTTGCGCAAGTCGTTCATAATAAGTATATAATCCAATAGCTCCTGTTGGCAGTTTATTGAATTCATCGTTTCCCAGTTTTTTCCTAAGATCGCTGGCTGTCACAAATATTTTGTCAATTGAATTACCAAAACGCTCAACATAAACAGGAACCTGATTCGCTTCAATTGTATTTCCAATTGTTTTACCAACCATGGCAGCGGCAATAGGAGCACGTGCCATACCAATTAATTTCACAAAAGGAGCGCCTAAGGCCAGACCTTTAAATATTTGATCTTCAAGCGTGAAGCCTCCGGCAAGTGCCAGTGGTGGGACATACTCGCCCTTATCAGATAAATATTTTGTGTATTTATACAAAAGCGAGTGTAGTTCAACCGGTGGCACTCCCCATTCATTCATCATTCTCCATGGGCTCATTCCTGTTCCACCACCTGCACCGTCAACAGTAAGAAGATCAATTTTATATTTAGATGAAAATTTAATTGCGCGAGCAAGGTCGGCAGGACCGTATGCGCCTGTTTTCAGAAAGATATATTTAGCACCTGCTTTTCGTAATTCTGCAACTCTGTTAGCAAAACTTTCTTCGCTTACCATTCCAACACGTGAATGACGTTCAAATTCCGTGAAGGCACCATGTTCAAATGCATGAATAACAGTTGGATCAGTGGGGTTTGGTAAAACAACATAGCCTCTATCATAAAGCATCTGGGCTTTTTTAAGACTCTTTATTTTAACTTCACCACCTATGTTTTTTGCTCCTTGTCCCCATTTCATCTCAACTACATCAACACCAAGCTCATTAATAGCATACTCCTGAACCCCTAATTTTGTATCCTCAACGTTTGCCTGAACAATGATAGCTCCGTAACCATCAATCTGATGATCTTTGAAGAGTTTTACTCGGCGTTTCAGGTCAACAGTATCAATAATTTTTCCATTCTTAATTACCGATTCAACATCCATTCCTGCAACATTTTCGCCAATTGTAAGACCGGTTCCTGCAATAGCCGATCCAATGGCTAAACCTTCCCAGTTGTTCTTTGCAATATTGGTTGAACCAATACCGGGAATTATCCATGGATACCGAAATTTTATTCCATTATCATGACCAAAGGCAACTTCAAGATTAACAGCCGGGAAAATGGCTTTATCACTATCCGCTTCAATACCATGAGCGCCAACAGCAGTGCCCATAATGTTAAAATGAGAATAATCAACTGGATATGCTTTTTCTGAAGCTGTTGTAATAATTCCAAATGGCTGAGGATAAATTACCTCATGTCCGCGGTAAGCAGATTTGCCTATTTCACACATACCTATACAACCATCAATACAAGTTGCACACATTCCGCTAGTTGGAACAATAGAATCCTCTGTTCGGTTTTTTGTTAGTGTTGCCGCAGTGGCGTTTATTTTTGTTAAACTCATTTTATATCCTCCTTTAAATTAGTTGAATTTTCTGATATACATGTTCCACAATTGCCTGTTAAACCCATCCAACAATTATAATCATCATAAACATCTATGCAGGTTGGTTGTAAAGAATTTTCGCATCTGCCACATAATACAGTTTCAGGTTTTATTCCATCACATCTTGTTGTACAGACAGGGCATATATAAATGCAGGCTCCACACCTTCTGCACTCGTCGGAAGTTATGTCGAATGGCGTATTTATTTTTAATTCATTTCCGCGGTTTACAAAGCCGATGGCACCTGCCATCATCTGTTCTTCACATATTCTGACGCATAAGCCGCAATTAATACAACTATCCCATTTTGGAGAAAACCGCACTTGTTTCAGTCCCATTTTTGCCGCTAAATCCTGTAAGGTTTTTGATGTGGGGCATTGTGAAATTAATAATTCAAGAACCATTTTTCTTGCACTAACAACTCTTTTGGTTGCTGTACGAACGATAAGGCCTTCTTCCACTGGGTATGTGCACGAGGTCACTAATTTGGATTTATCACGAGCACCGATTTCCACAACACATAGACGACATCCGCCCCATGCTGAAAGTCCTTCATGAAAACAAAGTGTAGGTATCTTCAGACCTAAGAATTTTGCTACTTCGAGTACAGTCCAACCTTCCTGAGCATCAAAAGGTATTCCGTCAATTGTTATTTTCATTTTACACAGTCTGTTTTTCTTTAATTTTTTCTATAAAAATTTTCCCGTCTTGTGTTTCTAGTTCGCATCGCAAACAACGCATAGCCTCTTTAATCGCCTGTTCTTCGGTATAGCCTTGTTCTACTTCCAATAAATTATATTTTCTTTTTTCGGGAGATAAGCATGGCATTGCAGTCCTCTTCGCCGATATTAATTCCTCTATTTCGATTTCAGATAATTCAATTGGCTCAATAAATTTTGATGGTCTGGTAAGTTTATATTCTCGCCTAACTTCTTCTCCGTTTAAATATTGATCAATAGATTGAGCTGTAATTTTACCGGCTGCTACAGCATCTACAACTGTATTTGGACCTGAAACTAAATCGCCTCCGGCAAATATGCCTTTTTTGTTGGTTTGAAGAGTTTCGGGATTAACAACAATTGTATTCCATTTTGAAAACTCAAGCCCTTCTTTCTTTAAAAACGAAATATCGGGGCTTTCGCTAATAGACACGATTAAAGTATCGAGTTTAACCGTAAATTCTGAACCTTTAATGGGAACAGGACTTCTTCTTCCTGATTCATCCAATTCTCCCATTTTCATTCTTATAAATTCGCAGGCAATTAACTTTCCATCTTTAGCAATTATTTTCTTTGGAGCTGTTAAAAATTCTATTTTAATACCTTCATTTAGCGATCCTTCGAGCTCTTCCTTATAGGCAGGTATTTCCATCCTAGTTCTTCTGTAGAATATTGTAACTTCTTCAGGTTTAGTGGTGCGTAATGCACTTCTAGCAGCATCAATCATAGCAACACTTTCCGATGTTTCAGCACGCAATACTCTTCTAGCAGCATCTACGGCAGTATTACCCCCACCGATAATTCCTACCCTTCGCCCTATTTCAATATCTTTTCCCAGATTCAATCTCGACAATGCTTTCATTCCTGGGATAACACCTTTAATATCTTCTCCAGGAATATCTAATTTCAGTGATTGATGTGCTCCGGTTGCAATATATATTGCTTTATAACCCTGTTCCTGCAAATCGTTTAAAGTAAAATTTTTCCCGAGTGCACGATTTGTTTTAATATCAAGTCCAGAGCTTCTAATATAATCAAGATCATATTCCAAAATGTGCCGAGGAAGTCGGTATTCAGGAATTCCCAGCAAAAGCATTCCGCCTATTTTAGGCTCTTTTTCAAATACAGTTACATCATACCCTTTTTGGGAAAGATAAAATCCACTGGTTAAGCCTGACGGGCCGGCGCCTATTATAGCGACTTTTATTCCTTTGGTTTTTTTTACTGCCGTTGCCTTAATCTGAAGCTCATTTTTCAAACCGTAATCGGTAACAAATCTTTTCAGGTCTTTTATTGCAATTGCATCTCCACCTTCGCCGGCTTTGCATTTAACTTCGCAAGGATGATGGCAAACTCGGGCAAGAACTGATGAAAACGGATTTTCTTTCTTTATAATTTTAAGAGCTTCATAATATTCTTTCTTTGCAATAAGGGCAATGTAAACAGGAACTTCAGTGTCAATAGGGCAGGTATATTGACAAGGAGAAGATATTATTTCCTTACAAGTTCCAGCAGTACATTTTTTCTTAACGATATGATCTATATATTCGTCTTTGAAATACCGAAGTGTTGCAAGCATAGGATTGGATGCAGTTTGACCCAAACCGCACATGGAGGCGTCTTTTACAACTTGGCCTAATTCCTCAAGTAATGCTATGTCTTCTTTTTTGCCTTTTCCTTCGGTAATATTTGTAAGAATTTCATTCATTCTCTGCGTTCCCTCGCGGCAAGTAGAACATTTGCCACAAGATTCTTCCTGTAGGAAATTTGTAAAATACTTGGCAATATCAACCATGCAGGTTTCTTCATCCATTACTATCATACCGCCCGAACCCATAATAGAACCTGCTTTATTCAAACTTTGGTAATCAATTGGTAAATCGAACATTTTTTCAGGAATACATCCGCCTGATGGGCCGCCTGTTTGTATGGCTTTTATTTTTTTCTCTCCAATCGGACCTCCACCAATATCATAAACTACTTTATGGATAGTTGTACCAAGAGGGACTTCAACAAGTCCTGTGTTTTTTATTTTTCCTACTAGGGAGAATATTTTAGTTCCTGTATTTTCCGGAATGCCAATTTTTGCATATTTTTTTGCTCCGATACTAATAATTTCAGGAATGTTTGCAAGTGTTTCCACATTATTAATACAAGTTGGATTTCCCCAGAGCCCTTTATTTACAGGAAATGGCGGACGTTGTGCAGGCTGACCCATTTTTCCTTCAATAGACTTAATAAGAGCTGTTTCTTCGCCGCAGACAAATGCACCTGCACCTTTTACAATTTCGATGTCAAAATCGATATTTGTTCCTAAAATATTCTTTCCAAGAACCCCAAGATCCTGGGCTTGTCGAATAGCAATCCGTGTGTGTTTAATTGCCAGAGGGTATTCGCCACGGACATAAATTATGCCTTGAGTCGCACCAATAGCAATACCTCCAATCATCATTCCTTCTATTACCGAATGAGGATTTCCTTCCAAAAGACTGCGATCCATATACGCTCCCGGATCTCCTTCATCTGCATTACAGATTATGAATTTTTTAGTTTCAGTATTACCTGATTTCCTGGCAATTTCCCATTTGATACCTGTTGGGAAACCACCCCCACCGCGACCTCTTAATCCGGATTGTTTTATTTCATCAATTATCCATTCAGGATTAGGATTTGTGATTGCTTTCTCCAAGGAAGCATAACCTCCCTGACTGAAATAGTTATAGATTCTAATTGGATCGATGTATTGGTTTTTTCCAAGAATTGTTCGTGTCTGATTTTTGAAAAAAGGGTTTTCTTCTTGCGTTTCATATTTTTTTAAAGTTCTGGCTTCCTCATAAAACAATTCTTCCACTACTTCTCCTTTAACTGCGGCATCAATAATTTTGGGAATATCTTCCATTTTCAGTTTAGGATATAATTGATTTCCAGGCTCAATTATAACAAAGGGTTCAATCTCACAAAAACCTATACAACCTGTGATTCTAATTGTTATTTTTTCGCTGAAATTTTGTTCAAGTATGTGACGTTTTGCTATTCTGATAATATCATTAGCACCACTTGCTTGGCCACAGGTGCCTGCAGTAATAATTATACAAGGTTTTTTGTTTTTATGTTCACCAATAATCATTTTGCGAAAATCAGTAAACTTTTCAACCGACGATATTTTTTTCATATCCTTCCGTTTATTACGTTTTTAAGTATCCAGTATATGTCCTTTACAACCTCGTTTCGGACAAATTTGAACTGTTCCGCCACCCCGAATAATCATTGTTACCATTGTTGTATGGCACTCAGGACATGCATAAGCTCCCAATAGTTCCGTATGACAATGAGGGCAAAATATTTGTAATTTTGTGTCTATTGGTATTTCATGTTCTGATTCGAAATTGAAGCTTCCATAGAGTGAAGAAAGCCTGCACCATCCGTGTTCCCTCCCATAAGAAACTATTATTTGTATTGCCGGATAACCGTCAATAATATGATCCGGCCTCATAAGCGTGTGGTTGCATTGCGGACAACTAAGTTCGACCGGAAAAATGCGCTGGTCTTTTTTAAAATCAACCTTAGCTAATCTCTTACGAGTTTTGTCGATTATATTTTTAACCGTTTTCAACTTAACGTTAGAAAAATATTCACCATCAACCACAACAATTGGTCCTTGTGCACACGCTCCCAGGCAATTAACTGTTTCCAGCGTAAATTCTTTATCATCAGTTGTTTCACCCGGATAAATTTCAAGTTGTTTCTCAAATTCTGATGCAACTGACTGCGAACCGCGAACATGGCAGGCAGTGCCTAAGCATACCGAAACAATATGTTTGCCCCTTGGTTTTAAACTAAATGATTTATAAAAAGTGGCTACTCCATATACATCTTTTAATGGAATTTTCATCCTGCCGGAAATTTCCTTTAAAGTTTCTTGTGGAAGATAATTATAGTATTTCTGAACTTCTTCTAATATTGCTATTAGCTTGTTATTCTTGGAAAGGATATGTTCAACTAAATTTGGAATTTCAACCTCAAACTCGTCACAATGCCAGATTGTTTCTGTTGTGTATTTAAGACGATTGCAGGTGGAGGTATGCCTGCAAGTTGTACAAATGCCTTTGACTTCTTTTTTGGCGGACATAAGCGTTGCTCTTTTGTAGTTTACTAAGGGTACGCACTTGACACTAAGCAGCTAATATAGTTTAATTTATTGAAAGATACAGGTATTAACAATTTATTTTTGATGCTATGGAGTAAAAATTTCATCACTAAAGAAAAATGGGTCTTATAGTATAATTTTTCTCATTATTATCTGATTGCCTTTCACATTGCTTCTTCGCCCTTATTTATGCATAAAACATTAAATAAATTGGAATACTATCATCGGCTGAAGTGTGAGAATTAATTCGAATCATTAGAAATTATTTTTGCTAATAAAAAACCCGAAAGCGTAAAAGGATAT
>CAYPOW010000098.1:0-11177 GCA_964412145.1 uncultured Draconibacterium sp.
AATTGTTTCAGTTTTTCAGCTGTAGGTTTACTTGTTTTAAGATCCCAGCCTCTATCAGAATAGTAAGTTTCTATCCATTGATCAAAATCGGAATGAGTGGCCAGTACTCCTTCGCCTTTGCCATAAGTATGTGCATCTTTGAAAAAGCGTTCCGGCATTTTATCATCATCACGGTTAAAACCTTCACGATAGTTAAACATTTTCTCCAAATTGAAAATACGTTCACCAATTTGTTTGAATTCTTCCTCCGTTTGTTCAATACCTGTTATGGCCTCAATAAAAAGACGATAAGCCGTTTCTTTGTTGTACCACTTGCCTGCAAAACTGCAAGCACCTAGCGAATCCTGCATAGCATTGTGGTTTTGGCGACTAGGACTGGAGCTATTTAAATGACAAGCTCCCCGATTGGCTGTTCCGTAAGTGATCATCATTCGCTCAGCACGTGTATTTACATTCCAGGCAGCTAATTCGTGGCCTTTTACGTGAATAGCAAATTCTTCTGAACCTTGACCAATATGTTTCGCCAAAGCTTTAACACCAAGAGAGGCTAATTTTCCAACACCTTCTTTCCGAACAATTTTATGAATCATTTCGATGGATGCATCTACGGAGCCCCATTTTAAATCAATTCCATCTAAAAATTCCAAATCGATCATTCCTTTTTCGCGTGCTTCCATCAAAAAACCTAAAACACCACCAACCGTAATGATATCGATGCCGTAATCGTCGCAAACGAAAATAATTTTATTAAGTCCTTCTAAATCAGAAATTAATAAGTTAGCGCCAACCATGGTTCCGGTTTCATATTCAGGACCATCATGCACAACGCCTCCATAAGCACCTTTGGCAAAACCACTTTTCTTACAAGCTAGTTGACAGGAAAAACAAGCAAAATCGCGTTTCCAAATCTGGGTGCGTGCGGCTTTCGTATTGATCATTTCAATTTCCTTAAAAGTTCCCTCGCGGTAGTTTCTAACTGCCATTGTGCCGGCATTGCTCGAACTTTCAAGTGCGTGGGCTGTTCCTCCCGAACGCCAATAATCAACGCCTTCCTTGTCTTCATGGAAAGCGGTTCTAGCTTTATCTAAAAGCTCCAAATACATTTTATGTTTTGCTAATTTAGGTTGTTGAGAACCATTTACAACAATGGCTTTCAGTTTTTTAGAACCCATTACAGCACCAACGCCACCTCGGCCTGCAGCTCGTGCAGCTGTATTGATGATACTTGCATAAGGAACAACATTTTCACCCCCCTGACCAATATAGCACGATTGGTATTCTTTGCCATATTTTTCAATCAAAACTTTATCAAAGTTATCTGTTCCCATTCCCCAATAAGAACGAGCACTTTTAATTTCCACTTTGTCATCTTCAATGAGGATGTAAACAGGTGAACTGGATTTACCAGTGACAGCTATTCCATCGTAACCGGCAAATTTTACTTCCGGTCCAAAAAACCCACCCATATTGGCATAGGAAATAGTGGAGGAGTGTTCAAATTTATCAGTTACCGGCGAAGTTCTGGTCGACTTTGTCACAATAGTTGTTCTTGAAGAAGATGGAATTGGTAAACCACTAAAAGGTCCAGGCATAAACAATAGTGGATTATCGGGAGAAAATGGATCAAGTCCAGGCTCTTTTATGCGATCCCAGAGGATTTTCATACCAAGACCACGTCCTCCCAAATAATTTTTTAAATCGTTTTTACTTATTTTAGTTTTCTTTATCTCTTTGGTTGTCAGATTAATATCTAACAAAATTCCATATTGTCCATATATTTTATCCATTGATAACCTCCTCTCCTGAATAATAACGTTCAAATAATTCTTCGGCAATTTCTTCAGGTGAAAGGCCAAAATAGGTCTTGTTAATATCTACTTCTCTAAATGATAATGCACCGTAAGGACAATGCTTTACACATTGAGGATCGCCACCGCAGTGATCGCAAATGTGCTCAGGGTGTTGGGTTACAGGATTCATTTTGATAATGCCTGTCCGCTCATTTTCACAGGCGCGAGAGCAAGATCCACAACTAATACAAACACTGTGATTGGTACGAATTGCCTGTGTAACTTCGTCACGGTAAATTGCTTTATGACCAGTCAATGGATCAGGAATTACCGGACACGCATTTACACAAGGCGTATCAGGACAATTGGCACAAACACTGGGTATATCCACATCTGGATTGTAATGATAAACCTGAATATTTCCAAGTTTGGGATTCCCTAATCCGTTGAGGAGTTCACCATTGATTTCTATCGGATGATGGAAAGCTGAGCAAACAGTTTCGCAGGTACGGCAACCTGTACATTTATCAAAATCGACAACGATGGCTTTCAGAATTCCATTTTTAGGTTCATTCCCAAATAGAAAATGATACTTTCCTAAAATAACAACTCCTCCGCCACCTATGGCTAGCTTTTTCAGAAAATCTCTTCTGCTGGTTTCTTTGTGTGTCATAGGTTTAATTTTGGTTTCAACGAAGAATCAAAAATCAGTTGGATTTGACTGATGCTTCATTTTCAGCATAAAGATATATTATTAGACTAAAATTTGAATGGTTTCACGCTATTTGTATTGATTTTAAATTAAAAAAACGGCTGTTTAGATCGATTTGTCGTCAAAATATTCAAATCATTATTGATCATATTGGATCATTTTGTTATATTTGAATATTGGTTTATGATATTTATTCAAAATAAATCGCGCAAATTTTAGTGCGTTCGTATATTTACTTTAAAGTGCATATAAACTAACAAAAAGAGCAAATTAAAGTATTGAATATGAGGTATATAGTAAAGATTGTCTATGAATATTAAACTCATTTAGAATATGAAATACCTTGTCTTTATTTTTTTAATCCTTCTTGTTCTGAATAGCGGTATTCAAGCTTTTAGGCAGGGTAAACAAGGAAACATACTAACCCATGTTTTAATTATTCTTGTTTTGGCTATTTTATTATTTATGTTATAGCTAAATTCGAATTCTTATTCTAAAAATTACTCAGATTTGCTGATTAAAAAAGCGTACTTTTTTCTATCTATTATAAGCGTATGAACAAAACTTATTTCGAAGATCAGCAATTTCAGGGAATTGATTATTCCAATTCAAAAATGCAAAAAGGTGATTATGAAAACTGCATATTTATCAATTGCCTTTTTTCAAATGCCAACTTATCGGAATTGAATTTTACGGAATGCGAATTTGAGAACTGCGATTTAAGCAATGCTATATTAAAAAGTACGGCCTTTAGAGAAGTGATATTCAAAGGCTGTAAATTATTGGGGCTTCATTTTGCAAATTGCAGCGAATTTTTGTTCTCAGTCAATTTTCAATCTTGTCAGTTAAATTTGTCATCTTTCTATAAACGCAATCTTAAAAACACACAATTTTTAAACTGTTTGTTGAATGAAGTTGATTTTATGGAAGCAGATTTGACGGCTGCTGTATTTGACAATTGTGATTTATCAGGCGCACTATTTGAAAAGACAAATCTTGAAAAAGCAGATTTTAGAACTTCTTTTAACTATGCGTTCGATCCTGAATTAAATCGCATAAAAAAGGCAAAATTCTCCAGATTGGATGTTGTTGGATTATTAAACAAGTACAATATTTATATCGAATAAAACTTTATTGTCCTTTTTATCAATAATTTAATCGAACTATTTTAACATTTAATTAACCTGAATGTCGAATAACAGATTTAGATAAGTAAATTTGTTTTTCTATTTTTGCTATTCATTTAACATAAATTTATTATGAAAAAGTTTTTTATTTCTCTAAGTATTATTGCTTTGTTTATTTCTTGTGGCAACAACACTCCCAAAGCAGAAGAATCAGTAGCCAACGAAACCACTTCCATTGAAAAGCCAATGCTTACACTGGCCAATTTCGACACAGAAGCTGGTGATTTTGTAGACAAAGAAATTCAAATTGAAGGTATTGTGGATCACGTTTGCAAGCATGGCGGAAAACGCATTTTTTTAGTTGACGATTCAGGAGATGTACACGTAGATGCTGAGGAACGCTTTGATGACGCACTAACAGGTAGTGATGTGATTATTACAGGTATTGTGAAAGAATTAAGGATTGACGAAGCCTACTGTTTACAGATGGAAGAAGATCAGATTCAAAAGCACAAAGAAGGTGTTGACAGTGATGATGTTTTCAATCAAAAAAAGAAACAAATGGAGCAATACAGAGACTCTATGAAGTCAGCAGGCGTTGATCACTTATCATTTTATACTGTCGAATATATTTCGCACGAAATAAAATAGATCAATCTGAAAAATAAAATTGAAATGCATTGGCTTCTCAAAATATAATTTGGGAAGCCTTATTTAAATATTTTAACCATCTGTAAATCATCTGCAGAAATTAATAATGACTTATGAAGACGCTTAGAAAATGGAGCCGGATTTTACACCGTGATATTGGATTCTTTTTTATTGGAACAAGTTTGATATATGGCATTTCAGGCATTGCTCTGAATCACTTAAAAGACTGGAATCCAAATTATTACGTTGAGCAGGCTAAGTTTAAAACGGAGATTCCATTAGAAAAAAACGAAGAAATAAAAGAAAATATTCAAGTGGTATTAAGCGAAATCGCTCCACGAGAAACATATAAGCAACATTATTACCCACAAAGCAATCTACTAAAAATATTCTTAAACGGAGGATCATCTGTACTCATAAACACACAAACGGGGGAGGGGCATGCTGAGTTTTTAAAAAAGCGCTCTGGATTTTATGAATCTAATTATTTACACTACAATCCAAACAAATGGTGGAAATGGTTCTCAGATATTTTTGCAGGAGCGTTGATATTGTTTGCTATTACATCCTTGTTTATGGTGAAAGGTCGTAAAGGGATCATTGGTATGGGAGGGGTTTACACAATTTTAGGCATTCTAATTCCATTGGTTTTTTTGTTTGTTTTATTGGGCTAAATGAGTGAGTTTTTGTTTTTGTAAAACAAAATCAGATAGTCGAACTCATCCTGAGTCCAAAAGCCTAAAAACAGGCGCGTAAAGTGATATGACAATTGAGGCTATTCATAAATTCATTCGTTAATCCACGGCGAAATATAAAGCCACGAATGCACCCACATAGTGATGCCTATGGCAAAATACACTAAAGAACACAAAACAATTTTAGAAGAAATACAGCCTTTTGTGTAATTTGGAGCCTTTGTGTTTTTGTGGCATTTAATTCTTTTTCTCAAAAATTCTTTTTTAATCATTTCATTTAGTACTCAAAAATATATAAACTTTATTATATTGAAGTACAATCAATTACGATATGTTGTTATTGGTAGCTTAGTCGAAAGATTTTGAATTATACATTTTCTGTCGCTCTGGGTTGGGAGTGACATCTACGAATTATTTTTTTGAAAAACACACTGTTTTCTAAGGAAAATTGCCTGAAATATTGATCAGACCAATTCTTAGTCTATATAAATTTTTGAGGAAATAGAAATTTTCTTATTTTTGTTTAGCATAAAAACAATTTATAATGACGGAAGAATCGAAAATGATTTTGGAAGACGCCCAGGAAGGAATGGAAAAGGCCATCGAGCATTTGGAAAACGCATTTAAGAAAATACGTGCAGGAAAATCCAACCCACAAATGTTATTGGGTGTTAAAGCTGATTTTTATGGATCGCTTACACCAATTGAGCAGATGGCTAATATTTCTACTCCCGATCCGCGCCTAATTACTGTTCAGCCTTGGGATAAGTCCACTTTAGGTGCTATAGAAAAAGCGATTATGAATGCCAATTTAGGATTTAATCCTCAAAATGATGGTGAATTGATTCGTATTACTGTTCCACCTCTCACAGAGGAGCGTCGTATGGATTTGGTTAAATCGGCAAAAAATGAATCTGAGCATTCAAAAATTACCATTCGCAACATTCGTCGTTCAGCAAAAGATATGGCCAAATCATTAAAAGATGAGGGCGTTTCGGAAGATGAAATCAAAGATGTAGAAGAGGAAATACAAAATCTCACCAATAAATTTACAGCCAAAACAGATGAGCTTTGCGCTGAAAAAGAGCAGGAAATAACGACTATTTAATGGTGGAAATTTAAATTTAAAACCCGATTGGTTTCTAACTTATCGGGTTTTTTGTTGCCTTTTTAATTGTTATTGCTGAAATTTCGAGTCCAAACATCTGCAAAAGCAGGCGCGCAAAGTTATATGACGATTGAGGCTTATTCATAAATTTATTCGCGAATCCGTGGTGAAATATAAAGCCACGAATGCACGGATACACTAAAGAACACAAAATAATATCATTGGATTAATTAGTATTTTGTGAAATTTTGGTGCCTTAGTGATTTTTGCCATAGGCATCACTATGTGAGTGGCAATGTAAATTTTATTGATTTACATACAATTACAATATGTTGTCATAGGTAACGCAGTGAGAAATCTCATAGCGTTGAATTTCGATAGAAGAAATTAGCTGTAATTATAAAATCGGTCTATTTTATTGTACCGCAAAATAAGCTTCCAGATCAGTCAATGTATCTTTTCCGGTTTCAATATCGTGTACAATATCACCCTCGTGCAAAACTACAATTCGTTTACAAACTTCGGTCACATGATTTAAATCGTGACTGGAAATAAGCATAGTCATTTGTTTTTCGACTTGCAATTCTTTCAATATTTTTTTTAATCGAAATTGAGTTGTTGGATCCAAACTAGAAAAAGGCTCATCCAAAACAAGGATATCAGGCATACTCATAATGGCGGCGGCAATGCCTATTTTCTTTTGATTTCCTTTGGAAAGATCGCGAATATACTTTTTCTGGCCAAGAATTTCGTTATTGAAAAAATCTTCGAAAGAGACCAAAAATGCATTTATTTCATCCTCTGAAAGCTTATTTATTTTGCCAACAAAATGAAAATATTCCTCAGGCGTTAAATAATCGATTAAAAATCCTTCGTCCAGATAAGAACCTGTATAGTCTTTCCAGTGTTCCGATCCTGCTGTTGCGATATCTTTTGATAGAACTTCACCGCTATTGACTCTGATCAGATCGAGAATAAGACGAAAAAAAGTGGTTTTACCAGCTCCATTATTTCCAACCAGCCCAAAACTTTCACCTTTGTTTATGGTCAAAGTCGGAATATTTAAAACGGTTTCTCCTCCGTAAGCTTTTGTCAGGTTTTCTACTTTTATCATAGTGTTATTTTTTTATTTTCATTAATGTATTAGCCTCTTTGTCGGTAGCCTTCTGCAATATTATAACGTCTTTTATTAAAATTATTTACGGCCATTTTAATCAGGCTTTGATTGAAAAGCAAGCCCAAAAGTCCTAAACCTCCAATGGTTAAAACAGCAGGTGTATATCCAAAAAAGACGCTTACTGGCCAATATATTAGCCCAGGTACAGCCAGTAGTGGTATAACTAATACAAAATTATTGGCACCAACGCCCTGATAATTCATCATGGCACTTTTACTCAAATCCATTCGCTTTTTATTGAATGAAGCCATATACAAAAGCAGGGGTGCATTTACGCCTAGATTGTAAAACAAAGCAGCAAAATTTACCCAGAATATTTTCATTCCAAAATACATATAGGGAATAGTGAAGACATAAAGGATGAGTGTAGGAATAACCAATAAAAAGTACTTGGCTTTAAAATAATCGTGAATTCCAATATTGGAACTGAGTATAAAATCGAAATGTGAACTTTCCCAGGCCATAAGGTACTGGCCATATGCAATAAGGAAGCCGCCTGTGACAAAAATCCCTACAAAGACTAACAATCCCATAGCATTGCTATAAACATCCTGCGGGTAAAAGAACAATCCGTAAAGCAGGAAAAAGGGGATAAGATAAACAACTGATTTCGATCTTTTATTTCTTAAAATTAATTTTACTTCTCCCAAAATCAATTCTCCTGATTTACCAAAATTTTGCAAAAGATTAAGCTTAGCTGATAGAGTTTCTCCTTCTGTTTTCTTAGGTGATAAGTCGTCGAGATAACTGTTTTTACGAATCATTGCCAGATTCCAGAAAACAAAAATAAGTGTTGAAAACAAGGGAAGAAAAACCCATAACCAGTTAGTGTTCAGCTGAGTAAAATACCATAACGAGATTTCGGAAATGGAAAAAACATCGAATTTATCCAAGGCCATTAAAGAGGCAATTGCGCCAATTAGAACCAGAATGAGTTTTGGATTTAAAGTAAATTTTCTTTTGAAATAAATCAGTTTAAAATTGCTTGTAAGCTCGAACAAAAATATCGCAGCAATCCAAATAAAAGCTTGAAAACCGCTGAATTCTTCAGTCATATATCCCAATGCAAAAGGTAAAAACAGAAGTATTGGTACAAAATTGAAAAAGCTTGTTAGTGATTTAAAAAGCATAAACCAGCCTATGGTGCTTCGTTTGATTCGAAGATGGAGGTAGGGGATAATTTCCATCGCCGGAAGGCTCTGCAGGAAAAAACGCATCACAAACATAAGAATAAAATAGTAGATGATCATTTTAGAAAGTGTTATATCTGCATTCACATCTTTCACTACTTCTTCTAAAACCCGATCGAGAAAAAGACCAAGCATTAATAAATAGAGCAGCATAATCACCATAAAAAATCCGATGACAATATTTAGCGCAATATTTTTTTGCCAGATACTGGAACGGATTTCTTGTTTCCACTGATGTTGAATAAACCATTTAATCATAAGCTTCATATTTTTATCAAAAATAGAAAATTCGGTGATTATGTTAGAATGAAAAATGTTAAAGGGTTGCTAATTTATTAACAGTGTTAATTTCTTTTCTAATCAGGGCTTCACTTAAAGTGAAACCTTGAATTAGCTAAGCGCAAATATGATAGAACGTTTTTATCTTTGTTAGCAATTAAAAAAGTAGCGGGTTTTCCTTTTCCTTTTCCGGAAAAGAAAATATTGTATATTGAAATTAATTTGGACTTCCAACACTACAACAATATTTCGTATTTTGCAGCAATGTTATCACATTTTGTGATTAGCTAAAATATTATGATGAATAAAATTATACAGTCTAAAGAAATAGCATCACAGATTTTTTTTATTCGGGGAGTTAAAGTAATTCTTGACTTTCATTTGGCATCGCTTTATGAAGTTGAAACACGAGTTCTTAAGCAACAAGTTAGAAGAAAACTGTCCCGTTTCCCCAATGATTTTATGTTTCAATTAAACGAAAAGGAATGGAAAGAGCTGATCACAAATTGTGATATGCTTGGTGTAAATAAATTTTCGCCAGTTACTCCTTTTGCTTTTACTGAGCAAGGTGTAGCAATGTTAAGTGGAATAATTAATAGTGAACGAGCTATAAAAGTTAATATATCAATAATGCGTGCTTTTGTTAAGATGCGTGAGTATCTTGATGAGAACAAAGATTTAAAAAAGAAACTAGATTCTCTTGAATTAAAATATGATCAACAGTTTAAAATTGTTTTCGATTCTTTTAGGCAATTATTAGAACAAAAAAATAAACCTCGAACTAGGGTTGGGTATAAAATCTCAAAAAATGAATAGTCAAAAGTTGTTAATTTTGGCTCACATACTCAAAGTGCTAGACTAAGTAAAGAAATGGATAGAATCACTCTTTTTGCTGAACTCATTTTTCCCCTGCCCATAGAAGGCACTTTTACCTATCGGATTCCTTTCGAGTTAAACGATAGTGTAGGTGTGGGAATGCGCGTAGTTGTGCAATTTGGCAAAAAGAAGGTATATACTGCACTTGTTCGTTCTGTGCATGAACAAGCTCCGGTAAAATATATACCTAAATATGTATTGGCGGTTTTGGATGATAAGCCAATCGTAAATGAAAAGCAGTTTACGTTTTGGGAATGGATGGCCGAATATTATATGTGTACGCTTGGTGAAATAATGAATGCAGCCTTGCCAGGTGCACTTAAATTGGCGAGTGAATCAAAAGTAGTTCTTCATCCTGAATTTGATGGCGATTATAAAAAGCTAAACGAAAAGGAATACCTTATAGTGGAGGCTTTGGAAATGCAAAAAGTGCTTAGCATTACCGATGTAGAATCCATTAGCGAACTCAAAAAAGTTTTTCCCTTAATTAAAACCCTTATCGAGAAAAAAGTGGTTTTACTCGAAGAGGAATTAAAGGAAAAATACATTCCTAAAATTGAGACTTATATTCAGCTTTCTGCTGATTATCAGAATGATAAAGCTTTAAAAGTATTGTTCGATCAGCTTGAAAAAAGAGCCTACAAACAGCTGGAAGTATTGATGGCCTATATTAGTTTAAGTTCTCAGAATCAGGAACAATTTCCGGAAATTAAAAAGGCTATGCTTGTTAATCTTGTGGATAAAGGAGCTTCGGCATATGCATCACTAGAGAAAAAAGGAGTTTTCGTTTCGATTATGCGAAAGGAAAGTCGATTGCAAACAAAAGAGGCTTACGACCAGGTTTCTGCTATTGAATTAAGTGATGATCAAAATGTAGCATTAGCTGAAATCAACACGATTTTTAATGAAAAAAATCAGTGTGTTTTGCATGGAATTACAGGAAGTGGAAAGACGGAATTGTATATCAAATTGATAGCTGATACACTTGCTGCAGGAAAACAAGTTTTGTATCTTTTACCTGAAATTGCACTTACTGCTCAAATTATTAATCGTTTGAGTCGGTATTTTGGTAAAAAAGTAGGCATTTACCATTCGCGATACAATCAGAATGAACAGGTAGAGATTTGGAATAAAGTGCTGGAAAAGGAAAATATTATATTAGACTCCTATGACATTATTTTATCTGCACGTTCAGGAATTTTCCTTCCTTATTCAAATTTAGGTTTGATAATTGTTGACGAAGAACACGATTCGTCTTATAAACAGCACGATCCTGCTCCACGATATCACGCCCGCGATGCCGCATTAGTTTTAGCAAATATGCACAGAGCCAAAGTATTAATGGGCACTGCAACTCCATCTGTCGAGTCGTATTATAATGCGCGTAGCGGGAAATACGGATTAGTGAAACTTTCAAAACGATTTGGAGCGAGTAGCTTACCCGAAATTTTAGTGGCGGATATTAAAGAAGAAACACGCCGAAAATTAATGCGATCGCATTTCTCCTCTTTTCTTCTGAAACATATTGAAGATGCGCTTGAAAAAAAGGAACAGGTTATTTTATTTCAGAAT
>CAYPOW010000099.1:0-11099 GCA_964412145.1 uncultured Draconibacterium sp.
AATCCTTTAAATCCTGATAGACATCAGTCAGGTTTTCGGCAATGCTGGCTTTGATAGCTTCCGTATCGTCGTTTTGCTCCAAAGTCCAATATTCATCGAGGGGTTTTAATTTATTGCGAATATCGTTGAATACAATTTCCCAGGTTTCGGCGGTTACGTAACGCTCTAAATAGGAGTCGTCTGAAACTTCAATAGTAGGTAATAATGATCCTTTTAGATAGAGTAAAGGAATTATTTTCTGGAAATAATTAAGAATATCTTCCTGAGCATAGGAATCTACTTTCTCCATAAATAAGCAGAATTCATGGGCAACAGTTATCATTTCCAATACGCTTTTCGATTGTGCTAAATTTTCGCTGGCATCACTCATTTTTATTCAATTTTTCGATAAATACTAAAAACTAAAGTAAAAAAAAACTTCGAGGAGTCGAAGTTTTAATTTGATTTTTGGACAAAGACTTAATATCTTTTTTCTTTGATACGAGCTTTCTTGCCTTTTAAACCTCTGAGGTAGAAAATACGAGCTCTGCGAACTACGCCACGACGATCTAAAACAATATCATCAATATTAGGAGAGGCAATAGGAAAAATTCTTTCAACACCAATGTTGTTAGAGATTTTTCTAACTGTGAAAGTTTCTGTAGTTGAACTACCCGAACGTTGTAAAACAACGCCTTGAAAATTCTGGATACGCTCTTTACTGCCTTCTTTAATCTTGTATTTTACAGTAACGGTATCGCCTGCTTTGAATTCGGGAAACTGCTTGGTTTCTACTGAATCTTCTACGAATTTTAAAAGATCTAACTTGCTCATTATATTTTGTTTTATCTATTTCTAAAAAGGAGTGCAAATATACAGGTATTAATTTGTTTTGTGCAAGGAATTTAGGAAATTAATTTTTGCATCTTACCTTTATGATTCGTTAATCGGTTCACGTCATATTATTTATCAGATAATCAATATATTAAAAAATAGGGCTCTTGATAAAATGAATAAGGAATTAATATAAAGGAATACTCTTTTTTCTATTGACAAATACGCTTTTTTAGAGTGGAAGCCTACCTTTTTTAAACGCGAACATTATCAGTTATAAATATCGTAAGTTTAATTCCAATTTATGTGAAATGGTGGATATGCACTGTTTGCCAAAAAATCAAAAACTCAGTCTTCATAACTATTGTCTAAGCATATTTTTTAAACAATAATCCGAAGATTAAAAAGGCAGGGATCCAAAAAAAGTTTTATGCCGTATTTAACAGAAGAATTTTTTAAAATATTTTTATTGAATAATTATATTTCTTATATTGCAATACTTTAATACTTTATAGTGTAGTAAGAGTGCGATAATTATAAATATTAATTATAACTTTAAAACTATGAGGAGAAAATTAACTTTTTTCTGTTTAGTTGGAATTTTAATCTGTTTGATTTCGTTTCCTATTCATGCCCAACCAGCAGACTCACTAAAAGCTATTGATCTTGTAAAGTTGACTTTTGACGACCTGATGCGAGTAGAAATCAAGTCTGCTTCTTTAACTGGTTTAGAGAGAATTAAAACACCGGGCTCGGTTACAACTATTAGCAAAGAAGAAATCCAATTAACACCGTATCGCACATTATGATATTATATACAGAGTAATCTGGAAAAACAAAGAAATAAAGTTTATACGAGCAAAAGTATTGATCTCAAAAAATGAAGAACAAAAACCGATAAAAATGATAGGCGTTTGCTCTGATGTTACAGAAATTAAAGAAGCAGAGGAGGAGTTGAAAAAAACATCGTGAAAACATAGAAGATTTAGTAAGAGAACGCACGAGGAATCTGGAAGAAAAAAATAAAGAGTTGGAGAGATTTAATGACCTTTTTGTTGATCGCGAAAATAGAATTAAAGGATGAATTAGCCAGTCTAAAATCTGACAAAGAAAATTAATGCTTTATGAAAGATCTTGAAAAATTATCAAAAACTGAATTAATAGCTGAGATTAAGGAGCTTCGGAAGATGCAACAATCGATGGTTGAAAATGCAACAGAAAAAAGAGCTGCCGAAATTAAATTAAAAGAAAGCGAAGCTAAACTTCGCATTTTATATAATAATTCCCCGGATATGTATGTGTCAGTCTCGCCCGATGATGCTTCTATTTTATTATGCAATGAAACACTTCTAAAAGCAACCGGTTATTCCAAAGAAGAAGTAATAGGATCTCCCATATTTAAAATGTACCATGATGAATGTATGGCAGATGTGAGGAAAGTTTTCGAGCAATTTGTTGAAACGGGAGAAATAAAAAACAAGGAATTAATTCTTAAAAGAAAAGATGGCAGCAAAATAGATGTAAGCTTAAATGTTTATGGAATAAAAGATGAAACCGGAAAAACACTCTATTCTATGTCGTCCTGGAGAGACATAACCGAACGAGTGCAAGCTGAAGCAGAAATAATAAAAAATACGAATATTCTCAATGATTTCATGAACAATAGTTCTGCACTTTTTTATATTGTCGATACAAAGGGCCGGTTTATTTCAGCGAACAACAAATTAGAAAAACTATTTGGCAAAACCCAGAATGAATTGATTGGAAAAGAACGGGAAGAAATAATGCCAAAAGAAATTGCAAAACGACATTCTTTAAACGATCAAAAAGTAATTAATGGAAAACAATTAATTTTGTTTGAAGAAGTGAACCACGAAGCAGATGGAAAACATTATTATCAGACACAAAAATTCCCAATTTTTGACGCTGAGAATAATATTTATGCCATCGGAGGAATTTCTACAGACATCACAGTAATAAAACAGTTAGAGGAGAAAATGAACGAGAGTCTTATTCGGGAAAAACGTATGGCTGATATTGTTCGGGAATCATTTGTAGGAATTGTCATTGGTTATTCCGATGGACGACTTGGCATGTGTAATTTGGCCTATCAGCAAATCACGGGATATAGTGAGGAAGAGTTAAAAACCATAGATTGGAATAAGAAATTGACGCCTCCCGAATGGGAAGAATCAGAATTGGCTAAACTACAAGAAGTCCATAGAACAAAGAAACCTGTTAAATACGAGAAGGAATACATCAGGAAAGATGGTTCAAGAGTTCCCATTGAACTTTTGGTAAACCCCCGATTTGATGATAATGGTGAAGTTGAATTTTATTTTGGATTTGTAATCGACATAACTGAACGAAAACAGGCAGAGAAAAATTTACTGGAAAGCGAAGAGAAATTCCGCAATCTATATTCAAATTCACCATTTGGTATTATGATTTGTAGTCTAATCAGAGATAGCAAAGGAAAAATTATAGATTTTATTCACAAAGAAGGAAATCCATCAATAGAGCCACAAACTGGTTTTAAACTCAACGATCTTGTCGGGAAAAAAGCATCTGAAATTGTTGATGACAAAGTGTTGGTAGATTTGGTAAAAAAGTATGGTGATGTTGTATCCACAGGGCAGACAATTAATTATACGCAGTATTTTGCTATCTATGACCGAACTTTGGATGTAAGAGTTTATCCACTGCATGGTGACATATTCACCATTAGTTTTATTGATATTTCAACTAAGATAAAAGTAGAGAATAAGCTTAATGAAAGTGAAGAAAAATTTCGAGGTATTTTTGAGCAATCACCATTAGGAATTCAGATTTATAATGTTGATGGTAAACTGATTGACGTGAACCAGCATACCCTTAATATGTTTGGGGTCGATGATAAAAAATATATAATTGAATTTAATCTGTGGGAAGATCCTAACTTATCAAGCGAAAAGAAGAAAGCCCTGAAAAACGGCAAGCCTGTTTTTATCTCAGCCGATCTCGATTTTGAAATTATAAAAAAGAATAATATTTTTCCAACAAGTAGGTCTGGAATAATATATGTGGACATGTATGTCAACCCATTAATGCAAGAAAATAAAGTTACTGGTTATCTTGTTCAGATAGTTGAAGTGACTGATAGCAAGCTGGCTGAACAAACATTAAAAGAAAGCGAAGAAAAACTTAATAGGTCACAAGAGGTAGGTAAGATTGGGCATTGGGAATTTGATCTCAACAATAATAAATTGATATGGTCAAACCAAGTGTTTGCCCTATATGAACGTGATCTGAAAATAGGTCAGCCAAGTGATGATGAGGTGGGTAACTATTATTCTGAAAAAGATCATAAAAGGTTGAGAGAATATATGGTCCAAATTATTGAAACAGCTAAGCCTGTTGAAAATTTCGAATGTCCTATCATTCTCCCTAGTGGGCGAATAATAATTACCCTTGGTTCTATGTTTCCTGTTATGGATAGTAATGGAACGATTATTAAAATATTTGGTGTATTACAGGATATTACCGAGCGCAAACTTGCTGAAGAAGCACTAAAAGAAAGCGAAGCTCATGCAAAAATATTGTTTGATTATGCATCTATTCCAATTTGGGAAGAGGATTTTTCTGAAGTAAAAATTCATTTAGATCAGCTAAAAAAAGAGGGTGTTGATAATTTTAAATTGTTTTTCGAGGAAAATCCCGATGAAATCTATCGACTGGCTTCAATGATAAAGATAGTTCAAATCAACCAAAAAAGTAAAGATTTCTATGGAGTTAATAGTATAGAAGAACTAGTTACTAATTTACCAGATTGGTTTATTGAAGATTCGTGGAAAGTTTTTAAAGCTGAAATCATAACATTAGCTGAAGGTAAAGTAAGTTTTGAAAGTGAAATCCCGGTGCGCACAACGGAAGGTGAAATAAAACTTTTGTTTTTGCAGCTATCAATACCCCCTGCTAATGTGGATGATTTTAAAAGGGTAATGGTATCTTTTATCGACATTACCGAGCGCAAACTGGCGGAAGAAGCACTAAAAGAAAATGAAGATAGATGGAGATCATTAGTAACTAAATTTCCGGGAATGGTGTACCAATGTAAAAACGATAAGGAATGGACAATGAATTATTTAAATGAAGAATGTTTTAATTTAACTGGATATAAAGTTGAAGAAATTATAGGGAATAAATTGGTTTCATATAATAACCTTATACATCCTGATGATCAGGAATTGGTAAAGGAAAGCGTTTTAGATGGAATCAGTCAAAATAAAAATTTTGAAATTACTTATCGCATTATTAATCGTTTAGGTGAAGAAAAATGGGTTTGGGAAAATGGGAGCGGTAATTTTTCATCAACGGGCGAATTGCTCTTTCTTGAAGGAATAATATTGGATATAACAGACAAACAACTTGCCGATACTGAATTAAAAAAGTACAAAGAAAATTTAGAGAAAATAGTAGAAGAACGGACAAAAAACCTGGAAGAAAAAAATAAAGAGTTGGAGAGGTTTAATGATTTGTTTGTTGATAGAGAATTTAGAATTAAAGAACTGAGAGAAGAAATTATGCAATTAAAATTACAGTAGATTTACACTGATCCAAAAGCTTTAATAAATGTAAAATATAATGTAAATGGACTTTTTTAAAATAATTACACCAGTAACGTATTGGATTTTAGCTATTATCTGGACATCTATTTTTGTTTTCTATATCAGAAAACTCTATTATCAAAAAGCTGTAGATCCTTTTTTGAGTATTTTATTAATTATTCTGGCAATCGATGCATTTCGAACACTTTTTGAAAGTTTCTATTTTGGCGCATGGTTTACCTCATTATCTGAGCTGATACCCATATCCATATATAATTATTTGGCTCAACCTCAAATTGTATTTATTCCAAAATTGATAAATCTGATTACCTCAATTTTAGTTCTTGTAATTATTATACGGAAATGGTTGCCTATGGAAATCACTAGAATAGAGACCTATAATGCCTTACTTGCAGAAAAAACAAAACGAATTGAAGCTGCTAAAGAAAAATATAAATTAGAAGCAAAAAGTTCGAATGAAATTGCAGAACATTATCGCCAGCTTACAATAAATGCTCCTTTTCCAATAATGATACATGCCGAAGATGGAGAGGTGTTGCTAATTAATAATTCGTGGACGGAAATTACTGGATACACATTGAAAGAGATAAATACCATTTCGAAGTGGACTCAGAAAGCTTATGGCGAAAATGCAGGAAGTTTAATAGAATATATTGATAAACTATACCAAATTGGAAGTGCATTAAAAGAAGGTGAATTTACAATAAATACAAAAACCGGTGACAAAGTAATTTGGGATTTCAGCTCTGCCCCTTTAGAAAAGCTTTCTGATGGTCGTAGAATGGTAATTAGCACAGCAGTTGATGTTACTGTTAAAAAACAAGTTGAAAATGAATTAAAAAGGCATAAGCAGAATTTAACCCTATTGGTGGAAGAGCGAACTGCGAATCTTGAAGCAAAACACGAAGAGCTGAAAACGAAGAATAAAGAATTGGAGAAATATAATCAGTTATTTGTAGATAGAGAGTTTAGAATAAAAGAACTGAAAGAAGAAATAAAAAAGCATGAAAATGAATAATGGAAAGTATAAATATCCAAGAATCCAAACTCGATTATTTATAGGCTTGCTTATAATCGTTTTATTTTCAAGCATCGTTAATATTCTCTACTATAGAGACATTAAGGAGCTCAATAAAGTTACAAATAACATTCTTAAGCATCCTTATACAGTAAGTAATAGTGCTCGTGATATTGACATATACATAACTGCAATGTATCGTTCTATGAAAGATATTATATTGTCGGAAAACGAAACTGAATTAAACAATTCAATTAATTTGGTTAGAAAGAATGAACAACTTATATATGATAACTTTGAAATTTTAAAAGAAAGATTCCTTGGTGATTTAGAATTTGTAAATGATGCTTATACAGTTTTTGTTAATTCGAAACCAATTAGAGATGAAGTAATTGACTTTGTAAAGAATGGCAATATAGATGAAGCTGCGAAAACCATAAAAGAAAAAGGAAACGATCACATGATATTACTTTTTCAGAAAACTCATAAAATGATTGATTTTGCAAATATGAAAGCTGAAAGTTTCAATCAAAACTCAATAAATATTTTGCTAAAGGCAAAAAGAAATTTCCTTCTTTTTCTAATTGGCTTTTCAGTTATAGGAATTATCTTGTTTCTATGGATTTTCTTCAGTATATCAAATCCAATCAATAAAATGATTGAACGTATTAAAAATGTATCTGGAGATAAAATGAAAGGATTCCCAAATTATGCTAGCAACCAACTTGCTGTTCTTGATTATGCAATTTCCGGATTTGAAAATAGAGAAAAAAATCTCAAAGAAAAAGTTGATATTCGGACGAATGAACTCATAGAAGCCAGAAATCTTCTTGAGAATTCAATTAACAATGCTAGTATAGGTATGGTAGAAGTTGGATTGGATGGGAAATTTAATAACGTAAACCTATCATTTTGCGATACTATGGGATATTCTGTTAAAGAATTAGACGAATTAACTATTAATGACATAACCGTTGAAGAGGATAGATATAATGGTAAGGAGTTTGTAAAAAAAGCATTAGAGGGAAAAAAATCTAAAACTAAATTTGAGAAAAGATATATTCATAAATCTGGCAGGATTGTATATGCTTCTGTATCATCTCTTCTGGTGCATGATAATAACGGAAAACCACTGTACTTTTTCTCGCAAATCAGCGATATCTCCAAACAAAAAAAATATGAACATGAACTGGCCACACATAAAAATGAATTGGAAAGTTTAATTAAAGATCGCACCAGCGAATTGGATGACAAAGCATTAAAGCTTGAAAAATCGCAACAAGCCCTAACCTATTTATTAGAAGATGTAAATGATATTAGAAAGCAATTAGAGATTTCTAATAGTAAGCTCCTAGATGCAAATAAAGAATTGGAATCTTTTTCTTATTCTGTATCCCACGACTTAAAAGCACCTTTAAGAGCAATTATTGGATATTCGCAAATACTAAAAGAAGATTTTGCATCGCAGCTGGATCCAGAATCAAAACGATATATTGGCCTTATTAAAGGCAATGCGGAAAACATGGGCGAGCTGATTAATGATTTACTTGACTTTTCACGTATGGGTAGGGCAGAATTGCATAAATCACAGGTTGATTTACATACTATTGCACAAAGAGTAAAAAGTGAATTAGAGGCAGATGTTCAAGATCGAAAGATTTCAATTAAAATTATGACAATGCCTATGATAAATGCTGATGAGAAGCTTTTATACCACGTAATGTTGAACCTAATCTCTAACGCAGTGAAATTTACAAGTAATGTTAAAAATGCCCTAGTGGAAATTGGGTGTACCAATGAAAATAACGAAAATGTATTTTATGTTAAAGATAATGGAATTGGGTTTGATATGAAGTATGCCGGAAAAATATTCGATGTTTTTCAGCGCTTACACAACGTTGAAGAATTTCCGGGGACCGGTATTGGCTTGTCAATTGTTCAGCGAATTATTCACAAACATGAAGGTAAAATTTGGGTAGAATCAGAAATAAATAAAGGCACAACATTTTTTCTAAGGATATAAATAATAAACTAAAATAAAAGGACTATGAAAACATTGGAAATACTTTACATTGAAGACAATCTTAGCGATATAGAGTTAACCTTAAGGGCTTTAAAAAAATACAATGTAGCAAATAGCATCAAAATTATTAAAGATGGAGAAGAAGCTTTGGAATATATTTTTGCTACCGGGCGATATGCTGATAGAGATATAAAAGAAAACCCAAAAGTAATTTTATTAGACCTTAATCTTCCAAAAGTAGGCGGACTTGAGATACTAAAAAGATTAAAAGCTGAAAAACAAACAAAATCTATTCCTGTTGTTGTATTAACTTCGTCGCGCGAAGAAAAAGACATGATAGAAAGCTATGACTATGGCGTAAATAGTTATGTGGTGAAACCCATAAATTTTGAAA
Source organism: uncultured Draconibacterium sp. (assembly GCA_964412145.1). Lineage (GTDB taxonomy): Bacteria > Bacteroidota > Bacteroidia > Bacteroidales > UBA12170 > UBA12170. Next base: position 8,856 of record CAYPOW010000099.1, read on the forward strand.
GTTTTTCCGAAGCTGTTTCATCTTTAGGCCTTTATTGGCTACTTATAAATGAATCATTATAAATGAAAAACCATGGAAAGTTCAGTTAGAATATTGCTTTTGGAGGATAACCCAAACGATGCAGAATTAATCCATCATCAGATTTCAAAAAATGCTATTAAATTTCAGTTCAAGCATGTGTCTGATTTTGATGGTTTTGATAAGGCCATTGATGATTATATCCCAGATCTTATTCTTTCAGACTACAACCTAGGCGGTTTCACAGGTCTAGATGCATTAGAGCTTGCCAAACGAAAATGTCCGTTAATACCATTTATTATTGTTACAGGTACAATAAATGAAGAAACTGCTGCAGAAACTATAAAAAGAGGAGCATGGGATTATGTGGTAAAAGAAAGGCTTACACGCCTAGGCTCTGCAATGAATAATGCACTTCAATTGAAAGAAGAAAAGGAAAAGAGGGTAATAGATAGAGAGAAATTAAAGATAAGTGAAGAGCGTTTTAGAAAAATGATTGACAATATGCCCAGCGGTGTTGCGATTTACAAAGCTATAGATAATGCTAATGATTTTGAATTTATAGGCTTAAACAAGAAATTTGAAGAAATTACAAATAGTTCCAAAAATGAAATAATAGGGCATACTTTATTAGAGAAATTCCCTAATATGAAAAATGGCCCATTCATTAAAAGTTTGAAGAAGATATCAAAAGACGGTATTAATATTTACCTGCCTCCTTTTTTTTATAAAGACGACCAAAGACAAGGTTGGCGAGAAAACTATATTTATAAATTAGCATCAGGCGAAATTATAGCAATATTTAATGATGTAACAGATATAAAAGAAGTCGAAGAACAACTCAAAAAACAAAACATAGAACTACTGGAAGCCAAAGAAAAAGCCGAAGAAAGTGACCGATTAAAATCATCGTTTTTAGCAAATATGAGTCACGAAATTCGCACACCAATGAATGGGATTTTAGGGTTTGCCGAATTATTAAAAGATCCAGGACTTACGGGCAAGGAACAACAAGAATATATCCGGATTATTGAAAAAGGCGGTGCGCGAATGCTAAACATTATCAATGATATCGTCAATATTTCGAAAATAGAATCGGGGCAAATGGAAGTTAATATAGAGGAATCGAATATTAATGAGCATATCAAATATATTTATTCATTCTTCAAAACAGAGATTGAAGCTAAAGGGATACAATTTTCGATTAAGAATGCATTGCCTTCAAAAGAAATTATGCTAAAAACCGACCGCGAGAAAGTTTATGCCATAATGACCAACCTTGTAAAAAATGCGATTAAATACACAGAAAAAGGGTCAATAGAAATTGGGTGCAAAAAACAGCGGGAATGCATTGAGTTTTATGTGAAAGACACCGGTATTGGTATTCCAAACAACAGGCAGGAAGCGGTATTCGAACGATTTGTTCAAGCCGATATTGCCGATAAAATGGCGCTGCAGGGTGCAGGTTTGGGCTTATCCATTTCAAAAGCTTATGTTGGAATGCTTGGTGGAAAAATTTGGGTAGAAAGTCAAGAAGGTAAAGGTTCCATATTTTATTTTACGCTTCCATATCCTTCGGAAACAGTAAAAGAAAGCAGTAATATCCGCCAGCCGGCAGAAGAAATTTTGAGGCCTGCAGATGCAGCGCCAATAAAGAAGTTAAAAATATTAATTGTCGAAGACGATGAATCATCAGAACAGCTAATATCTATTGCTGTCCGAGATTTCGGAAAAGAAATTATCTATGCAAGAACCGGAACAGAAGCAGTGGAAGCTTGCCGCAATACTCCTGACATCGATTTTATACTTATGGATATTCGGATGCCCGAGATGGATGGCAATACAGCCACAAGGCTTATTCGCAAGTTTAACAAAAATGTAATTATTATTGCACAAACGGCATATGCGCTAAGTGGCGACAAGGAAAAAGCAATTGCTGCAGGCTGCAATGATTATTTGTCCAAACCAATTAAAGTAATGGAATTTAAACGACTGATTGTTAAATACTTTGAGAAATAGTGCTTGCTTTCTATTATCATGCAAAATGGCCCTTATCTGTCTAGGCTCTAAAAATTGATTGACTGTAATTGGTATTTATCCCGTACGTACTGGATATATTCTTAGATCTTATGTAGATCATTTTGAGAAAAATCGGCACAACGGTCCTAATCAAGCAAATCAGGTCTTCTTTTTTGTGTTCTTTCCATCGCTTTTTGATGCTTCCAT
>CAYPOW010000100.1:0-8541 GCA_964412145.1 uncultured Draconibacterium sp.
TACCAGTCATCGGAATTTTAACAAATTCATCTAAAAGTGGTAAGTACATTTCAGAAATTCCGTCTTCTTCAGAGCCAAGCATAAGAGCAACAGGTTCTTTATAAGTTTCTTCAAAATAAGCTTTGCTCGCTTTTTCAGAAACTCCAATTATTTTCAGACCGCTTTCTTTTAAGAATTTTAAATCATCCTGTAGAAATCGTGCGCGACAAACAGGTATTTTATGCAAGGCTCCTGCCGATGTTTTTACAGCATCTGCATTGATAGCTGCTCCTCCCCTTGCCGGAATTAAAATAGCATCAACACCGGCACATTCAGCCGTGCGAGCTATAGCGCCAAAATTCCGGACATCGGTTATGCGATCTAAAACTAAAATAAAAGGTATTTTTCCTTGCTCGTAAAGCATTGGAATAAGCTGCTCAATATTTTGATATTGAATGGAAGATATAAATGCTACGACACCTTGATGATTTTTGCGTGTTAAGCGATTGATTTTTTCGACAGGTACAAGTGAATACGGCACCTCCCTTTCTTTAATAAGTTGATACAATTCAGGATATAATTCGCCTTGCAAACCTTTCTGAATAAACACCTTATCTATCTCTTTCCCTTCCTGAATAGCTTCAATAAGTGTTCTGATACCAAAAATCATTAGTTGTTTATCCATCCTGAATTTTTTTTGGCAAAAATACGCTTTGTCTAAGGTATAAACAAATAATTAAATATCCGTTCTCCAGTTTTCTACAATGCCTTGCCAACTATGCTCATAATGGTCTTGGCGTAATAAGCGGAAATCATTTTTACTAAAAGGATTTACTTCCCGACGAAATTGGAATCGCAATCCGTTGTAAAATGCCCCCTGACCATATTCCCATACTTCCCTGTCTTTGAATTTGAATACCTTATCAGGAGTGCCATAAATAATAAAGATCATTCCACGATCTGTTTTCCAGCCTTCCTTATAAGATGTAAAAAGTTCGTTTGCCCGTTGAACGCGTCCATAATACGTGCGCATCATATCTTCGCTCCTATCTTGCTTACGCGATTTAAAGTACCAAAATTCATCCACTGCTTTTTCAGGCTCCATGGCCATCAATTCTTCAAATTCCCATCGGGGATTTAAGTAGCGCAGTGTAAATAATCGCTGTGCGTCGGTGGCAACATAAGGAAATTCTGCAAAGAATTTAAAAACACTAAATCCTCTTTTTTCATTTTCGTTTAAGTGAAAAAAGTAAACGCCCAGGTCTTTAAATGCAAGTGGTACGGATTTCCCGTTGATAATTTCAATTTTAACTGGCTTAGAACTTTCCAAGGACTTAAGTTCATTTGGCCTAACTGGTTGAAAAGGCACAATAGCCGGAGAGAATTTTGGAGCATACCAACTGATATACAACTCTTTAATAGCTGGATCGTTTAATTTTAATTGTAATTTTTCATCTCCTCTGACAAAATTTTCCCAATGAATACTTCCATCAGCATTTAAAAGCATAAAATTCTGATCAGAATAAGGATCTCCTTTTGAAATATCTGTTCTCGAAACAAAAGCTTTACTATTTGTTTTATCTTCCAAGCTAGTAAACAACACATAGTTTCCATCGACCTGTGTATTTAATTTGATCTTAAACGATGAATAACTTTCGTTGTTATTTGGACTTTCTGAAATATTAATTCGACCTGTTTGAAGAACTTCTTTCTCTTTAAAGCCATTCACAAGGCTATAATCAAAAACATACTCATTTAAAGATTCAACTTTAGATTTTCCGCTTACAACAGCCAGGGCTTGTAAATCGATTTGAACAAATAGTTCCGAAGTACTATCGTTTGAATTAAACACTTTCGATTTATAAACATTGCCCGGATAATCTTCCTGATAAAATTTAGAATGATTGATTTGGGCATATTTATGAGTAGCACAGGAGGAAAAAATGGCTACTAATGCGATAAGAATAAAAGTATTTCTAAACATAGCTCTATTTTTTTTGACTGAAAAAATCCAAGAACTATGCCAGATTGCATTTTTCAAGCTTTAAATTGATTTTTTTATTCTCAAACCTTTTAGCTTTGTCCCAAAATTCAATTATGAAATACATCGGACTGCTTTCTGATACACATTCTTATTATCATCCAAAAATAGAACATTTTTTTAAAGATGTTGATGAAATTTGGCATGCCGGTGATATTGGAAACATTTCCGTTATTGATCGTTTAAAACAATTTAAAACTACAAAAGCCGTATTTGGAAATATTGATGGCACCGATTTACGATCAAATTTGAAGGAAACCGAAATATTTTTCTGTGAAGACGTAAAAGTCTTAATGACCCATATTGGCGGCTATCCGGGAAGGTATCATTCCGGTATTAAAAAAATTCTTCAAACTGAAAATATTCAGTTATTTATTAGTGGTCATTCACATATTTTAAAGGTAATGAACGATCAGACGCTTAATCTCTTACATATGAATCCGGGCTCTGCTGGTATTCAAGGAATTCATCAACGAATAACTATGCTTCGATTCAAAATTAACGGAAAGAATATTGAAGATTTAGAAGTTTTTGATGCTCCCCGGAATTGATCTAACGGATTCTATCCATCGATTTTACAAGATTATCGTCTTTTTTAACACTTCTATAAGCCAATACTAAGAACATCAAGATAAGTGCCGGTAAAAAACTATTCATATTGTAAATAGCTTCTGTTGCCAGTTTATTTTCAAGCAGTTTTATATATCCAAAGAAATACCCACCCAAAAGGACAAGTGAAAGAAGAATATTGATTTTAATCCACATCAGTTGCTTTTGACGTTTTTTGTACAGAAAGATGGATAAGAAAGCCAAAAAAGCAATTAAACCAAGTGCTGCAACCAAAGGCAGTGTAAGGTAAGAGCTAAAGGGGCTTGTTTCACCAGGAATTAAATTTTCAATATACAAAGCATGAAAATGCAATGTAATAGTCTCGCCATAAAATTTGGCTAAAGGCATATTTCCAAAAGGGACAAGCATTAGAGCGCTCGCTATCGCTGTTAAAAATAAATATACTGTTTGAATTCGTTGAATCATTTTAATATTTTTTTTTGCAGAACAAAGATACAGGCAATTATTTTTATAGGAAATGTTTTTTTTTACCTTTTGTATATTATTTTTTGTATTTTTGCTAATCAAATTATCCCAACTAATTTCGAAAAAAATTCAATTTACCTATTTCTGTAAATTATTTCTAATACAAAAAAAATATTTAAACAATTATCATGCACGATATTATTGAACTCAACGGAATGCTCGTTCCCGAATTAAAAGAGATCGCAAAAAAATTAAATGTACCTAAGTACGAAAAGCTTTCAAAGCAAGATATGATTTATAAAATTCTTGATCAGCAAGCTCTTAATCCTACTCCCGAAATCTTAGAAAAAGAAAAAAACGAAGCAAAGAAAAACATTCGCGGCAAACGGCAGCGAGTTCTAAAAAAGCCAGAGGGGTCATCAATCCCATCTAAAATCGCTTCGAAGGATTCTCTAGATCCTGAGGGCATTAAAACTAGTGTTGTTGCTAATAAACCAAAAGACAATGTTAAGCCTCAAGTTTCGCAAGTAATCAGCAAGGTTGAAAAAGAACCGGTAGCGGAAACTCCTGCGAATAAGAATGTTCCAGAAACAAAGGTTCAGGAAAAAAGACCCAAACCAAATCCAAGGCCACGAGGTCGAAGAAAAATCGAACCTGTTGTTAAGGCTGTTGAAGACAAAGTTGACGAGAAAAAAGAGGTTCAGGAAACTTCAAAAGATAAACCGACTTCAAATGTTGAGGCCGAAAAAGTGGAAGAAATACAAGAGGCTATTAAAGTTTCTACCGACAAAGAAAATGAGCCAGAAACTCGTGTCGAAAAAACACCTCAAAAAGTAGAACGCATTGTTAAACCTCAAATTGAGAAGCCAAAGTTTGCACATGAGATTGATGGAATTATCAATAGCGAAGGTGTTCTGGAAATTATGCCCGATGGTTATGGTTTCTTGCGCTCCTCCGATTATAATTACCTAAATTCACCTGATGATATTTATGTATCGCAATCGCAGATTAAACTTTTTGGATTAAAAACTGGGGATACTATAGAAGGCAGTATTCGTCCTCCAAAAGAAGGCGAAAAGTACTTTCCTTTAATTAAAGTTGAATACATCAATGGGAAATTACCTGCTGATGCTCGCGATAGAATCCCATTCGATTACCTCACTCCTCTTTTCCCTTTTAAGAAATTCAATTTAACTGGTCATGCAGAAGAAAATATTTCAGCTCGAATGATTGATTTGTTCTCTCCAATTGGAAAAGGTCAGCGTGGATTGATTGTAGCTCAACCTAAAACTGGTAAAACTGTTCTTTTAAAAGATGTAGCAAATGCCATTGCAGCCAATCATCCGGAAGCTTATTTAATGATTTTACTGATTGATGAGCGTCCTGAGGAAGTGACTGATATGCAACGAAGTGTAAAAGCAGAAGTAATTGCTTCTACTTTTGATGAGCCTGCTGATCGCCATGTAAAAATTGCCAATATCGTATTGGAAAAAGCAAAACGAATGGTAGAATGTGGCCATGATGTTGTTATCCTTTTGGATTCGATAACTCGACTTGCCCGTGCCTACAATACAGTAAGCCCTTCATCAGGAAAAGTATTGTCTGGTGGTGTTGAAGCAAATGCTTTACAAAAGCCAAAACGTTTCTTTGGAGCTGCTCGTCAGATAGAAGATGGAGGTTCATTGACAATTATTGCCACCGCGCTGACTGAAACAGGATCAAAAATGGATGAAGTTATTTTTGAGGAATTTAAAGGTACCGGTAATATGGAACTTCAACTCGACAGAAAACTATCGAACAAACGGATTTTCCCTGCCATCGATATTGTTGCTTCCAGCACACGTCGCGATGACCTACTTTTAGATAAAGATACTTTGCAAAGGATCTGGATTTTGAGAAATCATTTAGCTGATATGAATCCCCTCGAAGCAATGGAATTCATTAAGGATAAAATCAGATACAGTAAAAGCAACGAAGAGTTTCTGATTTCGATGAATGGATAAATTATTCGATTAAAAAAAAGCCGCTGGTTCTTAACGAATTAGCGGCTTTTTTTATATCTTTATTGAAAAATTAAAATATGAGACTAAGATTTTCGCTATTCGCTGTATTGAGTATTTTTCTAATTTCCTGTACTTCAATTCCTATATCTGGTCCTTTTGAAACAAATAAAATAATAACTGGATTTGGACCTGAAGATATTGTGTTAGATACAATTACAAATGAAAATAATCCTCGATTATTGGTAAGCTGTGATACGCGAAGAGAAAGTGATTCTGTGAGCAATGGCATTTATTGGATAGATTTAAAAACAGACTCTGTATTTGAATTTCATCGCTTGAACGAACCAGAAGATTTAGTATTTCATCCCCACGGATTTGATTTGGCTGTAATCGATTCTGTTCCACGCTTATTCGTAATTTCTCACGATGATGTCAATAATCATCATCCGGTTATTCGCTATAAAATTCTTGAAAAAACGCTAGTTTTTGAGTCAATTTATGAAAATAGCTTATTTATTTCGCCTAACGATATTTTCGCATTGAAAGATGGTTCTTTTTTTCTAACGAATGATGCAGGAAAACGTAATGGCTTTTTGGAACAAGCACTCAAGCTTAAACGATCATCTATTGTTTATTTTCCAACAGATCAAAACCCGTATTTTATCGATCATAAACTGAGCTATGCCAATGGAATTTATTTTGATGATCCATATTTATACGTAAGTACAGTTCGTCAAAATACAATTTTTAAATTCACAATTGAGAATAGGCAAGCTATTGAAAAGGAAAGTCTTAGTGAAGTAATTGGAGGCGATAATATCACAAAATACAAGGATAAATTTATTGTTGCAGCACATTTAAACTCTTTAGCTTTTTTGCGACATAGAAAAAACACAAACACTCCTTCTCCTTCCGTAATTTATCAATTTGATGCCAAAACTGGTGAAAAAGAAGTGTTATTTTCAGATGATGGAAAATTAATTAGCGCAGCATCCACAGCTATTCGATATGGTAATTATCTGTATGTTTCTCAAGTGTTTGACGATTTTGTTTTGAAAATTAAAGTAGAATAAATTTGCGTTGAATTTTTTTCTATTCCTAGAAATATTTTAAAATTATTTGCTTAAATATTGCTTAATATGTTTGTGGAATTTTGCGAATTAGTGATTTGGTGGCTTAAATTTAATAGCCACTTCCACAGGAATGCCTTCGGCAAAAAGCTCAAAGACACTAAAATGCACAAAAATATTTGGGGCTACGTAAATCGCAAAGAGAAATTTTAGAACTTTCTAAGTCCATCAAATTCTCATTGTTTTAAAAGTGCTTGTTGACTAATAGTTGTGTACTTAAATAATTGATAATTTATTCGTTATCAAGAATTTCATCAGCCAAGGCTTTATAATCCAATCCTCCAAAATTACCGGAACTCATTAAAAGCAAATTCATTTTGTGCCAATTTTGATTCATTAAATAATCTCGTAGTACATTGGAATCGGTAAAAACAATTAAATCTCTATTTGCAAAAGCTTCTTTTACTTCTTCAATAGAAATTGGGGGGAGTTTTTTATGCTCCAGTGTTATTGGATTAAAATATACGACAGGAATATCCGCTTTATCCATAGCTCCTTCATATTGAGAAAGAAAATCCTTGTTTAAACTACTAAAAGTATGCAATTCCATACAAGCCAATAATTTAGCATTTGCAAATTGTTCTTTTACCGCTGATGTTGTTGCTTTTAATTTGGAAGGTGAATGGGCAAAATCTTTGTAAATAACCGTTTTATCCGTTTTACTTACTAGTTCCAATCGATTGGAAGTACCAGCAAAAGAAGTGATTGCATTGAAAAAATCGGCTGGTTTTACGCCTAAAGCCTGACAAACATATCGAGCTCCGTTGATATTCTGCAAATTATGGTCTCCAAATACCTGCAAAGGATAACGCTTAGCTTCGAAAACAATAAAGGTTTGTCCTTTTTTTATTAATGAATCACAGGCACGGTATGAAAAAGCAGTGATATCCACCCTCCTTTCACTCGCTAATTCAAGTACATTCTTATCGTTTTTTGCATAAACTAAGCTTCCATTTTTTTCAATTAAATCGATAAATATTGCAAACTGCTTCTTGTAATTTTCAAAAGTGGGGAACACATTCATATGATCCCAGGCAATTCCACTCAGCAATGCAATATTGGGTTTATAAAGATGGAATTTTGGTCGGCGATCGATGGGTGAGCTTAAATATTCATCACCTTCAAGAACCATTATTTTAGCATCTTTTGATATGCGAACCATAACCTCAAAGTTCTCAAGTTTTGATCCAACCATATAATCGGGCTCATAACCAAGTAGTTGAAGCACATGCAAAACCATTGCCGTAATTGTGGTCTTACCGTGACTTCCGCCAATGACAACACGAATTTTATCTTTCGATTGTTCGTATAAATACTCAGGGTAAGAAAAAATGGCTAAGTTTAGTGCTTTTGCCTTTTGAAGTTCAGGATTATCAATTCGCGCGTGCATTCCCAGTATCACTGCATCGGTATTTGAGGTAAGTTTTTCAGGAAACCATCCAAACTCTGCAGGCAATAATTTATATTTTGCTAAACGCGATTTTGAAGGTTCAAATATTTCGTCATCAGAACCTGTTATAGTATTTCCATCCAAATGCAAAGCTATGGCCAGGTTATGCATAGCAGCGCCTCCAATAGCGATAAAATGAATATTCATTCAATTTTGGTTTTAGTATTACAAAGTTAGGCTCTTGAGATGTTTCTGAATGCGCAGAATGGAAATCTTGTTAACAGCCAATTTTTAATCTATTCCTAAAAAAATTAATATTATTATTATGTATATCAGTGTATTAAGGCATTTTTCGGTAATTATAAAATCCTTTTCCTTTTTAAAATAATTAGATTGTTAAAGATGTATAGGCACACAAATATGTTAAAGAATAGCTGGAAGAAAAAGATGAATACTTTACCTTTGCAAATCAATAAACTTAGAATGACTATGAAAAATGAAGTTGAAGAGCTCCAAAAACTCGTTTTAGATAAAACGCCACAAGAGATAATTCAAATTTTTCTTAAAAAATTCAAAACTAAAATTGCTTTTTCCAGTAGTTTAGGCGCAGAAGATCAGGTTATTACGGATATGATTGCCAAAATTGATCCATCTGCTAAAATTTTTACACTTGATACCGGACGAGTTTTTCCGGAAACCTACGATTTAATCGATCGCACTTCTAAACGCTATAAAATGCCTATTCATGTTTATTTTCCTGATGCCAGGCAAGTGGAGGAAATGGTCAATAAAAAAGGTATCAATCTGTTTTTTGAAAGCATCGAAAATAGAAAAGAATGTTGTCATATTCGTAAAATTGAACCTTTAAAACGGGCTTTTAAAGATTTGGATGTTTGGATTTGTGGCTTGCGAAGAGATCAAAGTATTACCCGAACAGATATACAAAAAGTTGAATGGGATGAA
>CAYPOW010000100.1:8641-11072 GCA_964412145.1 uncultured Draconibacterium sp.
CTTTTTTTGTTTGAGCTTTAGTGAAAACCAGCGATTTTATTTGCGAAAATCTGCAAGAAATGAATTGATAAAAAGACAAAATGAATTTTATCCAAACAAAAATACAAAACCAAATTGCAAGCATTATATTAGATAATGATGCTAGAAGGAATGCTTTTGATACCATTTTGCTTAGTGAGTTGTGTACAGCTTTCGACGATTTTAAAACAAAAAATATCCGCGTTGTTGTTCTGCGGAATAATCCTGAAGCGAATGTTTGGTGCGCCGGCTCTAATATTCACGAACTACCTGATCCTGGAAAAGATCCATTGCCATACAATAACCCTTTAGAAAAATTAATGCGCAAAATTGAGGAATTTCCCCACCCTGTCATTGCTCTTTTAGATGGAAGCGTTTGGGGAGGTGGTTGCGATTTGGCTTTTAGCTGCGATATTCTGATAGGAACATCTAAAACAAGTTTTGCCATTACGACTGCAAAAATGGGAGTTCCCTACAATGCCACAGGCATACTTAATTTCTTAAACAGAATTCCAATAAATATAGCGAAGGAAATGTTTTATACAGCAAAACCAATTTCTGCCGAAAGAGCATATAATCTTGGAATATTAAATCATTTGGTTGAACAAGAAGATATCGAAAAGTTCACCTATAATTTAGCGAAACAAATAGCCGAAAACTCGCCTTTGAGCATTTCTGTTACAAAACAACAATTGAATTTATTAAGTAAAGCGCGCCCACTTGATTCTCAGGCTTACGAGAAAATTAATCAATTACGGTATATTGCCTATACAAGCGCTGACATGAATGAAGGCAAACAAGCTTTTTTAGAAAAACGCAAACCTAGGTTTAAAGGAGAATAAAACCTTGATAATTATTTTTACGCAAATTTTCATCAGCAAAGTTTTGTTAAAAATAATAATGTGAAAGAACCGAAGTTAAGCTTCCTATATTTATGGGAATTAAATCTAGCAATAAAAAAATATTTATCTTTAAAAAATCATTCTTAAACTCAGATGACTATGAAATTAAAACTGATACTTATTGCATTTATTTTCCCGATATTTCTTTTAGGCCAAAACCAATTAGACCCCCAAAAACAATGGCCTTCTTACAGAGGATATAATGCCAGCGGTGTATTCTTAAATGCCAATTTACCAGATAGTTGGGATGTTGAAAAAAGAGTGTATATCAAATGGACTGCTGATATTCCAGGACTCGGATTATCAAGCCCAGTAATTTGGGGCGATAAATTATTCATAACCACTGCTATCAGTGCTGATGATAATACTGGTTTAAAACCAGGCATCTATGGCGATATCTCTCCAGTTAATGATACTTCGATTCACGAATGGAAAGTATATTGCTATAATAAAACAAGTGGCAAACTGATTTGGGAAAAAACTTCTTATACAGGAGTTCCAAAAATAAAAAGGCACCCAAAATCAACTCATGCCAATTGCTCTGTAGCAACCAATGGTAAGCAAATTATTGCCTTTTTTGGTTCCGAAGGATTGTATTCTTACTCTATGGAAGGCGAACTTTTGTGGAAAAAAGACTTTGGAATACTCCGCTCAGTTTTCTTTAGGGCCGAATCTGCAGAATGGGAATATTCCAGCTCACCAATAATTCATAAAGGTGTTGTTATCATTCAAAATGATGTGATGGAAAACTCATTTGTAGCAGCCTTTGACGCAAAAACAGGCAAAGAGCTATGGAAAAAGGATCGCGATGAATACCCTGGTTGGTGTACGCCATCAATCTACCAATTTGAAGGAAGAGATATTGTTGCCTTAAATGGTTTTAAGCACAGAGGCGGCTACAATTTTGAAACTGGCGACGAAATTTGGCGCATGTCAGGCGGAGGCGACATTCAAATCCCTACCCCTATTGTTGGCACAGATTTAATCTATTTCAATAGTGCACACGGAAGTAGCTCCCCCATTTTGGCCATTAAAAAATCAGCCAAAGGCGATATTACTTTAAATAAGCGAGAAAGAAGCAATGAATATGTTAAATGGAGTATTCCGAAAGGCGGCTCCTATATGCAGACTATGCTACTATACGAAGGCTTGCTCTACAATTGCAAATGGAACGGAAATGTATATTGTTATGATGCCCTAACTGGGGAGCAAATTTATAAAGCTAAACTTGGCGATGTAAAGAGTTTTAGTGCCTCGCCTGTTATAGCCGATGGAAAAATGTATGTTCCCGACGAAGAAGGCAATGTGTATATTGTACAAACAGGAAAAACTTTTAAACTTTTAGCAAGTATCCCTTTAGGTAATGTATGTATGACAAGCCCATCCATCACAGAAAATATCATTTTCTTTAGAACACAAAAGGAATTAATTGCTGTTTCTAAGGAGTAAAAAAAAATTATTTACTTTACAAAAGCGAAATAAAAGTCTTACTAGCCAATATATTAAGAAGT
>CAYPOW010000101.1:0-3951 GCA_964412145.1 uncultured Draconibacterium sp.
TTTAACCGGAAAGTTTCTGGTTAACAGGTAGTGTTCAAAGCAATAGGATGACTTTAAGTCATCGTATCACTATAATGTTTATTGAATATTTTCAGTTGACTTTGATAGATTAAAACATAAGTCATGGATCAACTATCAAAATACAGCGTTAAGTTTTTGGGAGCGACCGGAACTTTCTATCATTACCAAAATAGGATTCGATCATATGCAGTTTTTGGGTGATACACTACCAAAAATAGCAGCTGAAAAAGCAGGAATTATCAAAGAAGAAATTCCTGTTTTGATTGGTGAAAGTCAATTTGAAACGAAAGCTGTTTTTGCAACAAAAGCAAAGGCAATGAATTCCTTTATTCATTATGCCGATGATCTTATTGCTTTGAAAAAATTGAAAGTCGAAGGGGAGCCCTATGCCGTATTTAATGGGAATAAATTACTTTTTCAAGATCTAAAATTTCCCTTGGGAGGTTCTTATCAAATGAACAACTTAAAAACTGTCCTTGCAGCGTCAGTTTTGCTAAGGCTTCCTATTGATGCTACTCAAAGAGGAATTGAAAGAGTGATCTTAAATACCCATTTTGCCGGTCGATGGCATGTTTTGTCTAAAAAGCCATTGACGATTTGCGATACAGCGCATAATGAGGCCAGTCTGAACTACGTAATGAATCAGTTGAAGAAAATGAACTATAAAAAACTGCATTTTGTATTGGGTGTAGTTAACGATAAATTGATTGATGATATATTAATTCTCTTTCCTAAAAAAGCGATCTATTATTTTTGCAAAGCAGATATTCCACGAGGACTGGAAGTCAATATTTTAGAGGCAAAAGCAAATGAAATTGGATTAGTAGGAAATTCATATTCTTCTGTGAAAGAAGCTTTATACGCTGCCCAAAATTCTGCGACTAAAGAGGATTTGGTTTTTGTGGGAGGAAGTACTTTCACAATAGCAGAAGTCGTTTAAAAAAATGGTGGAGTTTACCGAAATAAAGCGGTTCTTCGATTTTATAATTAGCTACTAATTACTAAGTGGATCAAAATAATCTTTTTCATTTTCAAAAAATAAATCCCAGGCAAAACTATGAGCGGAATAGGAGATAGGTGATGAGATACGATTTCCAAGCAATGGACCCGAAATAATCAAACCTGATAAATCATAATTATTGCCTTTGCTATCAGCAAATATTGTAGGTAAGTTATCTTGAATAGCATAAAACTGGATATTTGGGTCTCCAGTTTTATTGAGGAACACCACATTAAATTTATACTCACTACTTCTCACGACAATTAATTTAGAATTGCCATAATTGAAAGTGTGTAATTCAATAGAATTAGTTATAAAATCGACATCAAAAAGAAGCACTTTGTCTGGTTTTGCAAACCCACGATTTATAATTCCTAAATAATCTTTACCCAAGATTTGTTGCTGATTGGTGCTTGAAAAACGCTTTGACTGAATTAAATTAGTCTGCTTTGAATTTTTAGTAACCTTTGTTGGGTCTATTAAAACCGAAGCATTTGGAAACGCAAGTGCCACCGTAGTTGGTTTGGTAGATATTAATTGACGGCTTTCTAGTACTTGATTTACACCTGAGCCCTTGATTCCTCTCAAACTCATTTGCGACCAATAACTTAGACTATTTCTATCGTAAGGGATAAGATTCTCATTATATAGATGGCCTGAAACACCAAATTCTGTAACAATTCCGTTTATTTCACGATCCCAAACTAAAGCACTTCCTGTACGTGGACAAAAGGTTATAGCAAAATGATGATCACCGATAGAGTCATTTACGATTTCGTGTTTTTCTAAAATGTTTTGAGGATATACTTTAACAATATTTTCAAAACGGTAAACAAAAAGTGTTTCGTTTAGATCTAAATCATTACTGTTAAAATTTTGAAAGACTGGATTATCAATGGAATGAATGAAATCATGGGAGCCATTGGAAAGTATTAATTTGCTAATTGGAACCTCCCACCCAGTTTCTAAATCCGAAGTTTCTGTATTCTTATCCGTGGAGTTTTTTTCTTTGGAGCAGCTCCCAATTGAAATTCCTATTACTATAAAATAAATGAATGCCTTATTCATAATGTCTTTTATTTAATTGTCGTATTTTATTGTATATCCTGACAATATTTTTTTTATTTAACTGATTATTGAGTTCAATTGAATTCAAATACTTCCATTTATTCTTATTTAATACCAATTATAATTCCAAACGATTTATATCTATTATTTGGGGTTATTATTGGTATAATTGTTCCAATTTCTAATTATATTGTTTGTGTATCCAAAAATATAATTCATACGCTTAAATTAAATGCAACAAATGCTGACAATTTAATTATTTAGTACTTGAACTTAGTTTTACTTAATATTATTCCTTATTGAATATATTGGAATTCTTAAGGGAAAATCTGGACAATTGGTTTTAAGGTGAATCGTATTCAATGTTTCGAAATCACTCAAGGCCACTAAAAATGGTGCTAAAGCGAATAATTTGGTTTTTGTTGATGGTCGTACTTTTACGGTGGCGGAGGTTGTTTAGAATTGATACGTTGACCTTTAAGAGAGTAATACGATGACTTTAAGTCATCGTATTACTTACAAGAATTATTAAAGATTTTCTATTAACTTTGGTTGATTAAAACAATAGTTATGACTCAACAATCGAAATACAATGTTAAATTTTTAGGCGCAGCCGGCACCGTTACCGGTTCAAAATATTTACTTAGACTCGATGATAAAAAAATACTTGTCGATTGTGGCCTTTTTCAGGGACTTAAGTCACTTCGTGAGCTTAACTGGTTGGATTTTCATATAGATCCTTCTGAAATAGATGCTGTATTGCTAACGCACGGGCATCTAGATCATTGCGGCTATTTGCCTCGTTTGGTAAAACAAGGTTTTAGTGGTTCAATTTATAGCACATTTCCGACGGCAGATTTAGTGGAAATCATTTTAAGAGACAGTGCCAAAATTCAGGAAGAAGATACTGAACATGCCAATAAGAATAGATATTCTAAGCACGTACCTGCTTTGCCTTTGTACGATTTAAAGGATGTGGAGAGAACACTCCCTTTGCTTCAGCCTATTGAAGTTGATAAGTTTTTTATCTTCAGCGATAAAATAAAATTTTGCTTCCGCCGCAATGCACATATTCCCGGTGCTTCTTTTATAGAGCTCAATGTAAATGAAAAAACCATTGTGTTTTCAGGAGATATTGGTCGACCTGGCGATCCTATGTTGTTGCCACCTGAAATGCCTGAAAAGGCAGATTATCTGTTTGTGGAATCTACTTATGGCGATCGTGAACATTCAGACGAACCCACAGAAGATATTTTGTTGAGAATCATAGGCGATAGTTTGTTCAAACATGGACCTTTGTTTGTGAGTAGTTTTACAGTGGATCGCGCACAGGATTTTATGTATCTGATTTGGAAACTCAAACAGGATAATAAAATACCAGATATTCCTGTCTATCTCGATAGCCCTATGGGTGTGGATGTGAGTAAGTTATTTTTAAAATACCCCGATTGGTTGAGTATGCATCCAGATGATTTTCAAAAGGTCTTTAAGAAAACTCAAATAGTTCATTCCATGGGAGAAACGCTAATGCTCGCCAAAAATAAAAAACCGCATATTGTGATTGCCGGTAGTGGTATGATGAATGGTGGACGTATTTTAAGCTATTTAGAACGGCAATTGGGCAATCCAAATGCAACCTTTATTCTTCCTGGTTATCAGGCTGTAGGAACACGTGGACGTACATTGGCAGAAGGTGGAAAATCTCTTAAATTGCGCGGAAGGTTTTACAATGTAAAAGCAAAGGTTGAACATATCACCACCATGTCGTCGCATGCCGATCAGAGTGAAATAATCGATTGGTTAAGAAATATCGACAAGGCTCCAAAAAAAGTTTTTATAGTACATGGTGAGAATTCTTCAGC
>CAYPOW010000101.1:4051-11041 GCA_964412145.1 uncultured Draconibacterium sp.
AATTGATTCGACTTGAAAAAGAATTTCCCGAATACAAAATGTCCGATTCGCCTTCACAAAGAGTTGGAGGAAGCATTTCCAAATCATTTGAGCAGCATATTCATCAGCGCCCAATGCTTTCACTCGGAAACACGTATTCAGAAGAAGATTTATATGATTTCGATCAGCGCGTTAAGAAATATGCAAATATCGATGAAGTTGAATATGTCTGCGAATTGAAATACGATGGCGTGGCCATCAGCTTGCTCTATAAAAATGGAGTTCTTGAGAAAGCCGTTACGAGAGGAGATGGCGTAAAAGGAGATGTAGTAACAAATAATATCAAAACCATTCGTTCCATTCCTTTGCGTTTAAAAGCTGAAAATATTCCTGATGAATTGGAGTTACGTGGTGAGATTTTATTTCCTAAAAAGGAATTCCTTAAGTTAAATGCAGAAAGGGAGGAGCTTGGTGATGCTCCTTTTGCCAATCCAAGAAATGCGGCCTCCGGAACAATTAAAATGCAGGATTCGTCCATTGTTGCAAAAAGACCACTCGAATGTTTTTTATATTATGTTTTGACTGACGAAAACAGTTTTGAGAATCATTATGAGAGTCTGGAATTTGCCAAAGCAATTGGATTCAATGTGCCCAATACGATGGCACGATACAAAAGTATTGAAGGTGTTTTTGATTTTATAAAAGATTGGAGCACAGCCAAAGAACAGCTTGACTTTGAGATTGATGGAGTAGTGATTAAAGTGAATGATTTTTATTTGCAAAAGCGATTGGGTTTTACGGCCAAATCCCCCCGCTGGGCTATTTCGTATAAATTTAAAGCAGAACGTGTTCAAACACGATTGCTTTCGATTGATTTTCAGGTTGGCAGGACTGGTGCCATCACGCCGGTTGCTAATCTGGAAGCCGTACAACTGGCTGGCACGACCGTTCGTCGCGCTTCCTTACACAATGCAGATATTATCGAACAAATGGATATTCGCTTAAACGACCTGGTTTATGTGGAAAAAGGTGGAGAGATAATTCCTAAAATTGTAGGTATAAACAAAGAGGCAAGAGATTCCAAAAGTACTGAATTTCAGTATATTGATAAATGTCCGGAATGCGACACTCCTTTAATTAGAAATGAAGGCGAAGCCAATCACTACTGCCCGAATGATTTGACGTGTCCTCCACAAATAAAAGGTAAAATTGAGCATTTTATATCGCGCAAAGCAATGAATATTGATAGCCTGGGAGAGGGAAAGGTTGAAATGCTTTTTGATCATGGTTTGGTAAAAAATTTATCTGATCTTTATCAATTGAAAGGCGATGATTTACTGGGCCTGGAGAAAAAATTTGTGTCTGAAGATGGATTAAAATCAAAAACAATGAGCTTACGCGAAAAATCGGTTGAAAATATTTTGGCGGGAATTGAAAAATCGAAGGAGATTCCTTTCCCGAAAGTTTTGTATGCCATAGGAATCCGATTTGTGGGTGAAAATACAGCCAAAAAATTGGCTGCTCATTTCAGGAGTTTTTCAAAACTTCAGCTTGCAAATTTTGAGGAGCTAATTGCTGTAGAGGAAGTTGGTGATAAAATTGCCGTAAGTGTTTTGAATTATTTTGCCACTGAAGGTCAGCTTGAAGAATTGGAGCGCTTGAAAGCCGCCGGGCTGCAATTTGAGATGACTGAAGAAATAGAGAAGGTTTCAAATCTATTAAATGGAAAGAGCTTTGTAGTGAGTGGTGTTTTTGACAAGTTTTCGAGAAACGAAATAAAAACACTAATTGAACAAAACGGAGGAAGAAATGTAGGATCTATTTCTGCTAAAACAGATTTTGTTTTGGCGGGCGATAATATGGGCCCGGCTAAACTGAAAAAAGCAGAATCACTTGGAATACAAATTCTTTCGGAAGAAGAATTTCTGCAAATGATTGAAAATTAAGAATGTAAAGGAAGTTTAACAAAGAATATACTACCTTTGTCGGGCGCACTTTCTACATTAATTTCCCCCTTTAGCATTTCTATCGATTTACTGAGAATGGAAAGACCCATGCCTGTTCCTTCAATATTAGTTACATTTTTGGCTCGATAAAAAGAATCGAAAATCATAGCCAGGGTTTCCTCATTCATTCCCATTCCGTAGTCGATAACCTGAATATCGAGATACGAGTCAGATTTTGTGATATTTAATTTTACTTCGCTATTGCTTTCTGAATATTTAAAAGCATTGGAAAGGAGATTGTTCAAAATATGACCAAGCAATTTTTTATCTATTTTACAAATGCCTAAATTTGAATCAACGGCAGCAACAAATTGATGTGCTCGCCCAATTCCGATTTCAGTTTTAAAGGTTAAATCTTCAAAATAGGCATCAAAATCGAGGGGTTCTATATTCACCTCATACTTACCCGAATCGAATTTTTCAACAAGTAGAACATCATTCAGCAACTCAATCAGTTCAGCAACAGATTGTTTGACTAAATTTGTATGTCGGAATACTTTTTCTTTTGGCTGATCTTTGTTAATCAATCGCTCCATTATTTCTGCTGAGCTCATAATCGTTGTCATTGGCGTTCTGAATTCATGCGAAATGGTAGTCACAATGCGCGATTTAAACTCATTCACTTCTTTTTCTCTAAGCAGCGATTTTTCCAATTGTTCATTTTTATTCTTCAATTCAATAGTACGCTCCGCCACTTTTTCTTCGAGTACTGCATTTAGCTTTTGTAGTTCGAGTTGCTTTTCTTTGAGCTGTAAATCAAGTAGATGACGAGCATATGCCATTTCAATAACCGTCCGGATGAGCTCCTTGCTAATAGGTTTTAAAACATAACCAAATGGAGACGTTTTTAAGGCGCGGGCAAAAACACTGTCTTCGGCATTGGCGGTAACAAAAACGATTGGAATACCAAATCGATCTGAAATGATTTGAGCAGCACCAATACCATCCTGCTTGCCTGGCATATCAATATCCATCAGAATTAAATCAGGATGAAGATCTTCAGCCATTTGTATGCAATCGTCAGTATTAGTGGCTAATCCACAAAAATTATAACCAAGTCTTTTAATGGTTATAGTTATCATTTTACCAGAAAGAACATCATCCTCAGCAATTAAAATTGAAATCTTTGAATCTTGCATTTGCTTTAATTAATTGTGAAAAATAAAACGCTGAGAATATAGCTGATTTCCAACCATTTTCATTCGTACAAATTTAATAATTTAACTCTTATTGTTCATATTTATTATTAACAATTGTTAATACAAAAATAGTAAATAACTAAAAATCAAATAAATAAGATTTTCTCATGTTGAGAACTCTGTTAATAGTTTGTGGATAAAATCGTGCAGAGGCAAAATGATAGCTTTAAATTTGATTTGTGGTGAATTATATATTCAGAAATTATAACATGACAAGCAAGAGGACTCAAATGGTTGAAAGTAAAAAGAGAATATCTGGAAGAAAGGTACAGCAGATATTTTTGCTTCTTTTTATTTTTATTTCATCAGGTGTTTTTGCTACTCAACCCGTAAAAAAATTAGCTAAGGGTTCGGTACCTGTTACTGACTATGTAAGTGGTGATTTTTTACCCGACACAGTGAATGTATTTGTAATTGCGAAAGATGTGAGTGCAATTTTTGCAGAGGCAGTAAAGCTCTCATCTCTTAATGATATTTATGGCGATACGGTATATTTAGATACCTTATTTACTTCTAATTATGCATCCAATGATGTAGCGGCGGCTTATAAAAATGATGTATCGGCTCGTATCAGAGCGCAAAGAGGTGATCTTGGACTTGATTTTGGAGCTGATTATGCTGAAAATTTTACACCTGGTTTTTCATATGACGAGGAAATTACTTATAAAAGACGTTTGTTTTTTGGTGTTGAATGGAATGTAATAAAAGGAGGTTTCCTTGAGTCTCGTGCCAAGATTGGAGCGCTTAAGCGTGAATACCAGCTCAAAGATATTGATGCAAAAAAACTGGCAGATGCTGAAAATTATCGATATATCTTTAATTATATCAATTACATATTTAATAAGCAAAAGATAGATGTTTTAAATGAAAGATACTTATTAATAGAGCAACAACTTAAATATACTACCGAACTTTATCATTTAAGATATGTTGGTTGGGAACGCGTTTTAAAAATTCGCGCCAAACTGGAAGATCTAAATCAGCAAGTAGCTCAATTAGAGGATTTTAATCAGCATATTCCCAATAATATTCCTGATATACTTATAGGCAATAAGTACTCTGCCAAAAATCTGCCCTTAGTGGATGTCGATTTAGATAAGTTAATGCAGGTTTATCATAACAATCAAACGACAAATGAAATTGCAGCTATTAAATTAGCTATGTATTCCGGTGGAATGAAATGGTGGCAAGATATTTCCTTAAGACCTTATTTAAGGTATAATATTTATTTGGATGAGTTCAATCAGCCACGAGAGTTCGGTTCCAGTGGTGTTTCATTAAAAGTTCCTTTACGTTACAAAAACAAAGGACGCCTTGTAAGAGCAAAAGACCAGATTTATGAAGCTGAAGGAATCTCTGAATTTCAGGCAGGAGATAATGAGTTGGTCAATCATTATGCAAATTTTGCCTTTAAATTGAAGCAAATAAAAGATTTTTATTATAAAAAATTATTGGCTGATGAGCTGATTCGTAAGGAATTAGTAAAAAAAGATTTTCAGGATATGGGTTTCAATCCTATATTCACTTTAGGCTTGATTGATGATAAGAAAGCCATAGAGTCTGAAATAATTGACATTAAAAAGATGCTTTATAAGGTGTTGGTTCAAATGGCATTTTATTTAGATGAAAAATCACCTCTTTCATTTGTTGAGGTCTTAAATCCAAATGATTTTACTTCGCGTTATTCTACAGGAGTTCAGGTTTTTGTTGATGAGGATTCCTTTGAGAGTATGGATAATTTCGAATTGGTAAATTATTTATGGAAGAATGAGTTTAGAGATGTAATTATTGAAATCGATTCCTGGGATTTAAGTCCTAAAGTGATGGATGCCATTGAAAAAGCCTCACAAAATCACATTTATTTCTCTTTGAGTATGAAAATACCAGATGGACAGACTTATCCGAATGTTAACGGAGACTTACAGGAAATCGGTAAAATAGACAATCAATATATCAACGGACTTCATTACCGGTTGCAATTGGAAGAGGATCCATTTCTAGCTCGGGAGGTTAAAGAAGTCAATTTTTCTGATTGGGTGAGTGATATAGACATCAGCCAAAAAGCGGAAAATGTTCGGTTAAGCATTACCATTACTGATGATTTGCCAATGAATATTTTGAACAAGGTTTACAATAAATTTGATTTGGTTTTTGTTCCTTCAGATGGAGCTCCTAATCGCGAAAACCTTGAAAATAAGCTTGTTCAGGAGCTTTCTATCGCTAAAAATAAGTTAACGGTTGTTTTAAATGCCAATGATTTTGCCGATCGGCTTCATTTGGAAAATTATATGCAAAATATTAGTCAGGAAACTGGAGTTGAAAATTTTGCTTTTTCTAATATTCAAAATATGATGAACGCCGATTTACGAGCCTACGAAATGGGTGAAGTTAATCGCGAAGCTTCAGCCGATATTATGTCTGCTTTCAGAAATCAAATATTTGCTGATGAACAAAAAAACCGAGATATTTTAAAAGCAAGTCTGGAGTCCATTAGTAGGGAAGTAAGCGACAGTAAAGTATATGCTGAAAATGTAAATTCTCAAAAAGTTAACGTCGACATTGATAACTATTCAAATGTAAATCAATCTGGTCGAGCAGCAATTGTGAATCCGAATACAACAAGTACAAATACTGGAAAATCATTTCAAATACAAGTAGCTGCGTCACGTTCCAGCATGACAGATCAGGCAGTTAAAAATAAATTTAGAATTAACGAACCTATTAGCACACACAGAATAAATGGATATTATAAATATACATTTGGAAAATTTAATAATGATTTTGAAGCTAAAAAGGCCTTAGAAAATTATAAATCGCGTTCAGGGAATACTGGAGCATTTATTGTGAGCTATGAATAAAATATATAAATAGATGAAGCCATTTCAATTTAAATCGAAAGCAACGGTACTTCGAGGAGTAAAAGAGGAGAGCGCGCCCAAAAGAACAAACTGGGATCGGGTTATCTATTTAATTCTTTTCCTGCTCATATTTGTATCCCTGTTATTTTATACTTTACAGAAAAATGTTTTTATAAACGTAGATGGTCAAATCTTTACGGAACGTTTTACCGTTAACTTCCCTGAAGATATCATCGTTCAAAAATATTTCTACCAAGAAGGTGATACTATAGAAATAGGAGATACCTTATTTTATTACAAATGGAATCTCAATGATTATGGAAGCAATGGCGGTGGTGGCGGTGGTGTTTCCGTAGCCATGACTTCAGGAAATGGTTCCAATAATTACGACTGGTACTTAAAAGAGCGCATTCAAACTCAAAAGGAAATTAGTATTAAACTAATTGAGATAAATGAAATTGACGACAACACTGCTCGCATATTATCAGATATAGAACGACTTACAAAAGAAGTGTATTTGGATGTATACCCAAAATTAGAGTTAGAGGCATCTCGATTAAAACTCAAATCACTCAAAGTAGATCGTAATAAATTGGTTGAAGAAATAAAGTATTTAAGAAAATATTTGTCACTTTTAAATGGTTATCTTGTCAACGCCAAACCGGCAGGTGTTGTTGCATCCAGTATTGGAAGCGGAGGTGATGGAGATAACTATAAATGGTCTTATTACTATTCACCAGTAGCAGGAATTATAAGCAGAATAAGTGTTCCAGTATTGGAAACGAGTTATAAAAAGGATGTGGTGATGTATCTTTCAAATACCGATAAAATGTTTATTTATGCTTTTGTAGAGCAGAAAGATATTGGATATTTTGAAGAAGGAGAAACACTTCAGCTCGATTTTCCTGATGGAACTGTTAGCGAAGGAATTATACAAGCTTATAATCT
>CAYPOW010000102.1:0-7655 GCA_964412145.1 uncultured Draconibacterium sp.
ACAAACATTGAAATTGAAATTTCAGGTAAGAAAGAAGTCTTATCCGCCAAAGGCGAAGTCATTATTTTCGATGGATTTTTAAAAGTGTATATGGAATCTGTTGATGATGAAAATGGAAATGATGAGACCAAAGGAATGCTTCCCCAAGTAAAAAAAGGGCAAAATCTTGATTTATTCGAAATGACAGCTATGGAGCGATTTACTCAGCCTCCGGCTCGATATACAGAAGCAAGTCTTGTTAAGAAATTAGAGGAATTGGGCATAGGTCGACCTTCTACTTACGCACCAACTATTTCAACTATCCAAAAACGACAGTATGTTGAAAAAGGAGAAAATGAAGGATCTAAACGCAAATACCAGCTGGTTTGTCTAAAAGAAGGGGAACTCAAAGAAAACATAGATACTGAAACAACGGGAAGCAATAAAGGAAAACTAACACCTACCGATATTGGTGTTTTAGTCAATAGGTTTTTGGTAAATAATTTTATTAATATAATTGATTATCAATTTACTGCTAAAGCTGAAATAGAATTTGACTCCATCGCTGCAGGCGAAACAGAGTGGAATAAAATGATAGGCGATTTTTATCATCCTTTTAAAAAACGTGTTGAAGATGCCATGGAAAATGCCGAACGCGAAAAAGGGGAACGCTTGGTGGGAATTGATCCAAAATCAGGAAAAAATATATATGTAAAAATTGGTCGTTACGGCGCAATGGCACAAATTGGCGAAAGCGAAGACGAGGAAAAACCTCGTTTTGCCAGCCTGAAAAAAGGCCAGTCTATTGAAGATATCAGCTTTGAAGAAACTATTAAACTTTTCGATTTTCCACGCTCCATTGGTATTTATGAAGATTTGGAAATAACTGTTGCCATAGGGCGATTTGGCCCTTATGTTAAGCACAATGGCTTATTTGCTTCCTTGGACAAAACGGATGATCCGGCAAGTATTGACGAAAATCGATGTATAGAACTTATTGAGGCCAAACGCCAGAAAGACCGCGAACGTTTTATAAAAACTTTCGATCAAGACGCTGAAATTCAAGTCCTTAAAGGGCGTTGGGGTCCCTATATCTCTTATAAAAAGAATAACTATAAAATTCCCAAAACTCAAGATGCCGCTGAGCTAAATTACGAAGAGGCGTTAAAACTTATTGCAAGTCAGCAAAAAGGGAAAAACACAACGGTGAAATCTAAAAAAACACCTGCAAAAAAAGCTCCAGCAAAAAAAACAGCAAGCAAGACTAAATCAAAAAAAGCTCCCGTTAAAAAGAAATAATCAATAGATTTTTAATAAGGTTTTGCTTGAAAACAAAACCTTTTTGTGAAATGCGGGTATAAACAGGCAAAATTCATACAATGGATATTTCGCTATATTTTGAACCAATAAATACTGAGTCCTTTCTGTTTCATCAGTTTGAAGCAACTAACCGTTACGGCAATATTATTCAACGATATGATGAAAACGGACATTTCCCCGATGTAACAAAAGCGAAAATCGCACTCATTGGTGTTGGAGAAGAACGAAATTCAATTAATAATACCGGTTGCGGAAAAGGGATGGATAAAATACGCGACTATTTTTACACACTTTTTGCTGGAAATTATGTTGCTGAAGTAGTTGATTTGGGAAATATCCGCATAGGACACGACACAAACGATACCTATTATGCACTCACAACAGTTACAGCTTACCTGCTTGAAAATAATATTATTCCACTTATAATCGGTGGAAGTCAGGATTTAACTTTTTCCAATTATCAGGCCTATGAAAGTCTAGGTCAAATTATCAATATTGTATCCGTTGATAATCAATTCGATCTGGGCGAAAATGAGAACGATTTAAATGCGAAATCCTATCTTTCAAAAATAATACTTCATCAACCCAATTATTTATTCAATTATACAAATTTGGGCTATCAAACTTATTTTGTGAATCCAAATGCGGTGAAGCTGATGAAAAATTTGTTTTTCGATACCTATCGCTTGGGGAATGTACGTGCAAAAATGGAAGAAGTTGAACCGATGGTTCGCAATGCCGATATGATAACAATTGATATTTCGGCTATCCGCCAATCAGATGCTCCCGGAAATGCAAATGCCACACCCAATGGTTTTTATGGTGAAGAATTATGCCAGATTACACGATACGCAGGTCTTAGCGACAAGCTTAGTTCCATTGGTTTTTACGAATACAATCCTGAACTTGATTCAAACGGCCAGACAGCTCACTTGATTGCTCAGATGATTTGGTATTTTATTGATGGTTTTTATTCGCGTTTAAACGATTTTCCGGTCGATAAAAGCAGCAAGGACTTTACCAAATTTATGGTTAAGCTCAGCGATCGTGAAGATGAATTGGTGTTTTTTAAAAGCAAAAAAAGCGATCGCTGGTGGATGGAAGTTGATTGTTCTGCAACCATTAAAGCGAAATATGAACGTCATTATCTTGTCCCATGCGCTCAGTCTGATTATGAGTATGCTCTTGAAGATGATATTCCAGATCGTTGGTGGCAAGCTTATCAAAAATTAATGTAACAAGCTTTCGAGGTTTATTCAAATAATCGATTACTTTCGTAAAAAATTAATTTCATGTATAGATATTTTGGTTTCAGTTTTTATTTCTGGTTATCCTAATCCAAATTAAGGGCAAACTCAATTTTATCTAATATAAAACACAAGTCCTGTAAAATCAGGACTTTTTTAGTTTAATGCTTATGAATCAAGAGATTAAAGTAGCCATACAAGGTGTGAGCGGGGCTTTCCACGAGATTGCAAGTCGGCAGTATTTCAATAGCCAACAAATTGAAATTGTTCAATGTTTGACTTTTAACGATTTATTTGATGCTATCCTTTTTGGAAAGGCTAGCTATGGTGTAATTGCTATCGAAAATTCTCTCGTTGGAAGTATCATCCCAAATTATGCCTTATTAAAAGATTCCAAATTAAACGTGCTAGGTGAAGTGTTTTTAAGAATTGAACAACATTTGATGGTTTCGAAAGGCCAAAAATTGGATGATATTCAGGAAATATATTCTCATCCTATGGCCATAGAACAGTGCCTTGAATTCTTAAATCCTTTACGAAGGAAGGGCGTTCGCATTCTGGATTCGGAAGACACTGCTTTGAGTGCTAAACGCATTGCTGAAAAAAATTTAAAGGGCATTGCGGCAATTGCCAGCGACTTGGCTGCTGAAATGTATGGATTGGAAATCATTCAGAGGGGAATAGAGACCAATAAGAAAAATTTCACTCGCTTTTTAGTCATCTCCAATGAAGAGAACTATGTTTCGCACAATGGTGCCTTGCTAAAAAACAAAGCCTCCCTCTGTTTTAGATTACCGCACGAAGAAGGAAGTTTATCTCAGGTTTTATCCGTACTGGCATTTTATAAAATAAATCTTACCAAAATTCAATCTTTGCCAGTAGTTGGAGTGGAATGGGAATATTTATTTTATATCGATCTTACATTCAGCAATTACAAAAAATACAAGCAAGCTCTGGATGCTATACGACCTCTAACCAAAGAGTTAACTATTTTAGGTGAATATCAAAAAGGGAAACGCCCAATAGAAAATAAGGACAATTAGATTCTCTCCTATTCGTACACGTATCTACTAAAATCAGATATATTTTTATTCATTTCTTTGCATTATGCACATATGTTCATTATCTTTGCTGATAAATACCATTAAATGTATTCTATTTGATTTATAAAACGAATACATAAAGGCCCAAAAAACACAAATTAAACATGTAACAGTGAGATTTGGGTAGGTAATTGTTGAACTTTAAAACAGGAGGTTATTATGCCAAGAGGCGACAGAACTGGCCCTAATGGTGCCGGAGCAATGAGTGGACGCAGAATGGGTTTATGCGCAGGGAATACAGTTCCCGGATTCCAAGATAATGAAACATTTTACGCAGGTAGAGGCGGTTACGGATTTCGTCATCGTTTTGGAGCAGGAGGAAATCAAGGTGGTTATGCTTATGGATTTCGGCATTGGAAAGGACTTTTCCCATCAGAACCAGTAAATACAAAATCGGAAATGGAAGAGCAAATGAAGCAACTAAAAAGTCAACTTTCCGCTCTGGAAAATCAAATGAAAAATTTAGATTAATGAGTTTATTCGGACAAGGTAAAGGACTTGGTAAAGGCGGTGGACGTGGTAGAAATCAAGGGGGAGGATTTGGCACAGGTGGATTTTGTGTCTGCGCAAAATGTGGTGAAAAAACGCCTCATCAGCAGGGCGTGAAATGTACTGAGCTAAAATGCCCTGCTTGTGGACATACCATGGTGCGTGAAGAACTTCTGGAGCAAAAGAAAAATAAAAAAGCTCAGGAATGAAACAGCATCATCTGGCTTTTTCAATTCAAAACGCTGATGAGATTCATCAATTTTACGTGAATATACTTGATTTTCATATTGTTAAGACGTTTGAGCTCGAAGCTGAATTAGCATATAAAATATTCAATATTCACAAATCTACTCAGGCTTTCTTTATGGAAGGCCATGGTTTGGCATTGGAATTATTTATCGATAAAAATAAAAAACAAACTGGTTTTAATCATTGGTGTTTAAGTATTCCCGACAGAGAAGAATTCTTAAAAAAAGCAGAAAAACACAATGCGACTATTATACGAATTCCAAGAGGCTCTTACGACTTGATTTTCATCAAAGACGCCAGTGGGAATATTTTCGAAATTAAAGAAGAACTGAAATAATATTATGAAGACATTCCTCGACTGTATTCCTTGCTTTATGCATCAAACATTACGTGCTGGTCGTTTAGCCACAAACGACGAACATATAATCAAACAACTGCTTGATGAAATGGGCGATTTGATAAAACGAATTCCAATGGACAAAACGCCAGCCGAAGTAGGAGAAATAATTTATGCAAATATTCGTAAGTTTACAGGTGAAAATGATCCCTATAAAGAAATAAAAATAAGGAGTATAGCCGAAGCCAAGGCTATGATGCCTAAATTAAAATCTATTATAAATCAATCTGAAAACAGACTTCTTACAGCAATCAGAATAGCTATTGCCGGAAATATTATCGATTTTGGAATGAGCAAAAAATTCAACCTCAACGAAGATGTTACGTACATATTAAAACAAGATTTTGCGAAACTTGACTTTGATGAGTTTGCAGAGCACTTAGCAAATGCAAAAACGATATTGTATATCGGCGACAATGCAGGGGAATCTGTTTTCGATCGGATACTGATTGAAGAAATGAACAAGAAAACCTATTATGCTGTTCGCGAAGTGCCAGTAATTAACGATGTTGTTTTGGAAGATGCGTATTTAAGCGGCTTAGGCGAGGTTGCCGAAATATTTTCATCAGGAAGTCACGCTCCCGGTACCATTCTTTCTTCTTGCAGCACAGAATTTAATCAGCTTTTTAATGAGGCCGATTTAATTATCAGCAAAGGACAAGGCAATTATGAGGGTCTTTCGGATGAAAAAAGAGCTCTCTTTTTTATGCTGAAAGCAAAATGCCCGGTTATTGCACGTGATTTGGGTGTAGAAGAAAATGATATTGTACTAAAAGGAATAAACATAAAAAAAGCCAAAACTAAAAAAACCTGAGTTACAGCTTAAAAATCGATATATTATGGCGCCCATATAATTGGGAAGATCAGGAAGCCATGCAGGAAGGATACGAATTAACAATAAAACTATAAATTAATCGATATGAAAAAAACTAAAATTGGAATTATTATTTGTGACCGTTACAATACATGTGCAGGAGGAAAATGTTTTCGCTCCCTGCAAAAACGGGAAGGTGCCTTTGATATTTATACCAAAGAGGAAAATGTTGAATTAGTAGGTTATACGACATGCGGAGGTTGTCCCGGAGGAAATATTGAACATGCTCCGGAAGAAATGAAAAAAAATGGTGCCGAAGTTATCCATTTAGCAACTGGTTTGATTGTAGGTTTCCCTCCCTGCCCGTATATTGAGCAGTTTAAACATTTTATACCTGAAAAATATGGTATAAAAGTAGTTGTTGGAACCCATCCTATCCCTGAAAAATACAAAATTACCTGTGAAGCATTAAATAACTGGAATACAGCCGAATGGCAGGAAAATATAAAACCAGTAATGGCCGATGCGAAAACACGTTTGGATTATAATTAAAACGTTCTAGTACTAAAAAAAACTGCCGGAATTATCACAAAACCGGCAGCATACATTTTTCCGACCCTTGTTATTAAAAACGAGGATCGATTGATTGCGTTAATTTACTGGATACTTTTAAATATTCTGTGGCGAATTGCTTGTCGCCTAAATGTTTTTTTATCTCTGGCATCCACTTTTCTATTTCAGAAGGATATGCCGTAAGTGCCTGATTATTTTTGAATTCGCGGTTTTTTATTTTTTCGCTTTCAATAACTTCAATATACTCATTTACCCATTTTTCAAAACGAATTAACAATTGAACCTGTTCTTCATTGGCGAGTATAGAATGATCGATAAGGGAAGAAGTGGGTATCATTTGAGTGCTTCCAACTAGTGTTGTTGCACCTAAAACTAAACCTGCTTTTTTTATAAAATTCCGTCTATTTGTCTTCATTATTTAGCTTGCGGCTGCAAAGCTAATAATTATTTGGAATCATTCTAAATAAAATGAGACTTTTTATACAGAAAAATGATTTTTTCGACTTCTTCCAAACTATTTGTTTCCATTAATTGAGCGCGTAGAGAAGCAGCGCCCTCAAATTCATTGATATATATTTTAAAGAAACGTTTTAAAACCTGGAAATTCCGTTCCCTTCCCCAGCTTTCAACATATAAACGACTGTGCATCAATAATACATTCAATTTATCTTCTGTAGTTGCAATAAAGTCAGGATTGAAAAACCAGGGATTATGAAAAATGCCTCTTCCAATCATAAACCCATCTACCGGATATTTGTGAAGCATTTCTTTGGCTCCTTCCATTGAAAAGACATCTCCATTACCAAAAATTGGAATATCTGGTTTATGTTCATTTCTAATGGCCAAAGCTTTGCCCATTTCCTCCCATTCAGCAGGAAAATCTGTTTGCATCTTCTGTGTACGTGTATGCAAAATGATTGCCGCCGGATCTTGAGTCAACAAAAAACCAATCCATTGTTCTGTGATATGTTTGCTCAAACCTGTTCGTGTTTTAACACTTACAGGCAATTTGGTTGCCTCTTTCGTGGCTTGAATAATTTCTCCGGCCAAATCTGGATGTTGAATAAGCGCGGAACAAGAACCTTGTTTTACTACTTTTTTAACCGGGCATCCCATATTGATATCGATGCCATCAAATGCGTAATTTTCATCAATAAATTTAGTGGCTTCGTAAAATTTTTCAGGCTTATTTCCCCAAATCTGTGCAACGAGTTTTACGTTTTTTTCTTCCAATAATGCTTTTTCAGATGGATTCACCTGCAAACGGCTTTTTACTTTGTCTCTACCAATGGGATGACAAAGTCCGTCGGTATTTGTAAATTCCGTGAAAAGAACCTGTAAATAATCTGGATGGCTCAAACGCAAAACTATTTCACGAAAAGCTGTATCGGACACATCTTCCATTGGAGCCAGCATAAAGCTGGGATTTTTAAGGCCTTTCCAAAAATTTGGCATAATATTTAATTTAAGGCTGCAAAATTAGC
>CAYPOW010000102.1:7755-10924 GCA_964412145.1 uncultured Draconibacterium sp.
CAGGAAACAATCAACCTCGAGCCTTGATTCTTGAAAACCCTTATTTTTCCTATGGCGATTATCAATCAAAAACTCGTTTTTGGTGGCTACCTTATACTTATTTCACTTCCTTTCCATTGAAAACATGGGAATATATTCGAAAAACAAGTTGTGAAATTATCCTTCTTCAAGATGAAACAAAAAAAGATCAAAAAAACTGTTTGATTAATTATCTTAAGCATTCCGATAAAAGCTACTGGTTAGAGAAAAATAAAGATGTTTGCCCTAGCCAACTTTCTGAAAACACTCCACTTTTTGATAAAATTCTTTCTCCACATATTCCTATCAACAAACTGAATAAAGAATAATCCTGATAAGAATGTATTAACTTTGACCTGCTAATATTTTATTGTAATGAAAAAGATTAAATTAGCCTTACACTGGCAAATTTTAATTGCATTAGTAGCAGCCGTTCTATTTGGATATTTTGTTCCATTGTGGATAAACTATGTTTCCTGGATGGGCGATGTTTTTTTACGTGGTTTAAAAATGGTTATCATTCCATTGATTTTCACCTCAATAATTAGTGGAGTTACTGGTATGGGAAGCGGAAAGGACCTGGGCCGCTTGGGATTAAAAACATTCATGTATTATTTGAGTACTAGTACACTTGCCATTTTAACAGGCTTGCTTATTGTTAATATGGTAAAACCAGGTGTTGGTGTTGATCTCGGTTTCTCAGAAACCGTTGAGGGTCTTACAGAAAAGGCAGGCTCGATAAAAGATATTCTTTACAAGATTATTCCTGAAAATATAGTAGATGCAATGGCACAGGGAACAATTTTATCAGTTATATTCTTTGCTATTTTATTGGGCTATTTTATAACTACAATTGAAAGCAAACACAAAGAAACTTTAAGCGCTTTTTTTGATGCGGGATTTGAAGTTATGATGAAAATAACTCTTTTCATCATAAAATTTACTCCATTTGGCATTTTCGGACTTGTATCAAAAGAAGTGGCCCGAAACTCTGATCAATTGGCTAATATTGCCGGAAGTCTTGCTGTTTATAGTGCTTGCGTTGTAGCAGGTTTATTAGTCCATGCTTTTATCTTTCTACCACTAATAGTTCGTTTTATTGGAAAAGCTAAACCTTTTTCTCATTTCAGAAATATGTTAACACCTCTTTTAACAGCTTTTTCTACTTCATCATCTAGTGCGACGCTACCTTTAACCATGAACGCGTTAGAACATAAAAGTGGAGTTTCAAACAAAGTTACCAGCTTTACATTACCTCTTGGAGCTACTATAAATATGGATGGGACAGCACTTTATGAATGTGTGGCAGCAATGTTTATAGCTCAGGCTTACGGAATTGATTTATCGTTTGGGCAACAAGCGATTGTAGTTGTTACCGCCTTATTGGCCTCCATCGGAGCCGCAGGAATTCCCATGGCTGGTTTAGTAATGATAACTGTTGTACTAACTGCTGTTGGTTTACCTTTGGAGGGAATCGGCCTAATTCTCGCCGTTGATCGTATTCTGGATATGCTTCGCACATCAGTGAATGTGTGGAGCGACAGTTGTGGTGCGGTTACTATTGCCCGATCAGAGAAAGAGATAACAAACGTTGCTTTAGCATAGCTTTATAAACTAACAAATCTTTTTTAATTCGTATATGCTTTTCCATAAGTTATTATTTTATTGCAGTATAGAACTTGATTTTGAAAATAAAATAAAGCTCTTAACTTTGTTCGCCAATAATAAACTACAATGAAAAAGAAAAAACTAGCCTTACACTGGAAAATCTTAATCGGAATGCTTCTCGGAATTACATATGGTTTAGTCTCCGTAAATTTTGATATGGAAGCTTTTACGTATGACTGGATTAAGCCTTTTGGAACAATATTTATAAACTTACTTAAGTTGATAGCCGTTCCTTTAATATTATTTTCATTAGTGAGTGGAATTGCTAATCTTAAAGATATCTCTAAACTTTCACGCATGGGTCTGAGAACTGTTAGTCTATATCTCTTAACTACTGTAATTGCTGTAAGTTTAGGTTTGTTCTTAGTTAATATTATCGATCCCGGATCTTCTTTTCCAAAGGGGGAACAACATAAATTTGAAGAGCGATATGGTTCAGAAGTTAGCAAAAAACAACAAGATGCGTCTGAAGTAAGAGCCGATTCACCTTTACAGTCATTGGTTGATATGGTTCCAAGTAATTTAGTCAGTGCCATGTCTGAAAACTCACGCATGCTTCAGGTTATCTTTTTTGCCATCTTTTTTGGAATTTCCATTATTCTATTACCAGAAAAAACGACCGCACCGGTAACCAATTTTTTTGTAGGTATGAATTCTGTTATTCTAAAAATGATTGACCTCATTATGGAAGTTGCTCCCATTGGTGTATTTGCTTTGCTAGGATCAATTATTGTTGAACTAAAAGGCGATTCGGCATTATTTACGTCTCTGGCTCTCTATGGTTTTACAGCAATATTAGGTTTGCTTTTGATGATTTTTGTAGTGTATCCCATTTTTCTGAAAATTTTTACAAAAATTAAATATCAAGATTTTTATAAAGGAATAGTACCAGCTCAAATGCTTGCTTTCTCAACGAGTTCAAGTGCTGCAACATTGCCCGTTACTATGGAATGTTGCGAAGAAAACCTGGGAGTATCCAATGAAGTTGCAAGTTTTGTATTGCCTATTGGAGCGACTATCAATATGGATGGCACCAGTTTATATCAGGCTGTAGCTGCTGTATTTATTGCATCTGCTTTTGGTATGGATTTAAATCTGGGGCAACAATTGACCATTGTTCTTACGGCTACTTTAGCCTCCATTGGCTCTGCTGCAGTACCTGGTGCCGGAATTGTAATGCTAGTGATTGTTTTAACTTCTATTGGTGTTCCAACAGAGGGTATCGCATTAATTTTTGCTGTTGATCGCCCGCTGGATATGATACGAACTGTTGTAAATATAACAGGGGACTCAACAATCGCATCAATTATTCACCGTTCTGAAGTAAGAAACGGAAATATAGTTTAATACGGAATATCTTCATCATTCATACGCGATTGTCGGGTCACCGTCATTGGAGCTTGTTCATTATCAAATTCCGATGAAGGTGCTAAGTTAGAAAGAGATCTTCCAGATAAGCCAAAGGGAACATCGTCGACAAATT
>CAYPOW010000103.1:0-3324 GCA_964412145.1 uncultured Draconibacterium sp.
TTACTTTGTTTTAAATCAATAGATTCGTATCTTTGGACTTTAAAATCCTATTAGTCGAAAAATTTAAATAAAATGGCCAATAAATTAAAAGTCAAAGAATTAATAATTGAAGTCGCGCGCGATGTGTTTAGCAGGTATGGTTATAAAAAAACAACCATGGACGATATTGCGGTTGGTGCACAAAAAGGAAAAAGCTCCATCTATTATTATTTTAAGAGTAAGGAGGAAATATACGAGGCTGTGGTTGACACCGAATCTAATATTCTGTTCGACAATATATTAAGTCAGATTGAAAAATCCCTTCCGGCCAGTGAGAAGTTTAAACTATACGTATTTACACGTTTAAATAAAATACGTGAATTAAATAATTTCTACGATGTGATGAAAAATGATTCTTTGCATCAGCTCGATTTTATTTTAGAATTAAGAAATAAATACAGCGCCAGAGAAATAAGTATACTTCAAAGCATTCTGAATGAAGGCGTTAAGAATCGTGAGTTCTCTATACAGGATCCAGAATTGGCAGCTATTGCATTGGTAACAGCTATCAAAGGATTGGAAACGCCCTTGCTGATTAAAGGAGAAAAGCGAAATTTAGAAAAACGCATCGACTATGTCGTTCGCATTCTTTTCTTCGGAATTATGCGCAGATAAAGCTTATTTGTAACCAATCAGTTTGCTGAAAGGAAATGATTGCAAAGGCTTTAAATAAAATTAAACTTTTCTTTGTGCCACTTTGCGGTTCTTTGCGAAACTTAGTTTTATAGCTATTTCACAATGTAACACTTCCGAAAGAATGCTTATGGCAAAAGAAGGCACTGATTTACACAGAGATAAATGATATTATTTTCTTTTTTCGATCTGATTAGTTACGCTTATTTTAACAGCCCTGTTCGATCGTTAAACTCTTCAATTAGTTCGTCCCAACGATTAGGCTGATTGAAAATCTTTTCCCAGATTTGTCTGTCGTACCACATCTGATTCAATTCTTCCAATGGTTTGGCTTGTTGCTCAATCCAGGTAAAATATTTCAAATTATGAATGGCTTTCTGATCCTGATAATTCAATTCTTTCAGATGATCTGTGCTCTGTTCCATCAAGGCTCCTTCATAATCTAGAGCAGCTTGTAAGGAACTATAATCCCCTTTTTCTATGCGTTGCTCTTCTATCCGACTTTCATACATTTCAGCTGAGTCTGTTGCAACAGAGAATATAACATCATCTTTATCGTATTCGTAATATTTAGCTGTTTTAATGGCCGCAAGTAAATTACCAATACTACTAATTCCCAACAAATAAAGCTTATCAACCAATTCAGGATCAATACCTTTTGATATTAAATAAGCTTTGCCTTCTTTTTCGTTAAACAAGCGAAGCAAGCGCATCGTATGCTCATCGTCAATGGCAGTAACCATATTTGTATTTCTCACATTGTGAATCCATGGAACATGTTTATCGCCAATGCCTTCAATGCGATGACCACCAAAACCATTTCTCAACAAAGTTGGGCACTGAAGTGCTTCTGAAGCAACTACCTGCATCTGAGGATAAAATTTTCTCAGGTAATCGCCAGCGGCGATTGTTCCGGCGGAACCGGTTGCAGAAACATAGGCAGAAAACCTGTTATTTTTCGTCTTAACTTTATCATACACTTCCTGAATGGCCATTCCTGTAACATTGTAATGCCAGGCCGAGTTACCAAATTCATCGAACTGATTAAAAATAACAGCGTCTTTTCGGTTTTTTCGAATATCCCAGCATTTATCATAAATTTCTTTTACATTCGATTCGCAGCCAGGAGTTGCAATAACCTCTGCACCAATCTCTTCCAACCAAGTAAAACGTTCTTTGCTCATTTCTTCAGGCAAGATGGCAACCGCCGTCACATCCATTAAATAGGAATCAAAAGCGCCTCCGCGACAATAGTTTCCGGTGGATGGCCAAACGGCTTTATGGTAAGTAGGATCGAATTGACCCGTGATGATACGAGGAGCCAGACAACCATAGGCTGCACCAACTTTATGCGCTCCAGTAGGGAAATATTTTCCCAAAATCATGACTATTTTGGCATCAACACCACTAATTTCTTTTGGTATTTCAAGGTAATTCACATCTCCAAATCCACCACCATGATCAACAGGCTCATTTTTCCAGGTAATACGAAATAGATTCAAAGGATGATTATCCCATAAACCAATCGATTTCAATTTTTTTACAATTTTATCAGGAATTAAAGATGGATTTTCCATCTGTTTAAATGTGGGTAGAATAATTCCTTTTTCGCGGTAGCGTTTAACTGCTTTTTCTAAAACTTCGGTATTAGTTACCTTGTCAATAATTTCGATCATAGTATGAATTTAGGGATGCAAATTTAGTGAAAAATAAGACACCAAAACTCACATTACAATCAATTCGAATAATTGGATAATTATTGAATAAAATATTCTTTCAAATATTTATTTCGCACATACCAACCGGTCGGTTTTAATTGTATATTTGCTTTATGGAAACACGCGAGTTGATTATACAAAACAGCTTTATTCTTTTTCTCAAAAAAGGCATTAAAGAGGTGAGTATCAATGAAATAATAAAATCATGTAATTTATCTAAAGGAGCATTTTATTATCATTTCGAGAGTAAAGAAAAAGTATATATGGATGTATTAAATCGTTTCTTTTTTTCCTATTTCAAAAAGCAAAAAGTATTTTATGCAGCAGATATTCCATTAACCTATAAGTTAGAACGATTTGAAAGAAGTTTTTTAAATCCCTATCACGAAATTGGCAATTTATTAAATGAGGATCGATTAACCTCTTATTTCCGTTTCCTTTTCCAGGCAGCTTCAACTTATGACGATATCAGACAGCGTGTTAACAAACACTTTTACAGGAAAGGTTATTATCTGTATCAGATATTAGAGACAGCCAAAGAAGTTGGTGAAATCCGAAAAGATATTGATTCAGAAATAGCTGCTCGTCAATTACTTAATATGCTTATCGGAGTTACTATTTTAGATGGAATCTATACCTTGGAAGCCTTAAAGAAAAATATTCATACGGTTATTTTTAATTATTATTCACTTCTTAAATAAACATATCAGATGGAAAATAATTTTGATTCAATAATAAAAAAACAAGCAGCGCTTTTTTCAGCCAATCAATCGAAAGACATCCAATTTAGAATTGGACAGCTTAAAAAATTGATGAGGGTGTTGAAAGAAAATGAAACTCTATTAAACGATGCGCTCTATAAAGATTTCAAGAAAACAGCTTTTGAGACTTACGAAACTGAATTAGCCCTTATCTACCACGAAATAAAACTGGC
>CAYPOW010000103.1:3424-10921 GCA_964412145.1 uncultured Draconibacterium sp.
TTATTAAAACATCCCTTTGATTTTATTTTCTATACAGGCAGCACAACAGTCGGGAAAATTATAATGCAAGCTGCTGCTAAAAACCTGACGCCTGTAGTTTTAGAACTTGGCGGCAAAAGTCCGGCAATAGTTGAAAAGGATGCCAATATTAAAATGGCTGCTAAACGCATCGTCTGGGGGAAATTTTTAAATGGTGGCCAAACCTGTGTTGCTCCCGACTATCTACTTGTACATCAATCAGTTAAAAAACAGCTGATTGAAGAAATCAAGAATCAGATACTAAAAATACATGGGCATAGCCCTATGGAGAGCGAAGCTTTTGTGCGCATTATTAATCCACGTCATTATCAGCGCCTGTTAAAACTTATTGATAAAGATAAAGTTATAATTGGTGGAAATACCTGCGAAAACGAATTATATATCGACCCAACGGTATTGGATAATGTCCATTTCGATGAAGAGATAATGAAAGAAGAAATTTTCGGGCCTCTCTTGCCCATCATTTCCTATGACGATTTGGACTGGGCCATTGCTCAAATTAAGGCAAAACCCAAACCTTTGGCGCTTTATTTATTCTCAAACACAAAAGCAATACAACAAAAAGTACTTAATGAGGTTTCTTTTGGTGGAGGTGCCATTAACGATGTAATTATGCATTTAGCCAATACAAAATTACCATTTGGTGGTGTTGGTCATTCAGGTATGGGAAATTATCATGGAGAATATGGATTTAAAACCTTTTCGCATTTCAAGTCGATCATAAAAAAAACAAATTGGTTCGAACCCTGGTTTAAATATCCTCCATATACCAAAGGGAAATTAAGTCTCATAAAGCAATTATTAGGTTAGAAAAATACAGATTGAAAATGGCAATTAAAGCAAAAAAATACGAAAAGAAAGAGGAAATTATCAATGTGGCGACTCATGGAATTGGCTTTTTGCTAAGTATCGCAGCCTTGGTGCTTTTGGTTGTTTTTGCCAGCATTTATGGCAATGCATGGCATATTGTAAGTTATAGTATTTATGGTGCCAGTCTCGTTGTTTTGTACTTGGCTTCTACCCTATTCCATTGGTCCACAAAGCCTAAGCGCAGGTTAAGACTAAATATATTCGATCATGCTTCAATCTATATTTTGATAGCTGGAACCTATACGCCCCTACTACTGGTTACTTTACGCGGTCCCTGGGGATGGAGTTTATTTGGTGTTATTTGGGGAATGGCCATTATCGGAATTGTCCTTAAATTTTTCTTTACCGGACGATTCAACAAACTAAGTACGGGGGCCTATGTTATTATGGGTTGGGTGGCTATTATTGCTATAAAACCTTTAATCGCCAATTTAAGTACGCCTGGTTTGATCTGGCTGAGTATTGGCGGATTGAGTTATTCGATTGGCGCCGTGATTTATCTTTTGAATAAAATCCCATACAATCATGCTATTTTTCATCTTTTTGTATTGGGAGGTAGCATCGCTCATTTTGTGACTATTTTCTGGTATGTATTGCCTTAGAAGCGAATAATGTAGACTACTAAGCTTAATCTTCGCCATTTTTCGTAATTTTTTGTCTACTTTAGCTAAACAAAAATGAACGAATAATTTATACATATGTCCAAAAAATTTGGAACTTTTGCTGGCGTCTTTACACCTTCCATTTTAACCATCTTAGGTGTAATTATGTATCTGCGCCTTGGCTGGGTAGTTGGCCAGGCTGGACTTTATGCTGCTTTAGGCTTAATCCTTCTCGCTCACGTAATCAGTATTTCAACAGGACTGAGTTTATCTTCAATAGCAACAGATAAAAAAATTAAAACGGGTGGCATTTATTATATGCTATCGCGAAGCTTGGGTCTTCCAATGGGAGGAGCCATAGGTATTACACTTTTTATTGGTACTGCTTTTAGTATTGCACTGTATATTGTTGGTTTTGTAGAAAATTTTATAAGCATTGAAGGCATTTCCAGTTTCTTAGGAATGGAAGGAAGCATCAATGATACACGTATTATTGGTTCTGTTGTTATTATTATTTTAGTAATCCTTGCCTATATTTCAACATCAATTGCTATAAAAACTCAATTTTTTATTCTGGGTGCAATTGCACTATCTATATTGAGTGTTTTAATTGGGATTTTTACTCAAGCTGATATACCAACTATTCTTCCAAGTTTAAAATCGGCTCCCGAATCTCCTAATTTGATCGTTATTTTTGCCATTTTCTTCCCGGCTGTAACTGGATTTACTGCTGGTGTGGCTATGTCGGGCGATTTAAAATCGCCTAAAAAATCTATTCCCCTTGGTAGCTTATCAGCAATTGGTGTTGGTTTAGTAATTTATGTTGCCTTGGCTATTATTTTTGCATTATTTGTCGATCGAGATCTTTTAGTAAATGATACTAATTTCTTACTCAAAATTGCCTGGTTCTCACCTCTTGTAGTTGCTGGTATTTGGGGAGCTACCTTATCATCTGCTCTGGGTGGAATATTAGGTGCGCCAAGAATTCTACAAGCGATGTCGCTTGATAGAATAACTCCTCAATTCTTTGGCAAAGGAGAAGGAAAAAACAACGAGCCCAGGCAGGCTTTACTTTTTACCTTCGTTTTAGCAGAGCTTGGCATTCTGATTGGTGAACTTGATGTAATTGCCATCATCGTGTCTATGTTCTATATTGCGGCCTATGGATTTATCAATCTGGCTTATGTTCTGGAAAGTTGGGCCAATTCTGATTTCCGACCTAGTTTAAGAATCCCCAAATGGGTTGGAATTATAGGTTTTATTGCCAGTATGGGCGTAATGTTTAAGATTGATACGCTGGCTATGGGCGTTTCACTTCTCATTGTTTTTGGAATCTATATTTTATTAAAACGTCGTGAAATACAGGGAAATATGAGTAATGTCTGGCAAAGTGTCTGGACTTCATTGGCTCGATCAAGTCTGCATAAAATAAGTCAGAATCCATTGAACGAAAAAAACTGGGAACCCAATATTATTTTATTTAGTGGTGGCGCCAATGCCCGTAATCAATTGTTGGAATTGGGAAGCAGTTTTGTTGGAGATCATGGATTTCTATCCAATTTCGAACTTATCGAGAAAAAAGATGAAAACTTTTTATTCTCCAAAAAGAGTCAGAATATCACCAGTGAAATTAGCGAGAAATACCCGGGTGTTTTCACTCGTCAACAATCAGTT
Organism: uncultured Draconibacterium sp.; assembly: GCA_964412145.1. Lineage (GTDB taxonomy): Bacteria > Bacteroidota > Bacteroidia > Bacteroidales > UBA12170 > UBA12170. The sequence goes on from CAYPOW010000103.1 coordinate 6,610, forward strand.
AGTAATATCTTCGAAGGCATAGAAATGATTGCTCAAACCTACGGATTCTCTGGCGTTGAGCCAAATACCGTAATGATGAGCTGGGCTCGACATAGTTTAGATCCGATACGATTTACGCAAAGTGTAAATAATCTGGTTGATCTGGATTTGAATGTGCTTTTGATTGATTATGACCAGAAGCACGGTTTTGGAAAATATAAGAAAATTGACATCTGGTGGCGTGGTGGAGGTAGCAATGGAAACTTAGCGCTGTATTTTTCTAAATTTCTTCTGAATTCCGAATTTTGGTCGGGAGCTCAAATCAGGTTATTAATTGTTAATGAACATACCGAAATAAGCTCTTCAATTATTGAATCGGCTAAAAATATTCTTGAAAATACACGTATTCATGCGGAGGTAATTCTAATCGAAAATGAAATTGAACAAAAAAGCTTCTACGAAATCATTGAAAAAGAATCGCTCGATTCTGATTTAATATTTTTAGGGTTTCCAGAATTAAAAAAGGGCAAAGAGCAGGAATTTGTAGTCAAAACCACCAAACTTTGCCAAAATATTGGTACCGTAATAATGATAAAAAGCTCTTCAATATTTAAAGAATTGCATTTGGGAGAGTTAATCAATACGGATGAAACTATTCAATCCCAAACACTTGTAAACGCTTCTCGTTCGTTTAAAATTAAAAAACCTAGTTTGCCCAGAGACAAAGCTCTTGCCATTCCTTTTGAATATTTTGCCAGACAAATTCAAAATCATCATGCGCATTTCATTCAAAAAAAGCTAAACACTTTTGAAGATTTATACCTCAGCCTGATTCAACAACTTCATAAAAATGTAGATCGAAGTTTTGAAAATATTGGCAATCGCCTCGAAACGCAGACAAATGCACAAAGTCTTAAGAACGTTATTGTTGCCCAATACAGTTTGATGATTCGGGCACAGAATCAATACCTGAAAGAGATAAATGAAACTAAAATTCCGCAAATAGCTGAAAGTTTTATCAATGATATCTCGGCTTATATAAATGCATTGGATAAAAGCATAAAAGAGGCAAAGCCCAGAATAAAAATTAGCCGAACAAAAAATGAAATAGAGGCCTGTCTCACTCCTGATAAAGAAACCAGAAAGGCAAAAAATAGATTAAAAATACTTTGGGTATTATTTTCCAAATTTTCTTATTACGTTAATTATCAGAGTCTTCTAGATACTCATTTTCCGCATAAAGCCCTGGAAGGAGTTTATCAATCTTTGATTGGAATGGATCAGCTGAATTATAAAATGGGAAATGCATTTCTTAACAATATGCAAAAAATATCGGATGTTTTTGAAACAATGATTCAAAGCGATGATATTGATCTATTATTATCGAAAGAAAATCTGCAGAATAAACAGACACAGATTCACAGTTTTATTGCTGACCTGGAGAAGAATATGCAAAACAGTATTTCGCAAATTGCTTACATTGCCAATACGAAGCAAATTTCCGATCTAAATACATTTTCCGGACAATTATCGAGCCTCTTTCCGAATGCTTACGAAAATCACAGCATCGACTATTTTGTTCATACTAAAAGGCTTAAAAAACAGCTGAAGGCCTTTCCCGAGATTTACGGTCAAAATTCAAACCTTATCTACAATCAAAATTTACTCAACAACAATCTACTCCAATTCAATCATCAGCTACGTCATTATATAAATCTGGAACGATATGAATTGCAGGAAAATATTGAAAAGGATAATCTCCGACCTATAAAAAATCTTCATAGAGCTTTGCTTCATTTATTATTCAATAAGCAGGCTACAAGCGATAATGTTCAGGAACTTTTTAAGACGTATAAACCCAATACGGAATTTTCTATCTCGCAACATTTGCTCGATCTAAACGATTCACGAAACAAGAAAATTAGAGCTGCTGCTGAAATTTTCCCCGAAAAACTGGAATTATTCTCTGAAAGTTTTAGCATAGAAAGCGAAAGCAAACAGGCTTATGCAATACCGTCTCTTCAGGCGGCTGTTCGACGAACAATTGATTATCTTGTTGATAAAGAGATTAGCACGAATCTACGCGAATTTCTGATAGCCTTTGGTCCTGAAATACAAGTGGTAAAAAACGAATTCAGTAAATTGTTTCAGGAACTTAAATTGTTTGAGGAACAAAAATTAGCTAAAGAAACAGAGCTCGATTGGGATGCATTTGTTCAAATTACGAGTGATAAATTATCCGCATTGCTTATTACGCTTGAGAGCAAAGAAATTGAACTAGCTAATTTCTTCGAATCGAAAGAGTTACACATTAAAAAAGCACTAGGTCTTCCTACTTTTGTTTCCAATCTAACCAGCCTCAGACAGTATATTCGGGTTCATACACAAAAGCGTCAATTTGAGAAACTTAATAAGCATATAAGCAATCTCAACCGCTTTATGGAAAATCAGCTGAACAAACTTTGGTATAACCAAAGCAGCGGACTCATTCTTGCACGTAAATTAAGCAAGGCAATGCTTAGGAAAGATACACGTGTTTTCGATTTATTGCAATTTAAAGATAACGTGAGCATAACGAAACCTGTTTTGCTTCAGCTTCCTGATTACTACAAACAGATATTTTTGCGTAAGCAGTTCTATCTAAAAGATTTTTGGGTTGGAAGAAATGCTGAGTTTACTTCTGCGTTAGAAAGCTATAAGCATTTCAAAAACGGATATAATGGTGGGATTATCGTATTAGGAGAAAGAAACTCAGGGAAAAGTTTTTTCCTGAATCAGCTTTTGCCAAAACTAAATATACAAGGTGATATCTTCCAAATATCAGCACCCTATACGGGCTCAACTTCTCCAGCCGATTTATTATCGAGTTTTCAAATAGCTACTGAAAAAACAGGAACATTTGCCGAAATATTAAACACTATTCCAGCTGAAAGCGTGCTGCTAATTGATGATATGGAACTTTGGTGGGAAAAAAGCCCCACGGGAATGCGAGCAATCGACCAATTGATGAAGCTCATTAAAGACTATTCTCACCTTCATTTATTCCTTTTTGCCTGTGATATTAATGCCTTTCAATTGATTAATCATTTCAGGAAGATTGAAAGCAACTTTATCAGTTTAATTGAGCTTTCTCTATTCAATGCAAAGGATATTAAAGAAGCTATTTTAAAGAGACATCTTTCGTCAGGAATGAAATTCCAGTATAGAAATACGCCTGAATCGGCCTTCCGATCATGGAATTACGCCCAATTCTTTTCGAGTTATTTTAATTATTCAGAAGGCAATATTGGCGTTGCACTGCACAGTTGGATGTCGAATATTAAAAAAGTAGAGAACAATACACTCATTATTAGCAAACCCAAACAACTAGATCAGGGTGTATTTGATTTTCTGGAAACGGAGTGGATGATATTTATTATGCATTTTATCTTGCATAAACGGATGAATTTAAAAAAGTTAGCACGAATTGGACGCGAATCGGAAAGCAGCGTTCAGAATAAAGTAGATATTTTAAAACGAGCCGGAATAATCAATCAAATGGCCGATGGTATCCTTGAGCTGAATCCTTATATGCTACCATTTTTACAGAAAGCACTTATTAAACGCCAATTATTTTAAACACAAAGGGAATGGATACAACTATTATTAATTTCTCAAACTTTGAATTGTTATTTTTCGGAAGCATCGCTTTGTTTCTCTTTGTGATGCTTTTAATAATCAAACGTGTATTTCCTTTTTTGGTAAAAAGCCATACAAAGAAGCGCATTTTTAAGCAATATATTTCTATCGTTGAAGTGGGTATCTGGCTACTTTTTATTTTAATCGCTATACAGCAACTATCTGATTCTAACCAGCTTTATGCAATGGGATTGTTTGTTTTGCTGATGCTTAGTGCATTTTGGGTCTTGTGGTTTACAGTGAAAGATTTTATTGCAGGAGCATTATTTAAAATGAATAAAGATTTTGAAGAGAAAGACATTATTCAGGTCGATAATTTCGAAGGGAAAATAATTGAATTGGGCAATCGGATTATTAAAATAGAAAGCGATTCAGGGGAAGTAATTTATATTCCCTATAGCAAGATAACCCGACAGACTATTGTGAAGGTTCATCCTGGCGAAATGGTTCTAAGTCATGTTTTTACACTCCGTACATTGAATAAAGAAAAGGCTGATTTATTGATGGATAAAATTCGTTTTGAAGTTTTAAGTCTTCCGTGGGCATCTATTAAGCGTCCGCCAATAGTTGAAATAATCCATGATGATGAAGATGGCTATATTTTTGAGGTTAAACTTTACAGTCTCGAGAAAAAGTACTTTTTTAAGATGGAACA
>CAYPOW010000104.1:0-10915 GCA_964412145.1 uncultured Draconibacterium sp.
CTCATAGCAACCATTTTGCTTTTTCCTGGTTAAAATTTCATCCGAATACAGAAATCTATCAAGACTAATTAGTCTTTTAATGCTTGATAATTTTTCGTTCTTTTGCAGGCGAAAATAAAAACAATGATTATACTCGACAAACCTTATGTTTCTGATTACCTTAAAAAAACAGCAACAGACCATCAATTTCCAGTTTTAGCCAATGATTACAGTAAATCCTTACAGCTCAATTCGAGCACTAAATTTTATTCGGACGAAGAGGCTGTAAATCATTATAAAGCAACTCCTAACGCGCGTATTTATAGTAATTCCGAGAACTCCATTCAATGGATAGCGCAACATTTAAACGGAACTAATCTGCCGGAAAAAATTAACTGGTTTAAAGATAAAGTGGCTTTTCGCAAACTTACAGAAAAGTTCTTTCCAGAGGTTTTCTATCGCTCAGTAAACATTAAGAAAATAGATAAAATAGAGATACAAGATCTTCCTATTCCTTTCGTGATAAAACCCGCCGTCGGCTTTTTTAGCTTAGCTGTTTACCCTGTTCAGAGCTATGATGAATGGCCTGTTGTAAAAGAAAAGTTAAAAAAAGAAATTAGAAAGGCCGCCCTGCTTTTTCCTTCTGAAGTATTGAATAGTACAACCCTAATTATTGAAAGTTTTATACCAGGAATAGAGTTTGCCTTTGATGCTTATTACGATGAAAATGGAATTCCAACTATTTTGAATATTCTAAAACATGAATTTGCTTCGATAGACGATGTGAGTGATCGCGTTTATGTGACATCAAAAGATATTATGGAAAAATATCTGCCTCCCTTCACTGATTTTTTAGACACACTTGGAGCTTTGATTGAATTGAAAAACTTTCCATTACACGTTGAAGTAAGGGTTGATGAAAACGGAAAGTTAGTACCAATAGAAGTAAATCCGTTGCGTTTTGGCGGTTTTTGCACAACTGCAGATTTGACACCTTATGCCTGGGGATTTAATCCTTATGCTGCTTTCTTTCAAAATTTTAAACCTGATTGGAATGATATTTTAAAAGACAAGGCAGGGAAATTATTCGCACTAATTGTATTGGATAATTCCACAGGTTTAAAATCAGAAGAAATTAAATCGTTTGATTATCAAAAACTTTTATCGGGATTTGAAAAAACTTTGGAATTGAGAAAATTAGATCATAGTGAATATCCTCTTTTTGGTTTTGTTTTTACGGAAACCCGAGAAGATAATTTTGAGGAATTGGCTTCTATATTGCAATCGGATTTAAGGGAGTTTTGTCAACTTTAAACAAAAATTTAAATAAGCCACTCACAAAGTGATGCCTTTTGCAGAATTCACGAATGTAATTTATGCAGACTTTTAGAAAGTGATTCGTTTAATATTCGTGCATTTGTGGCTTTAATTTTTTATTTTTATTGCGATTATATGACTGACAATCAAATCATTAAGAAAACCACACTTTATACTGTTCAAAATGTTTTCCATAATATGTTGGATCAGAAAGACTTGCAATCACTCGTTTGCGTGTTGAGGAGCTGACAAAAAACCCAATCAATGTAACAAAATAACGATAAATCCTGAAAAAGATAAAATAGATCAATCGACCAAATCTTGCTAATCTTGGGTAATCCCAAACAAAATTTATTTTTTGAAGATAGTGTTTTGCGCTTGTATTTTCTTCAAAATTTAAAGTGGCTGGATAGTCAAATAAATGAGCGGAAAGAGCGATATAAGCATTTAAATCTTTATGATTCCGATTAAAAGATCTGCTTGCGGCCGAAGGGTTTTCTCTTTTGGATAAAAGCAATAAATCATAATTCTGACGTAAAAATATTTTAAGCATCGATTTGCCTTTGTCGTTTAGCAAAACATTAAGCATGTTGTTCAATATCAAATCATTATCTGACAAAACAAATGCGTCTTTTAGATTTTTGGCTTCTTTCAGATTTTTCTCTACCATCAACCAATTGAAAATATAATTTTGTTTGGTTTTAAGCATTTGGCCATGGACCTCCACTGCGGCTATTTCATTCTCATTAATCAATCGGGGCAAATGTCTACCGGCGCCAATAACAGCATCTCCTATTTTGCTTAATCGATAATATCCATTTTCTTTCAGGATATTAAAAGCTTGCAACGCTTCGTTTTCCTCCAGCAAAAAATCAATATCGCCAATCATACGTTCGCCTATATCTTCGTATAATCCATCCAATAAATGAGCCGTGCCTTTTAGAAAAACGGGTTTTAATCCGTTTTCATTTAATAAGGCATTGATATTGTTTAGCTGTTTGATAATACTTTGATTACGCTCACGATTCAAATTGGTGATTTCTTCAAAATGAGCTACCAAATCTTCTGGTAAATCAGAAAGAAGATTGTTTCGTTTTAAATTTAAATATAGAGCTGGCAAAACAAATTGAGCGCTGCTTTGATAGACAACTTGTCGCCAATCAATCTGACCGGAAAGAATCGTTGCTTTTATGGATGATGCACATTCAGGATGCATGCTTAAGGACAAACATTTTCCAACAAATAAAAGGGCTTCTTTATTGGTCATTGAGTAGTTTTTTAATGGCGGCAATCATTTTTTCATTGTTTGAATAACGCAAGCGATAAGCTGGTAATTCGGCCATCCAATCCATAAAAAAAGAAGCATTTTTTTCTTCAGGCGAAAGCCAGGAATCGACCACCAAATGCTGAAAAGCCAAATGAATGTCGATTGCTTCTAGCTCAAAATCAACGTCTTGTGTATATTGAATACAAACCAATGCTTTTACGGGCCGGCCTGAATTATTTTTTAATCTTTGAGGAGCCAGGTAACGAACTGTTTTGTTCATGGCTTTTAATTCGTATTCTTTCGCTTTTAAAAGTTCAGGGAACCGCAATGATAAAAATTCCAGCGCCTGTTTTTTAACTGATATTGCGGCAGGAAAAGCCAAAACCTGACCATTTGTGTCGATGGGAACAAAATCATCAGCAATTAATTGCAATCCGCTGGCCAAAGCAAGAGCAGAAGCTGTGCTTTTTCCGTTTCCCGAATCGCCTAAAAACAAAACACTGCTTTTATCATTTCCTATGGCAGAAGCATGCAAAACGCTAACCCAGTCTTTTTCGGTTTTGGAATACGTCGCATTTAGCAAGGCCATAAATACCTGTCCTTTAAAAATATGATCTTCATTTTTTGGCCAAATTCCTATTTGTTTTCCATCGATATTCAAAACAAAGGTCTTGTCCTGAAAAAAGAGTTTTAGATTTTGATTAGCCGATTCATTATCAAGTATTTCTAGATGAGCAAATAAGGGATGCAACATCGTTTCTATTTGAGCATCACCATATTCTATATGAAAAACAAAATCGTTGAAAAGATAGTTTTTTGAACTAAAAAAAGAATCAGGAACTTTATATACAAATTCTTCTTTTTTGATTTGAGTTTTTTCTTTCAATTGTTCGGAAAAGAGCGCATCTATTTTGAGAACTGTTTTACGAGCATCAGTTTCACGTAAATTATAAATCTGGGCACACCAATTTACGACTTCATCAATGGATATTTGTTGTTCAAGTTTTTCAAAAACCTGAAACAAAGCTTCATCCAACTGTAAATAGTTATTGGTATTTTTAAACCAAAGCCACTTTTTATTTCCGATTGTTTTAACGAGATAGTTGAGCATAAACTAATTAAAAATAAAGGCTCTAAATTACAATATTTAGAGCCTAAAAATCCTATTGAATATTAACTTGTCGGTCGTTGTGCAATAAGATTACTACCAGTTGGAGGATCTTCTCGGCTGTTCTGGAGCAGTAGAGCCCGCTTGGGCCGCCTTTGGGCTCAATAAAACCATCGTTCCTAAAGCGGTAAACGCAGCATAAGTTCCCATTTTTTTCAGCGCCTCTTTTCGCGTAATTTCTTTGTTTTTTGCCGTTTTTATATTTTTATTTTTCATGATGTTCGTTTTTATTAGTGCTACAATTTATTTAACCCAAGCAAATTTTTGCGTATAACTTCCACTCTCATTGCTGATTTGCACAATATAAATACCTACATCACCATTAAATGGAATTCGATTTTCCATCGCTTCTTGCAAAGAAAGAACAGCAATTTGTTTACCCGTAATGCTATAAATCCTTGCTACAGAATTTCCAAAAACTTCACCACGAATAAATAATTGATTATCAGAAGGCCGTGTAAATACCTGGAAAACATTATCAGCATCCAAATCTCCAATACCTGTGGCAGATTTAAAAGATGTATAAACAAAGAAACGACCTGTTCCATTGCTATTTTCTGAAAGCTGAATGCTATAGCTTCCATCATCACTTAAATCTGTAAACACATTTAATGCCCGATCTTCTAAAACAACAGCATATTCTTCCGGAATATTTAATGCTCTTGCACTGAAAGTAATTATTTCTCCAGCCTTGGCATCTAAACCTATTGGAATAATTAAGTTTTCATAATCGGTTGGTAAACTTTGAATGCCTAAGTCTATTCTATTATCTTCTTCTACTAAACGAGAATATAAAACTAAAGAACCGCTTTTAAGCATACCGGCATCGAAACCATTATCAAGACCTCTACTCATATCTCTATTAAAATACAGTTCCGTACTAGCTTTTAGATTATCTGTTTTGACAAGCAAACTTATGTGAGCCCAAACTGTTTCCTCTGATTTAAATGCAGCGGCTGTTTGATGGCTTTGCATTGCAGTCGTTATTGAAAATGTTCCCCCACCAATCTTAGATTTTACAAAAAAGCCTTGACCTACTTGCATATAATCTAAATCCATAGTTGTTAGATTATAAATTTTATAACTAGTTGAATTGGCATCCCAAATATAAAAGGCCTGATAACCGCTAGCAAAAACATCAGCATTGATGCTTAATAAATTATTGGTTGCATGTCCATCTGTATTTGCTGCAATAGAACTTGTGAATGGATTGCTTAACAAATTCCAGCAATAGCCATCAGATGCTAGTGTAATATCTACATCCTCATTATTTGGAGTTCCTGTTAAAGAAACGACTCCCGCACTACTTATTTTTGTAACATATCCTTTTCCTAAAGAAAAAGCCACATCAGGAGCTGTTACTGCATAATCGGTAGTTTCCCAGCCATCAGGATTTTCAATATAGTCCTTCATTCCTATAATAGAATTGTTTGATATAAATGTAGAATTAATTGTTTGCCCTGTAAATGGAGATCCAAGCAAATGCCATTCGGCATCATCTATAAAAAGATTATAGGTTGATTCTGAGATGGGGGTGCCACCTCCTATTGAATTAAGAATTAAAGAACCGTAGCCTGTTGCATCTGAATTAATAACTAAACTTGTATATACGACAAGACCAATTTCAGTAGTATTGTCTGTTAACTCCCCCCCGGGCTCTATAATAAGAGTACTACATTCGGCAATAGGCCCATTTGCAATTGGATAATTAAGATTAAATAATGCACCAGGATTAGGAATAATTACATCTATTGTATGGTCTGGTATTCCACTTGTCCAGTTTACTGGATTATCCCAGTTAGTGTCAGCTGCGCCAGTCCAAGTGGTTGTTGTCTGAGATTGCGCATTAAAACAGGAAAACATTATAAAAACGCATAAAATGTAAGTCTTTTTCATATCATTTTCTTTAAGTTATTATATAATATATTTGGTGTTAAAATCGGGTTAATCTTTAGAGACTTCCTGAACCCACGTTCAGCAATAATTTTTTGAAGACTCTAAAAAAGTTTTATCTTTTTTTATCACAATATAAATTAAGTACACAAAAAGGCTTTACAGCCGTCATTACTAAAGAAAAATTTGACAAATATTATATTCAATCAGGTTACATGTTATCAATCACGTGTTTATATGGTGTAAGATACAAAGCTTGACTATGCAATATCAAGTTTTTTTGAAGATATTTTTTTCTTTAACGTTTAAGATGTTGGATTAACTAATTGAAGATCTACAGACTGGGTTTTTAGCTTTCACTTAAAAGTCTGATAGCCTTTGGGAGTTTTTAAGCTTATTTACAAAGGGTTTTATTCCATTAATGATTCAATAATTTGTTCGATTAGGGCTACCGAGTTTTCCATATACTCCAAAATGGCTTTTTCATCGGTATCATTAAAATTGCCTTTCTTTTAAAGCAATATTTCATAAGCATTTATAGCTAAAATATCAGAACTTATTGAAGGCTTAGCAAAAGGCTTGTTATTCAATATTTTAGCAGCCGTATATTTAAAAAGCAAATCGTATTTTAAGCCTGAAAAATAAAATTCACCCTTCAAAACCCATTGTTTTATTCCTGTTGTTTTATGCGGAATTTTTGTTATTTCATTTTCAATTTCAGGAAAAAGGTTGATTATTGAGTCGGTAGCTTCTGCTAACTCTACCTTTTCATAAACTATAATTCGAGCTGTAGAATTTAAGCTCTTTTAAAAGCTTATGATTAACGCTTTATAGTCAGCACAAACACCTCCTTGTCAACCTGCAAATAGTTATTGGTGTTTTTAAACCAAAGCCATTTTTTATTTCCTACTGCTTTATCGAGATAGTTGAGCATAATTTGACATAAAAATAAGGACTCTAAACTACAAAATTTAGAGCCCTGAAATTCATCTTGATAAATATTAACTTATTGGACGCGGGGTAATAGGTCTGCCGCGTATAGGTGGCGCAGGTGTTGTTGAGCCTGCTTGTGCTGCTTTCGGGCTCAATAGGACTATAGTTCCCAAAGCTGTAAAGGCAGCATAAGTACCCATTTTCTTCAATGCTTCTTTGCGTGTTATTTCTGCGTTTTTAGCAATTTTTATATTTTTGTTTTTCATTTCTAATAAAATTTTAGCGTTCATACAGGTTATTTAATCCAGGCGAATTTTTGTGTGAATGTTTCATTTTTGTTAGTGATTTGCAAAATATAAATACCTGCGTCATCATTAAATGAAATACGATTTTCTGTCGCCTCCTGTAAAGAAACGACCGCAATCTGTTTGCCCGTAATACTAAATATTCTTGCCACTGTATTTGCGGCTATTTCACCACGAATGATTAACTGATTATCGTTCACTCTAGTAAATGCCTGGAAAGCGTTTTCAATATCCACATCGCCAATTCCTGTAGTGGATTTAAAAGAAGTATGGACAAAGAAACGACCTATTCCATCACTATCCTCTTCAAGAAGAATGCTATAATCCGATTCTGCTTCGCTTAAATCTGTAAAGACATTTAGACTATGATCTTCCAAAACAACGGCATATTCTTCCGGAATATTTAATGCATTGGCACTAAAAGTTATTATTTCTCCAGCCTTGGCATCTAAACCAATAGGGACGATTAGGTTTTCATAATCTGTTGGTAAAGCCTGAATCATAAAATCAACACCATTGTCTTCAACTAATTTTGTGTATAAGGAAAAAGAAGGATTGCTAGTCAATAAACCAGCATCGTAACTAATGTCTAACCATCTGGTCATCTGATTATTATATACGATTCGAGTATTCGACTTGGTAGAATTTGTTTCTGCAATTAGCTCGATAGTTGACCAAGAATCGGCGGAAGCATCTTTATAAAAAGTTGATGAGGCATCCTCTTGCATACTAATATTGAACCCAAAGCTAGCACCATTTGTTTTTGCTTTTACAAAGAATCCTTGTCCTGCCTGTAAATGAGTTACTGCACCTAAAGTTCCATTAGCCGTATTATTTACGGTTTTATAATAATTTTGTGAGCCATCATAAGCTCCATCTTCATTCCAAATATAGATTGCAGCATAACTGTCTTGTAATGTCAATACATTAGCTGCATTTAGCAGATAATCAACTCCTCCTGATGTGGCTCTAATTTCACTGGTATAAGGATTTCCCAAAATATTCCAGCCGTAACCAGTGCCTGCCAAACCTAGAGTTGCGGCTATAGTTCCATTTTTAGTTCCGCTGATGGTTATAATTCCATCACTATCTTTTTTAGTAGCATACCCTTTTGCTGAAGTCATTGTGCCTATACTCAAAGCTGAATTCCATGCATCGCCACCCTCGTTATAATCCTTCATTACGATATTATCTGCTGTATTGCTTAACAATGTTGCGATATCCTGTCCAGCTACTGGAGCACTTAGCATATGCCATTTACCACCCTGTACCCAGCGTTCATAAGTTATAATTGCCTCGTCAGCAGTGCTTTTAGCTGTTGTTGCAATATTTCCTGAGCCTGTAAATATTAAAGACCCATTATTGCTTGCATCAGATTTTATAGTTACCGTACCGCTTGCCGTTAATGTACCGCTTATAGTTAATGCACCGCTGGTAGCTATTTCAATATTATTGCAAGTGCTTGTTCCACTTAAAGATGTAGTCGCTCCTGCTCCAATAGTAATATTGTAGTTAGACGTTGGAAGTCCATTTGACCAGTTACCTGCATTAGTCCAATCAGCATCAACATTGCCAGTCCATGAGGTACCTGCGTAATTTTTTGCACCAGGTGTAGGGGCGCCCTGACTATAAGTATCTGTATTTCTAGCCCCCCCTGAACCATTAGGAATGCGCTGATTACTTTGATTATCTTTATCGCCTCGTTCATCCTCATTTATTTGTGGCTGTAATGCATTTAATAAAATTAATAATCCTGCATCATCTGTATCATCTGTATCGTAAACAAAAGCATCTATAAGATCAGTTGTAGTAACAGCAGTACCATTAGGAAAATCAGCAGCATTGCCATAATACAAAGCAACTGCATCAGCACCATTCTGAAGAGATCCATTCGTGGTAATTAAATCTACATTTGAGACCGCGGAATTTCCGATAACAAAATAACCGTTGGCATCTGTAGTTTCACCATCCAAATCATAGGAATTATAAGAAAGGTCATCGGATCCATTATATAAAACCAAAACAAGGCCATATAAAGAAGTATTTCCGGTACCACCATCATACAATTCGCTAAATTCCAAAACATCTGCTCCGTCTGTATCTGAATCTACTTCGTTAATGATAATGGAGGCAGCTAAAACATTACCACCACAACTCACAGTTTTATCAGCGGCATCGGTAGAAGTAGCGGTAATAGTTTCATCAGTACTGTAATCTCCTGCACTTAAACCCGCCTTTAATCTTGTATAAATTGTTATTTCAGCAACTGACCCGGCACTTTGTGTTAAAGTAATTGGATTGGTAGCGGAAAATGAGCCCCCAGTTGTTGTGGATATTTCATAATCTGTTGCTGGAACAATAGAAATGTCGTGTGTTAAATTGGCTCCTGAAACTGTAAATGTTTGCTCGGCAGAAGGCCCATAGCCTTCGTTATATGAAAACCCAGATAATGTTGAAGTACTAAGCGCTATAGTGGTACCACTTGATGGCAAAATACAAGTATGTGTTCCTGGAGTTGCATCAACAGCATTTGTTATCGACGTAAATGTCCATTCAGTTGCATTAAAAGTAGAAGTAGGGCTGGTAATACTAGATTTCCGAACCATTTCTTTATTTTCAAAAGTACCTGTTGCATCTAATTGCACAGCATTATCTATAACGGTTCCTAATGCATTCTTTAGAATGGTTCCGTCACCACCTTTTCCATTCCAGCTGTTACCTGCCCAAGTAGCAGTAATATCTGGAGTAATTGTTTGTGATGTGGCATCTGCATTCCCACAAACCAGAGCATCTCCAGATGCTATACTTCCAGAAAGTGTCCAAGTAAACAAAACACTGCCCCCTTGAATATTTTCTAGAGTCCACCCAGTGAGATCAACAGAAGAGCTGGTTGGATTATATATTTCAGCAAACCGGTCAGGTGCATAATTTGCACTAGGGTCACAATTTTGGGATACAAATATGCCTTGCCCAACAGCCCATCCAGAGCTAAAAAGCATAATCAGGCCAATTAAAATCAGCCTGTAAATAGCTAGGTCTTTTTTCATAAATATATAATTTTAAATGTTAGTAATATATTTAACCTCAATAATAAAAACCGACTAAATTATGGTCGATGTTATCCATTTTAGTTGCAAAATTTTCACATTAAAAAGATATTCTATTACTCTTCTATACCTAGTTTTTTTGACGCTATAAATAATTTTTAAAAGTTCTTTTGCTTTAATTTAATTAATGATATAACCAATTGTAAATCTGTTCTTTCTAAAAAGACAAAACAGAAAATGATTAAAAATTTCGTATGAAAAATTTATGATTGCGTTAATAAAAAAAGAACTAAATCCGTGGGTGTATTTATGAATGCAAGATACAACGATGTGTTATGCAATATCAAGTTTTTTAGGAAAGAAATTTTCTTACGCGTTTAAGATGTCAGCTTAACTTATTGAATTTGATTTAATTCCATGAGAACTATAATAATCTGCTTAACGTAATCTGCCGAGATTTCCATATACTCCAAAATGGCTTTTTCATCGGCATCACTAAAATTGCCTTTCTTTTCAAGTACTATTTCATAAGCATTTATAGCTAAAATATCCGAACCTATTGAAGGCTTAGAAAAAGGTTTGTTATTTAGTGTTTTAGCAGCAACTTCTTTGAGAAGTAAATCATATTTTAATCCAACAAAATAAAAATCACCTTTCAAAATCCATTGCTTAATACCCGTTGTTTTACGCAAAATTTCTGCTGTTTCATTTTCAAATTCAGGAAAAAAGCTGATTATTGAGTCGAAAGCTTCTTCTAATTCTTTCCGGTCGTAAACTATAATTCGAGCTGTAGAATTTAAGCTCTTTGAAAAGCTTTTGATAAACGCTTTATAGTCATCACAAACACCTGAATATATGGCGCTTTTACTTTCATTATTTTGCAATAAAGCATAAGAAAAGAGTTGTGTTTGGTAAGGCTTAGAGCCTTCGCAGTCAGGAACGGCTGGCTTTCGATTGACAAAAGCCAAAAACAAGACATCATCAGGGAAAGTGGCAAGCTTTTCCT